>NZ_JBIMKZ010000090.1:5484-11794 GCF_051860865.1 Polymorphobacter sp. | reverse complement strand
CACTGCGTCGAGGGCAGTGCCGGATATCTGCTGCTGCCCGTCGTGCCGCAGCAATCGCCATCGGCCATCTCGGGGGCCGGTCACATCTAGATCAACCACAAGGGGTACATCATGCACACCAGTCACAGAAACCGGGCGGCGCTGATCGCCAGCCTGCTAGCCACCAGCCTGCTCGCCACCGGCGCGCACGCTCAGACCGCCACCGCCACCACCACGGCCGCCGTCGAGGACGACGCCATGGCCGGCGAGATCATCGTCACCGCCCGCCGCTCGTCCGAGCGCCTGCAGGACGTGCCGCTGTCGATCACCGCCCAGTCCGGTGAAGCCATGCTCGCCAAGGGCATCACCGATCTGGAGAGCCTGTCGCGCTTCACGCCCAGCCTCCAGTACAAGGATTTCGTCACCACCTTCCACGGCAACCCGGTGATCCGCGGCCTCCAGCAGGTCGACACCACCAACCCGGTCGGCAACGTCGGCGTCTTCATCGACGGCATCTACCTGCAGCGCGGCTACATGGTCGACGTGTCGATGGGTGACTGGGCGCGTGTCGAGTCCGTCAAGGGCCCGCAGTCGGCGCTCTACGGCCAGAACACCTTTGCCGGCGCCATCAACTTCGTCACCAACACGCCCGGCGACGAGTTCGAGGTCAACGCCCAGGTCACCGCCGGCAACTATGGTCGCAAGGAAGCCCAGATCGGCATCGGCGGCCCGATCATCAAGGACATCCTGTCGGCCCGCCTGTTTGTCGGCAAGATGCTCTATGACGGCTCGTGGAAGAACAACCTCCCCGTCTCGGCCGGCAACCTGGATCGCTTCGGCGGCTCCAACCGCGAGGCCTATTCGGCCAAGGTCGTCTTCACCCCGACCGACACCATCACCGTCACCGGCTTCTACCAGCAGAACCGCCGCGAGGAAGAGCTTCGGCCCTATTATGCCGTCGACGGCACCTCGCGTGACGATGTGCTGAACTGCGGCCCGCTGAACCCGGTCACCACCCGCCCGTCGCTGTTCTGCGGCCGCTTCCCGGTCAATCCGGCGGGCCTGCGCAACAACCCGGCCGTGCCGGAAGCGCCGTTCTCGGTCGAGCAGCCGCCGACGATCTCCAAGACCGAGGTCGCCAACATCACCGCCGGCTGGCAGGCCACCGACCAGCTCTATGTCCAGTATCAGTACGGCCACGCCAAGGGCGAAGCGCAGGAAGACATCGGCGCCTTCACCAACACCTTCAACCCGACCGGCGTCGCGTCGCGCAACTTCCAGCATGAAGGCGGCCGGCTGACCTACAACAGCCATGAGTTCCGCGCCGCCTGGAAGAGCGACAGCCTCGATCTCGAAGCCGGCTACCTGCACTGGAAGTCGCGCGACCAGTATCTGTTCTACTTCACCCCCGTCGTTTCCGGCCAGCCGCGCATCCGCTTCTCGTCGGATCCGTTCGCCCGTCCGACCACCGGCACCGTCATCGTCTCGCGCAACGCCGACCAGACCTTCACCACCGACTCGGTGTTCGGTCGCGCCAGCGTCAAGCTGCTCGATGACCGGCTCACGCTCGGCGCCGAAGGCCGCTACAACTGGACCGACATCGCCTTCCTCGATCTCCAGGTCGTCGGCTCCCCCGCGCTCGAAGCCACCTACAAGACCTTCGCGCCGCGCTTCACCATCGATTACCGCGTCACCAGCAACAACCTGCTCTACGCCTCGGTCGCCAAGGGCCTCAAGAACGGCGGCTTCAACGGCCGCCAGACCGGCGCCATCCCGCTCAACCCCTCCGAACAGGCGTTCGGCGAGGAAGAGAACTGGACCTATGAGATCGGCTCGAAGAACAGCTTCTTCGGCGGCGCGGTGATCGCCAATGTCGCGGCCTTCTATGTCAACTGGAACAAGAAGCAGAACTTCGTCCAGCCGCAGAACTACACGCCGCCGGCCGTGCCCGTCTTCGGCACCGTGCCGCCGAACATCTATGCCATCAACGGCGCCGCCCGTTCCTACGGCATCGAAGTCGATGGCCTTGTTCGCCCGACCCGCGAGCTGACCATCAACTATGCGCTGGCGTGGATGAACCCCGAGTACAAGGACGGCGTCATCGCCGGCAACTTCCTCGGCCTCTGCACCGGGATCAATTGCCCGGTCAACGCCGACATCAGCGGCAACCAGATCGAGCGGACCTCCAAGTTCGCCGGCACCCTGGGCTTCGACTACACCATCCCCGTCTCCGACCGCTGGGACTTCTTCGTCGGCGGCGACGTGACCTATCAGTCGAAGCAGTTCACCGACATCGTCAACGCCACGGAGATCGCGCCCTATGCGATCGCCAACACCCGCATCGGCTTCCAGGATGCCAATTGGAAGGCGTGGTTCTGGACCAACAACCTGTTCGACAAGCAGTATATCCAGAGCGTCTTCGTCATCCAGAACGTCCGTAACAACCAGGCCGCGCTGGGTGAACGCCGCACCATCGGCGTCACCGTCGCTGCCAACTTCTAAGTCCGACGGGCCGGGGCACAGGCCCCGGCCCGCCTTTTTCAACCAACCGGAGGGATGATGTCGCAAGCCACGGCCACACAGCGTCTCTCCGCAGACGATCCGCTGCCCACCTCGATCAAGGTCAGCTGGGGCGCCGGCGCGCTCGGCATGGCCCTGCTGATGAATTCGGTCGGCGGCCTGATCCTCTTCTATCTCACCACCATCGTCGGCATGTCGGGCTGGATCGCCGGCCTGCTGCTGTCCGGTGCCCGCATCTTCGATGCCCTCAACGATCCGGCCATGGGCTGGCTCTCGGACCGTACGCCCGAGAAATACGGCGGCCGTCGCCGCCCCTATTTGCTGCTCGGCGGCCTGCTCTGCGCCCTCGCCATGGTGCTGGCCTTCAACGTCCCCAAGCTCGGCACCGGCGGCAACGATCCGCTGACCATCGCCTATGTCGCCTTCGCGCTGGTCTTCTACGGAATCGCCTACACCGTCTTCAACATCCCGTTCATCGCCATGCCGGCCGAGATGACCAACGGCTATCACGAACGCTCGTCGATCCATGGCTGGCGCGTCATCTTCGCCAGCATCGGCATCACCGGCGCCGGCGCCGGTGCCGGCCTGCTGCTCGGCTGGCTGTCGACCGCCAAGATCAACAACGTCCAGGTCAACACCCAGGCCGACTATACCATCCTCGCCACCCTCTACGGCGCCATCATCCTCATCGCCTGCCTCACCGCCTGGCGCGGGACGAAGCGCGCGCCCCAGCGCCCCCGCACCATCAGCACCATGCCGATGAAGGAGCAGTTCGCCAGCTTCTTCCGCAACCGCGCCTTCCTCACCATCATGGGCGTCAAATGCTTCCAGCTGATCGCCGTCTATTCGAGCCAGGCCGCCACCTTCTTCATGGTCGTCGAGGTGCTCCAGCGCTCCAGCAGCGCCATGGCGCTGATCGGCCTGCCGATGGTCGCCACCTCGTTCGTCGCCACGCCGCTGCTGCTCAAATTCGCCAAGCGCGTCGGCAAGCGCGGCGGCTACATGACCTCCGCCCTGTTCGTCGTCGTCTCCTATCTGAGCTGGATCTTCGCCGTCCCCGGCGAGCCTGACTGGCTGCTGGTCATGCGCGGCGTCCTCGTCGGTGTCGGCTTCGCCGGCAACGTCCTGTTCGCCATGTCGATGGTCACCGACGCGATCGAATGGGACAATCACCAGACCGGCCTGCGCCGCGAGGGCATGTACACTGCCGTCTTCAGCTTCGTCGAGAAGATGGCCGGCGCCATCGGCCCCGCCGTCGTTGGCTTCGCCCTCAGCTACGCCGGCTTCAGCGCCACCAGCAAGGCGACGCCGGAAAGCTACGAGAGCGTCCGCCAGGCCGCGCTCACCGGCGTCGCCTATGTCCCCGCCGTCTGCGCCCTCGTCTCGGTGCTCCTCCTGCTGCTCTACAAGCTCGATGAAGCCACCCTCACCCGCTCGCGCGCCGCCGCCGCGCTCCGAGATGCTGCAGAGGTCAACCCGGCATGATCGTCACCGTCATCGGCCTCGGCGCCATGGGCGCGGCACTCGCCACCCGCCTGCTGTCCCAGGGCCATCAGGTCACCGTCTGGAACCGCACCCCCGCCCGCGCCGACCCCCTCGTCGCCGCCGGCGCCACTCTCGCCCCCAGCCTCGAGGCCGCCGCCGCCGCCGACCTGATCGTCACCATGGTCGCCGACGACCAGGCACTGCTGGCCCTCGCCCCCACGCTCGCCGCCCATATGCCCCCCGGCGCCCTCCACGTCTCGATGAGCACCATCGCCCCCGAGACCGCCACCACTGTCGCCGCGCTCCATGCCGACCACGGCCAGCACTATCTCGCCGCCCCGGTCTTCGGCCGCCCCCCCGCCGCCGAAGCCGGCCAGCTGTTCATCCTCGCCGCCGGCGCGCCGGAAGCCCTCGCCCGCGCCACGCCCTTGTTCGAGGCGATCGGCAAGGCCCATTTCCCCCTCGGCGATACCCCGTCCCAGGCCAATGTCGCCAAGCTCGCCGGCAACTACATGATCCTCGCCACCACCGCCGCGCTCGGCGAGGCCCTGTCCGCCGGCCAGGCCAACAACATCCCCCCCGCCACGCTGCTCAACGTCTTCACCTCGACGCTGTTCGATTCCCCCATCACCCGCAACTACGGCGCCATGCTCGTGGAACACCGCTTCCACCCCGCCGGCTTCACCGCCCAGCTCGGCACCAAGGATCTCCGCCTGTTCCGCGAGACCGCCCCCACCGCGCCCCTCGCCGACCTCCTCCAGACCCAGCTTCAAACCCTCATCGCCCGCCACGGCCCGGACATCGACTGGGCCGCGATCGGCATGCTCACCCCCGTTCAGCCGGAGACCCAAAAATGACTGACCCGAAAGCCCCCCAAGCCATCTGGCCCGATATCCCCGCCCCGCTGATGCCCTACACCCCGGCGGTCAAGGCCGGCGGCTGGGTCTTCGTCTCCGGCCAGCTCGCCTCGGACTTCAAGACCGGCATCGCCGCCGAAGCCAGGCCCGCCAACCCCAACCTCGGTGACGACCTCGCCCTCCAGTCGCGCTTCGTCATGGAAACCCTCAAGCGCACCCTCGCCAACGCCGGCTGCGACATCGCCCGCGACGTCGCCCGCATCTGGCAATGGTTCCCCTCGCCCTACCCGACCATGGAGGAATTCGCCGACGGCAACTGCTGGCCGCGCATCTCGATCACCCCCTTCCTCGAAACCCGCAACGACTACATAACCGAGCCCCGCCCTGCCTCCACGGGCATCGGCATCCGCGCGCTCCCAGTCCGCGGCGCCCGCATCGAAGTCGACATGATCGCCATCGACGATCCCGATTCCGAACCCCAGGGCAGCCCGTCCCCCGCCGGCGTCCCCGCCCCGCTCGCCGGCTATTCGCCCGCACTCCGCCGTGGCGACTGGGTCTTCCTCGCCGGCGAAGTCCCCACCGACTGGATCGGGGACTATGGCCAGGCCCGCAACCTCGGCGAACCCAACGCCCTCGCCAAGGAAGCCCGCATCAACCCCTATGTCTGGTACGGCTCCCCCATCGAGGCCCAGACCGAATATACCCTCTCCAAGCTCGCCGCCATCGCCGAAGCCGCCGGCACCTCGCTCAGCCGCGCCGTCAAGGCCGAAGTCTATATCGGCGACCCCTCGGACTTCGCCGGCATGGAACGCGTCTGGAAGCGCTGGTTCCCCGAGAACCCCCCGGCCCGCGTCGTCATCCCCTATATGGGCCTCGGCACCATGGGCAGCCGCATCGAAATCGCCTTCACCTGCCTGCACAACAGCGCCAAAATCAAAGCCGAAACCATCCAGACCTCCAATGCCCCCGAGCCCTGGAGCCACGAACCCCAGGCCATCCGCGCCGGCAACTTCCTGTTCCTCAGCCAGCAAATGGCCTGCGACTCCCGCGGCGTGCTCATGGACGGCATGACCCGCCACCCCGAATTCCCCTGGTACGGCCTCCCCGGCCAGAACCAGATGCGATACATGCTGAAAAACGTCGCCGCCATCTGCGAAGCCGGCGGCACCAAGCTGGAAAATGTCGTCCGCCGCGCCTGCTTCCACGACGAAGGCACCTGGTTCGCCGACTCGATCCAGGAATGGGCCAGCCACTTCCCCGGCATCAAGCCCGCCTCCACCACCATGAAAATCGGCGGCCCCCTCGTTGTTCCCGGCGCCAACGCGCTGCTCGATCTGATTGCCTATGTCCCTGATTGATTCAGGGAAAATGCCTCCGGCGGCGGGGGGGGGGGGCCCCACACCCCAAGAGTATGGGGTTTTGGAAATAGACCGTACTAGGAGGGGCGCTGCCACCCCACACGGAAGAAC
>NZ_JBIMKZ010000090.1:0-5474 GCF_051860865.1 Polymorphobacter sp. | reverse complement strand
AAATGCCTCCGGCGGCTGGGGGCGATGCCCCCAGACCCCTTGAATTGGGCTTGTTCCTAAGCGACGTCGGCTTTCGCGGGCGTCGCGCCACAGGCTATAAATGCGCTTCGCGCGCCCTACATATGAAGTCCCGCCAAAGCCCCCTTCATGGGGTCTGGGGCCTAAGGCCCCAGCCGCCGGAGGCCCTTCTCCCCCCGTCGGAGGCCCGTCCCTCCCCATCGAGGACCCCCGCATGACCGACACGCTGATCACCAACGCCTATGTCATCACCATCGACCCCCAGCGCCGGGTCTACACCAACGGCCATGTGGCGATGGCGGGCGGCAGGATCACCAGTGTCGGCCCGATGGCGGACGCCCCGCGCGATGCGAGGGAGACCATCGACGCGAAGGGCAAGGTCGTCATGCCCGGCTTCGCCAACACCCATAACCATCTCGTCCAGGGCGCCTTTCGCGGCTACAACGACGATCGCTGGCCGGTTCTGGACCTGCCGACGGCGGTGAAGAATTTGCTGCATCAGCTGTTCACCATGACCCGCCGGATGGACGGCGAGCGCACCAACAAGATCGTCCGCCTGCACATGCTGGACATGCTGAAGTCCGGCTACACGGCGACGCATGACGAGCATTTCACCAATATCTGCAAGGACTCCGCCGATGGCGCATTCAGCGCGGTGGCGGAGAGCGGCATGCGCGGCTTCCTCGCCCGCTGCATCGTCAGCGGCGAGCGCGTCCCCGAGGCCGGGTCGGAGACGGCCGAGGCCGGGCTGATCGAGGTCGAGCGCCTGCGCGGCAAATTCAATTCGGATCGTCTGGAAATCGTGCCGGGCATCCTCAACTTCCATTTCTTCGAGGATGTCGAGGACATGCGCCGCATCCGCCAGGGCGCCGACCATATGGGCAGCCGTCTCGATGTCGACATGACCGACAACAGCCGCGGCGGCACGCTCAAGGCGCGCGGCTTCAACGGCGGCCAGCTCGATTATTACGCCAGCTTCGGCGTCCTCGACGGCCCGATCTACGCCGGCAAGGGCCATGAGCTGCTGCCGAGCGAGATGGACAGCCTCGCCGATCGTGACGCGCGTTTCTCGCTGGTGCCGGTGCTACGCTTCTTCGATGGCCGGGGCCTGCCGGTCCATCATTTCCTGTCGCGCGGCATCCTGCCGGGTCTCGGCACCGACGCGCCGCTGGTCGCCGATTGCCAGAGCCCGTTCGAGATGATGCGCAAGGTCATCCTCGCCCAGAATCTCGCCGTCAAGCGCGAGCAGGCCGAAGGCATGGAGCGGCCCGCCCCCGAGCATTGGGTCACCGCCGAGACCGTGCTGGAAATGGCGACGCTCGGCGGCGCCCGCACCCTGTTCATGGAAGAGACCAGCGGCAGCCTCGAACCCGGCAAGGCCGCCGACCTGATCATCGTCGATCTCGACCGCGCCGAGACCCAGCCGACCCATGGCAACCGCCGCACGCCGGGCATGCTGGTCTGGGCCGCCCAGTCGTCGAATGTCGACACGGTGTTCGTCGCCGGCGAGAAGCTGATCGAGGGCGGCCGCTCGACCCGCTGGAACGAGGAGACGGTGATCGCCGAGGCCGCCCAGGCGCTCGCCGACATCGCCGAGGAAACCGGCCTCTATGCCAAGCTGCCGAGCCGCACGCCCGGCCAGTCCTTCCGCAACTGGCAGTATCTCTGATGTTCGAGCCGCTCCCCGACCACAAGCTGCCGCAGGATGCCCCGGCGTTCGCCCGCAAGCTAAATGTCTATCGCACCATGGCGCACAATGCCGAGCTGCTCCGTGCCTGGGCGCCGCTGCGCGCCCATGTCGTGCTCGGCGGCGCGCTGACCGAGGCGCAGAAGGAGATCGTCATCCTGCGCACCGGCTATCACTGGGGCTCGGCTTATGAACGCGCGCATCATGTCGTCCGCGGCCGTCTCGCCGGCCTGTCGGATGCCCGCATCGCCCGCACCGCAAAGGCGTCAGAAGAATGGGGCGTAGCGGATGAGGATACCGCACTGATGGCCGCCACCGACGCGCTGCTGACCCACGGCCGGCTGTCGGAGGCCGAGCTGAAGGCGCTCGATCCGGCGCTGGTCCTCGATATCATGGCGACGATCGGCTTCTACACGACGCTGGCCTTCATCGTGAACAGCTTCGAAACCCCGATCGATTCCGACATCGCCATGGAGGGCGTGCCGCAATGACCATCACCCGCCGCACCACGCTGGGCCTGCTCGCCGCCACACCCGCCATCGCGAAAGCCGCCACTACCGCCCCGCAAGGCCCCTGGAACCGCCAGGGCGACATCGCGGTCGGTGGCGGCAGCCTCCATTGGCAGAGCCTCGGAGAGGGCGGCGCGACCCCGCTTATCCTCCTCCACAAGCTCGGCGGCTGGATCGCCGACTGGCGCCACGTCGCCCCGGCGCTGGCCGCCAACCGCCGCGTCATCGCCTTCGATCTCCCCGGCCACGGCGCCTCGGTCATGCACGGCCCGCCGCCCTCGATCATGACCGTCCCCGAGGTCGCCGCCATGGTGCTGGCCGCGCTCGACGACATGGGCCTCGGCCCGGTCCATATCGCCGGCAACTCGATGGGCGGCATCACCGCCGCCGTCATCGCCGCCTGCTGGCCCGAGCGGGTGAAGACCCTGGGCCTGGTCAGCGTCAGCCTGATCGACCGGATCAGCCGCGCCGACATCGCCCAGCAGGATGTCGATCGCAAGGCCCAGGGCCTCGCCGACGGCGTCCTGCCTGTCGGCATCTTCGCCACCATGGTCCCGGAAGTCACCGAGGAGCAGGTCGCCAGCCGCGCCGCCGCCGGCCCATGGCTCCGCCCCTGCGAGCGCGGCGTCGGCTGGGTCGGCGTCACCGATTATCTGCCGCGCGTGAAGGCCCCGACCCTGATGGTCAATGCCGATCGCGGCCAATATGTCCGCCACATCGCCACCGGCAAGCGCCTGATCCCCAATGTCACCTCGGTCGAAATTCCCGAAGCGGGCAGCTTCGTCCATCAGGAACGCCCCACGGAAGTCGCCGCCGCGATGAACGCGTTCCTCGGCCAGCACGGGTGACCTCCGCTGTGGTCAAAACCGCCGTCATCACAGGGGCGAGCCAGGGCCTCGGCCTCGGCATCGCCCGGGCGCTGGCGGCGCGGGGCGTCCAGGTCATGCTCGCCGCCCCGAACGCCGACGCCCTCGCCGACGCCGCCGCCACCGTAGCCGGCGCCGCCCATCACCCCACCGACGTCCGCGATCCCGCCCAGACCGAAGCCCTCGCCGCCGCCGCTCTCGGCCATTTCGGCCGCATCGACCTCTGGCTCAACAACGCCGGCCAGGCCCTCACCGGCACCGACCTGCTGACCATCCCGCCAGAAACCTTCGCCACCATGGTCGATATCAACCTCAAGGGCGCGCTCCATGGCAGCCAGGCCGCCGCCCGCGCCATGGCCGATACCGGCGGCACCATCTGGAACACGCTCGGCGCCGGCGCCGATGGCAACACCGTGCCGCAGATGAACGGCTATGCCACCAGCAAGGCCGCCCTCACCTTCCTCACCAAGGCGCTCGCCGCCGAGGCCCCGCCCCATCTCGCCTTCGCCGCCATCAGCCCCGGCCTCGTCCTCACCGAAGGCTTCTTCCGCGAGAACGCCCGCATCACCCCGGCCGAGCGCACCGCCCGCAACGCCACCGTCAACATCCTCGCCGACACGGTCGAGACCGTGTCCGACTGGGCCGCCGACCTCATGCTCGCCCCCGCGACCAACGGTGCCGTCCATGACTGGCTGACGCCCGAAAAAATCGCCGCCCGCCGCGCCCAGATGCCGCCCCGCGACATCCTCGCCACACTAGCCTCGCCACTGGCGATGCCGCTCGCAAACGCCTAAGTTACAAAGAGGAGACCCCGCATGACCTTCCTCACCAATCTCGACGATCCCAGGCTCGGCGCCGGCGCCAAGCCCGCCTTCGGCCTCAGCCAGCGCGGCCGCAGCTCGATGGAGATCCTCGGCAGCATCCAGCAATTCTCCGCCAGCAAAATCCGCCCCGCCGCCCGCGCCGAGTTCGAGGCCGATCCCGCCGCCGCGCCCCTCGCCGACGCCCACAAGGCCGACACCGACGGCAAGACCGCCCGCCCCCGCATCGCCGAGGCCCGCGCCATCGCCGACCGCAAGCCGCTGTTCCGCCTCGAACGTTTCCTCCAGCGCTGGGTCGCCGAGGAAGTCTTCGGCTCCGGCATCCCGGCCATCGAGGAGCGCCGCGCCCAGTTCGAGGCCTTCCAGGCCGCGCCGCTGACCAAATCCGCCGGCGGCACTCTCGATCTCGCCGAAACCCCGGCGCCCCGCTACTGGCAGACCGAATGGCATCTCGAGCCCGGCGGCTGGGACGGCTATGATCTCTACAGCCCGATGTTCGCCTTCGCCGTCGGCCCCTATATCTTCAGCAAGGGCGGCTATGCCGCGGTCGGCGTCGGCGACGACATCGCCCAGCAGCGCATCGAGACCGTCAAGCAATTCCCCAAGACCCATTATGACCGGATCTTCGAGCCCGGCTGCGGCGGCGCCACCACCTTCCGCGCCCTCCACACCGTCTTCCCCGACGCCGAGCTGCACGGCGCCGACCTGTCCCCCGGCCTGCTCAAGGCCGGCCACCGCATGGCCGAGAGCCAGGGCATCCCCGCCCATCTCAAGCAGCGCGAGATCACCAATACCGGCGAGCCGGACGCGCATTACGACGCCGTCATCACCTACGCCCTCCACCACGAACTGCCGCCAAAGGAGAACGCCAAACTCTTCGCCGAGATGTTCCGCATCATGAAGCCCGGCGCCGACATCGTCATCTCCGACCCGCCGCCGTTCCGCGCCGTCGACCTGTTCCACGCCGTCATCCTCGATTGGGACACCGAGAATCGCGGCGAGCCCTTCTTCTCGGCCGTGCTCCACTCGAGCCTCGACGAGCAGCTCAAGGCCGCCGGCTTCACCAGCGTCGAAAGCTATGCGCTGGGCCAGGACTGGTACCCGTGGATCACCCGCGCCACCAAGCCGCTCGCCACCCCCCTCTCACAAGCCGCCTGAGGCCCCGATGACCGACGCCACCCTCGATGCCATGAGCACCGATGATCTCGCCCGCATCACCATGGCGCTGGTCCAGCAAGTCTGGATCATGCGGGACCGCATGGCCATCACCGAAAAGCTGCTGGAAACCAAGGCCGGTATCACCCCCGAAATGATCGACGATTACGTCCAGACCCCGGACGTCCGCGCCGAACTCGAAAAGCTGCGCGCCCTCTATGTCTCCCGCGTCGTCGGCGCGCCGCTCGCCGCCCGCCAGCGCACCGTCCCCGACATCCTGAAGCGCGGCGGCTTCTAGGAACGGTGTCCAGGAAAATGGCCTCCGGCGGCTGGGGCCGCAGGCCCCAGACCCCAAAATTGGGTTGATCCACAAGGCCCTCCCGCCTTCCTCTGCGGAGGCCAAATTGTGGGGTCTGGG
>NZ_JBIMKZ010000089.1:0-12037 GCF_051860865.1 Polymorphobacter sp. | reverse complement strand
ATCGCTTCCTCGACGACGCACGGCTTGTTCACATGCCCGGAGATCTGGAACAGCTTGGTGCCTTCGTTCTTCGGCCGGCCGATGCCGGCAAACCAGTCGGCGCCGCGCCGCAGGATCGTCGGCGTCACCGCGATCGATTCGACATTGTTGACGGTCGTCGGGTTGCCATAAAGGCCGACGCCAGCCGGAAACGGCGGCTTCAGGCGCGGCTGGCCCTTCTTGCCCTCCAGGCTTTCGATCATTGCGGTTTCCTCACCGCAGATATAGGCCCCTGCCCCGCGATGGACGATCACATCGAAATCATAGCCCGAGCCACAGGCGTTCTTGCCGATCAGCCCGGCGCGATAGGCTTCCGCCACAGCGGCAAACAGCGTCTCGGCCTCGCGGATATATTCGCCGCGGATGTAGATGAAGGCTGCCGAGGCGCGCATCGCATAGCCCGCCACCAGCGCGCCCTCGATCAGCTTGTGCGGATCGTGGCGAATGATCTCCCGATCCTTGCAGCTGCCGGGCTCGGATTCGTCGGCGTTGATCACGAGATAGCTCGGCCGTTCGGCGCTCGGCGTCTTCGGCATGAAGCTCCACTTCATGCCGGTCGGAAAGCCAGCGCCGCCACGACCGCGCAGGCCCGACGCCTTGATCGCGTCTATGATCGCATCCGGCCCTGGCGCCAGCAGCGCCTTGGTGTCCTCCCAGTCGCCGCGCGAGTGCGCCGCTTCCAGGTTCCATGGCTGAAAGCCATAGAGGTTGGTGAAGATCCGGTCCTTGTCCGCCAGCACGTCAACCACTCCTAATCACGCCTTGGCACGTCGAGCCGCGCGGCCCGGCGGTCGAATACCAGCCCCAGCACTAGACACACCGCACTCACCACCGCCAGCACCGGCGTGGTGCTGCGCCCCGTCATCAACAGGAACAATGACCCGAAACCGCTGACGATTGCCACCACCAGCACCGCCAGCGCCAGCTTGCGCAGGGTCGCGGCGTCGTTCATCCGGCCATTTCCCTGAGCGTCGTCGGCCCGCCCTCCGGGCAGCTGGCCTGCCGACCAGTCTGCGAGCCCGATGCCGGCATGTCGCCCCGCATCAGGGCCTCGAGGATCGCCATTGTCGACTCATAGGTCAGGTCCTCGAAATTATCGTCGTTGACTTGCACCATCGGCGCATTGGCACAGGTGCCCATGCATTCGACCTCGGTCAGCGTGAACAGACCGTCATGGGTCACGCCGCCCTTCTTCAATCCCTTGTCGAAGCAGGCGCGCAGCACATCGTCCGAACCGCGCAGCATGCACGGCGTCGTGCCGCAGACCTGGACATGATAACGGCCGACCGGCGCCAGATTGTACATCGTGTAAAAGCTCGCCACCTCATAGGCGCGCATATACGGCATGCCGATCTGGGCGGCGACATATTCGATCACGGGTACCGGCAGCCAGGCGCTGCCGGTCGCCTCGGCAACCTGGCCCTGCGCCAGCCAGAACAGCGGCATCACCGCGCTCGCCTGCCGCCCCGCCGGATAGCGGCCGATGATCTCGGCCGCCTTTTCGGCATTCTCCGGCGTCCAGGCAAACGGCCCTTCGAACGCCGGCGCCACACTCATCGCATCGTCCGCCATCAGCGCACAAACTCCACCCGCTCGACCAGATCGCCCTCGAAGCAATAGATCGAGATCACCTCGAACGGCACCGACGCCGCCGAACGAAACACTTCCTCGTGCAACACCACCTTGTCGCCGACGACATAGCTGGCCTTGACCAACGCACGGTTCTCCGGAAACTCGGCGAACATCGCCTTCAGCCCGGCGCGCACGCCCTCGCGGCCCTCGCGCAGCACGGCACCGCGATAGGTCGCCTCACAGCCGGCCTCGGTCATCATCTCGGCATAGCCATCGGCGTCCTGCGCATTGTACAGCGCCATCAGTCGCTCGACGATCGCCAGCCGCGTCTCGGGGGTCATGCCTGTCATTCCTGTCTCAGAGCCCGGCCAGTGCCGAGCCGGTGCGCGGCGGTGCCGGCCATTTCATCGGCGTCTCGGCGACGCCCTCCAGCGCCAGTTCGCCATCCTCGACAACGACACGCGCCAGCACGATCTTCGAGCCTTCGCCGTCCTTGCACATCCAGCTCGCCATCATCTGACCGGCAGGCGCCGCAGAAGCCCGGCGCAGATAACAGCCCTCGATCATCTTCATGAACTTGCCGGCGCCGATATTGGTGCCGCCGCGCAGCCCGACACGCCCCTCCAACATCACCTCCATCGCCGCCACGTCACCGCGGTCGGCAGCGCGCAGAAAGTCCATCGGCGACGCCGCTTGGGCCAGCGCCGGCCCGGCGAGCATGATGCCCGCAAGCGCGCCGACGATCGCCGTTTTCACCGGTCGACCTCGCCGAAGACAATGTCGAGCGAGCCGAGGATGGCCGGCGCGTCGGCAAGCATATGGCCCTTGCAGAGGAAATCCATCGCCTGAAGATGCGCCATGCCGGTGGCGCGAATATGGCAGCGCCACGGCTTGTTGGTGCCGTCCGCCACCAGATAGATGCCGAACTCGCCCTTGGGGCTCTCCGTCGCCACATAGGCATCGCCGGCCGGCACCCGCATGCCCTCGGTATAGAGCTTGAAATGATGGATGAGCGCTTCCATCGACCGCTTCATCTCGGAGCGGCTCGGCGGCGCCACCTTGCGGTCGAGCGTCATGTGCGATCCCGCCGGCATGTCGGCGACGCACTGGCGGATGATGCGCAGCGACTGCCGCATCTCCTCCATCCGCACCATGAAGCGGGCGTAACAGTCCCCGTCATTGCCGACGATCACGTCGAAATCGACAAGATGATAGGCATCATAGGGCTGCGACCGGCGCAGGTCCCATGGCACGCCGCTGGCGCGGATGCACGGCCCGGTGAACCCCCAGGCGATGGCATCGGCGGCCGAGATCTTGCCGATATCGACATTGCGCTGCTTGAAGATGCGGTTGTCGGCAACCAGCCCCTGCATCTCGTCGAGCACGCGCGGAAACCCGTCGCACCAGGCGAGAATATCGTCGAGCAAGCCGTCCGGCAGATCCTGATGGACGCCGCCGGGCCGGAAATACGCCGCGTGGAAGCGAGCGCCGGATACGCGCTCGTAGAATTCCATCAGCTTCTCGCGTTCCTCGAACAGCCAGAGGATCGGCGTCATCGCGCCGACATCCATGGCATGCGTGGTCACGTTGAGGATGTGATTGAGAATGCGGGTGATCTCCGCGAACATCGTACGGATGTACTTGGCCCGCAGCGGCACTTCGATGCCGGCCAGCTTCTCGATCGCCAGCACATAGCTGTGCTCCATGCACATCGGCGAGACATAATCGAGGCGGTCCATATAGGGCAGCGCCTGCAGATAGGTCTTGTATTCGATCAGCTTCTCGGTGCCGCGATGCAGCAGGCCGATATGCGGATCGCAGCGCTCGATGATCTCGCCGTCCAGCTCCATCACCAGCCGCAGCACGCCATGCGCTGCCGGATGCTGGGGGCCGAAATTGATCATGTAGTTCTCGATCGAATTGCCCTCCTGGGCCGGCAGCACGTCGGTCACATCATCTTTGGTCCAGGCCACGCCCGCCCGCTCAAGCACGCTTGCGCTCCTTGTTGTCGTCGGTGCCGGGCGCTGCCTTCTCGTCGCCGGGCAGGATGTAATCGGTGCCCTCCCAAGGTGACAGGAAGTCGAAATTGCGGAAATCCTGCGCCAGCTTCACCGGCTCATAGACCACCCGCTTATGCTCTTCCGAATAGCGCAGCTCGACATGGCCGGTCAGCGGGAAGTCCTTGCGGAACGGATGGCCCTCGAAGCCATAGTCGGTGAGGATGCGCCGCATGTCCGGATTGCCGTCGAACATCACGCCGTAGCAGTCCCAGGTCTCGCGCTCGTACCAACCCGCCACCGGCCACAGCCCGGCCAGGCTCGGCACCGGCGTCCGCTGGTCGGTCGTGACCTTGACGCGCAGCCGCAGGTTTCGCTGCATCGACAGCAGCTGGTACACCACCTCGAACCGCTCGGGACGGTCCGGCCAGTCGACGCCGCAGATGTCGATCAGCTGGCCCATCTGCAGGGCCGGATCAGCGCGCAGCCGCTCCATCACCTCGACCAACCTGTCCCGCGTCACCAGCGCCGCAACTTCACCAACATGCGCCTCGGTCGCCAGCAGCATGTCGCCGAGCACCTCGGCCAGATAGGCCTCGATGCCCTCGACCCCGGCCATCGCCGGCCAGCTCGTTTGCCCAGCCACGGCCGCTTGAACCACGGGCCGGCTCACCGGTCGAAACTCCCGACGCGGCGGATCTTCCGCTGCAGCGCCAGAACCCCGTAGAGCAATGCTTCTGCTGTCGGCGGGCAGCCCGGCACATAGATATCCACCGGCACGATGCGATCACAGCCGCGCACTACCGAATAGCTGTAGTGATAATAGCCGCCGCCATTGGCACAGCTGCCCATCGAGATCACGTAGCGTGGCTCGCTCATCTGGTCGTAGACGCGGCGCAGCGCCGGCGCCATCTTGTTGCACAGTGTGCCGGCGACGATCATCACGTCCGACTGGCGCGGGGAAGCGCGCGGCGCCACGCCGAACCGCTCGAGGTCATAGCGCGGCATGTTGGTATGCATCATCTCGACCGCGCAGCAGGCGAGCCCGAAGGTCATCCACCACATCGAGCCGGTGCGCGCCCAATGGAACAGGTCCTCGGTCGAGGTGACCAGAAAGCCCTTGTCCGCCACTTCCTGCGACACATCGCCGAGAAACTGGTCACGGTTCGCCTCGCCGAGCGCCAGCGCGCCACCCGGCTTGATGATGGCGGGTTCGGTCACTCCCATTCCAACGCTCCCGATTTCCACTCATAGGCTAGGCCGAGCGTCAGGATTCCGAGGAACGTCATCATCGACCACCAGGCCTCCGGCCCGCCCCAGTGCAGGCTGACAGCCCAGGGGAACAGAAACGCCGCCTCGAGATCGAAGATGATGAACAAAATGGCCACCAGATAAAAACGCACGTCGAAACGGCTGCGGCTGTCCGAAAACGCCGGGAAGCCGCTCTCATACTCGGCCAGCTTGACCGAATCCGGCTTGGCCGTGCCGGTCAGGCCAGACACCAGCATCGGCGCCCCCACGAAGATCATCGCAAAGACGATCCCCACGACGAGGAACAGCAGGATTGGCAGATACTCGCCAGCAATATCGGACATGGCCTGAGGGGCCCTTCCTTCACAGACACCAGGTTGCCGGCCTTCTACGCACAGCCTCCCGGCAGGGCAAGGCGGCTGCGACGAAAACTCGGGCGTTCAGCCGCGCAGCGCGCCGGAAACCAGCTTGTGCAGCTTCGACTGAACCTGCGCGTTGCCGGCCACGACCTCGCGCCGCGCCACCATCGCCTCGCCACCCCGATAATCGCAGACGAAGCCACCGGCTTCCCTGACGAGCAGAATGCCGGCCGCGACGTCCCATTCGGACAGGCCGGCCTCCCAGAAGCCGTCGAATCGTCCCGCCGCCACCCAGGCGAGGTCGAGCGCCGCCGCCCCGAAGCGCCGCACGCCGGCCACCTCGGGCATCACCGCCGCGAGCTGCCGTGTGAAGGCCGGGGCATCGCCGTGGCCGCGAAACGGAATGCCGGTGGCGAGCACGCAGTCGCCGAGGTCACGCCGCGCCGACACCCGCAGCCGGCGGTCGGAGAGCCATGCGCCCCTGCCCTTCTCGGCCCAGTAGCTTTCGCCGGTCAGCGGCTGGTGCACCAGTCCGGCCACCGTCTCGCCATTCACTTCAGCGGCAATCGAAATGGCGAAATGCGGCATGCCATGGAGGAAATTGGTCGTGCCATCGAGTGGATCGACGATCCAGCGGGCGCCACGATCGGCGCCCTCGGTCTCGCCGCCCTCTTCCAGCGTCAGCCCCCAGTCGGGGCGGGCATGGCTGAGGATCTCGACGATCGTCTGCTCGGCAGCGCGGTCGGCGTTGGAAACGAAATCGGCCGGCCCCTTGCGAGAGACCTGCAGCGCATCGACCTCGCCGAAATCGCGCCGAAGCTTCGGCGCCGCCTTGCGCGCCGCCTTTTCCATGACCGTGATAAGCGAACTATGCAGCACCATCGGGCTCAGTCCGCCCGCCGCAGATATTCCCGTTCATAGGTATCGACGACAATCTTGGTGCCGGCGTTGATGAACGGCGGGACCATCACGCGGACGCCATTTTCCAGGATCGCCGGCTTGTAGCTCGACGACGCGGTCTGGCCCTTCACCACCGCCTCGGTCTCGGCGATCACCGCCTCGATCTGGTCAGGCAGCTGCACCGAGATCGGCTTTTCCTCGTACAGCTCCATCACCACGTCCATCCCATCCTGCAGGAAGTCGGACGCCTCGCCGAGCAGGTCCTTGGGCATCGAGATCTGCTCATAGCTGTCCTTGTCCATGAAGGTCAGCATGTCGCCCTCGGCGAACAGGAACTGGAAGTCGCGCGTGTCCAGCCGCACCTTTTCCACCGTCTCGGCCGAGCGGAAGCGCTCGTTGGTCTTGCGGCCGTCCATCAGGTTCTTCATCTCGACCTGCATATAGGCGCCGCCCTTGCCCGGCTGGGTGTGCTGGATCTTGGCGACCTTCCACAAGCCTTTGTCCCATTCGAGGATGTTGCCGGGGCGGATTTCGGTGGCGTTGATCTTCACGGGTCTTCTCTTCGTCAAAAAAGTCTGGACGCGCCCGCCCTAGCGGCTTCCGCCCCCGCTGCCAACCTTAGGCACGTCCGGGCGCACATCGGGGCCGACGGCGGGGTCCGCCGCTGGCTCGTCACCCAGATGCATCCGCATCGTCACCGCCAGCGCCACCACCATCAGCGCCGCCCCGCCGAGGAACGGCGCGGCAATGCCAAGCCCGGCATAGACACTGCCCGATATCGCCGGCCCGACGATCCGGCCGCCCGCCGATGCGCCTTGCGTCAGGCCGTTGACCAGCCCGCGATCCCGCTCGTTGGTCGCGGTCGCCACCATCGTCTGATAGGCCGGGTTGAACATCCCCACGCCCAGCGCTGTCACCCCCAGGGCTGCGATCACCATCGCCGCGCCGGCCCAGTCACCAAGCCCGGTCAGCCCGAGCAGCCCCAGCCCGAGCGCATAGCCGCAGATGCCGAACAGCGCGACGCGGCGCGATCCATAACGGCGGGCCAGCGGTGCCGAGCCGAACGCCTGCATAAGGGACGATACCGTGCCGATCAGCCCGAAGCACAGGCCGACGTCTCGCGGACTCCAGCCCAGCCGGTCGTTGGCGAACATCGCGAAGGTCGTCTCCATCATCGCCGCCGAGCCGATCACCAGCACCGCGACCAGCATCAGCCCCACCACCTCAGGCTTGTCGGCCATCACCGCAAGCGCCCGCGGCGCGCCGCCACTGTCCCGTGCCGCCTGCCGCCGGGCCGTGTCATGGCTCTCGGGCAGCTTCCATATCACCAGCACCAGCGCCAGGGCCGACACTGCCGCTGCCACATAGGCGACCAGCTGGAAGTCCGGCATCGTCGGCGCGTCGCCGGCGACAAGGCCGCCCACCGCCGGCCCGAAGATGAAGCCGGCGCCGAATGCCGCACCGAGCAGTCCCAACGCGCGCGGCCGCTGCGGACCCTCGACCATGTCACCGACATAGGCGAAGGCGACGGCGATGTTGCCGGCCATCAGCCCGCCGAACAGCCGGGCGCCGCCAAGCATCCATATGTTGGTCGCTTCGGCCATGTAAAAATAGCTGAGCATGATGCCAAGAATCGACCCGATCAGCGCCGGCCGCCGGCCGAACCGGTCCGAAATCTTGCCCCAGATCGGCGCTCCGATAAACTGGCCGGCCGAATAGGCACCGAGCGCCACCGTTACCAGCTCGGGCCCCGCTCCCATGGCGCGGCCCCAGAAGGGAAACACCGGCAGCACCACGCCGAAGCCCATCAGCGAGATGAACACGCTGAGCAGCAACGGCACAAGCCTTCCCATCGGCAGGGGCTGGCCCGGCTGCCCCGCCTGCATCGTCTCTCGTCCGCTCATGCCGGGCGCCTTAGCAGGCCTTGCCGACCGCGTCCTGCCAATCCCGACGTTCACCGTCCTGCGGCTATTTGCGCGCTGCACCGCACACCGCGTTCCCGCCCCGGGCTTGAGACCCCCTCAAGCCATCGCTATAAGCGCCGTCCGGGCGGTCGCACAGGGCCGCCCTTTTGCATTGCTGGCGCCCCCATCGCGCCCCCGGAGTGAAGCATGACCATCACTGCCCTGATGCCCGTCTATGGCCGGTCCGAAGTGGCCCCGGTGCGCGGCGAAGGCTGTTATCTCTATGACGCCGAGGGGCATGAGTGGCTGGATTTCGCCAGCGGCATCGCCGTCAACAGCCTCGGCCATGGCCATCCGCACCTCGTCGCCGCCATCCAGCGCCAGGCGGCGACGCTGATGCACACCTCCAACCTCTACAAGGTGCCGGCGCAGACGGCGTTGGCTGAGCGGATCGTCAGCCTCACCTTCGCCGACACGGTATTCTTCACCAACTCGGGCGCCGAGGCGATAGAATGCGCGGTCAAGACCTGCCGGGCCTATCAATATGCCCAGGGCCATGCCGAGAAGTTCCGCATCCTTACCTTCTCCAACGCCTTCCACGGCCGGACGCTGGCGACCATCTCGGCCACCAACCAGGAGAAGATGCGCAAGGGCTTCGAGCCGCTGCCGGACTGGTTCCATGTACTGCCATTCAACGACCTGGAAGCCGTGGCGGCAGCAATCGACCCCAGCGTCGGCGGCATCATGGTCGAGCCGATCCAGGGCGAAGGCGGCATTCGGCCGGCAACCAAGGAATTTCTCCAGGGCCTGCGCTCGCTCTGCGACGCCCATGACCTGCTGCTGATACTCGACGAAGTGCAGTGCGGCGTCGCCCGCACCGGCACGCTGTTCGCCCATGAGCAATATGGCGTGACGCCCGATGTCATGGCCATCGCCAAGGGCATCGGCGGCGGATTCCCGGTCGGCGCCTGCCTGGCCACCGAGCGCGCCGCCGCCGGCATGGTCGTCGGCACCCATGGCAGCACCTATGGCGGCAACCCGCTCGCCATGGCCGCCTGCCAGGCGGTGCTGGACATCGTCGCCGAGCCCGCCTTTCTCGCCCGGGTGCGGGAGAGCGGCGAGCGGCTGCGCGCCGCGCTCGAGCAGATGATCCCCAATCACGACGACTTGTTCGACAGCGTGCGCGGCGTCGGGCTGATGCTTGGCCTCAAGCTCAAGACCGATAGCCGGGCCTTTGTCGCCCATGCCCGCAGCCACGGCATCCTCACCGTCGCCGCCGGCGAGAATGTCGTGCGCCTGCTGCCGCCGCTGATCATCGAAGAGCACCATATCCGCGAATGCGTCGACAAGCTTTCGGCTGCCGCGCGCAGTTTCGTCCCCGCTGAAGCCGCCTGAATCGGACCGATCCCATGCCGCATTTTCTCGATCTCGCCACCCCCAAGGCGGCGGGTCTCCGGGCCATTCTCGACGATGCCCATGCCCGCAAGCAGGCCCGTGCCGGCCGCCCCACCGGCATGGCCGATGACGGCGCCCCGCTCGCCGGCCATACGCTGGCGCTGATTTTCGAGAAGCCCAGCACCCGCACCCGCTTCAGCTTCGCCCAGGCCATCCGCCAGCTCGGCGGCTCGTCGATCACCGTCTCGGCGATCGAGATGCAGCTCGGCCGCGGCGAGACCGTGGAGGACACGGCGCGCGTGCTCAGCCGCATGGTCGATTCCGTCATGCTGCGGGCCAATTCGCACGCCACGCTGGAGGCGCTGGCGACCGCCGCCAGCGTGCCGGTGATCAACGGCCTGACCGATATCAGCCACCCCTGCCAGATCATGGCCGACATCCTCACCTTCGAGGAACATGCCGGCCGGCCGGTCAAGGGCAGCACCTGGGCCTGGCTCGGCGACGGCAACAACATGGCCAATTCGCTGATCGAGGCCGCCTCGGTGCTCGGCTTCGACCTGCGCCTCGGCGTGCCGCACGGCCATGATCCGGACACTGCCGTCATGGCTACCGCCTGCGCGCGCGGCGGTAGCATCGACCTTGTGCGCGATGCCCGCGAAGCCGTCGATGGTGCCGATGTCGTCGTCACCGACACCTGGGTCAGTATGGGACAGCCGGACAGCAAGGCCAAGCTCGCCGCCATGCAACCCTATCAGGTCGACAACAAGCTGATGAAACAGGCGGCCGGCGATGCCATCTTCCTGCACTGCCTCCCGGCGCACCGCGGCGAAGAAGTGACCCCGGACGTCATTGACGGCCCGCGCTCGCTGGTCTGGTCAGAGGCCGAGAACCGCCTCCATGTCCAGAAGTCGATCCTGCTCTGGTGCCACGGCCAGCTCGGATGACCCTTCTCGAAGGCCTGGCCCCCACCCACGACGCCAGCCTGGGCTTCGCGGTGCCGGCGCGCAACGTGCGCGGCCGGCTGGTGCGTCTCGATGCCAGCCTCGGCGCCATCCTCGCCGCCCATGCCTATCCGGCGCCGCTGGCCGCCACGCTGTCCGACGGGCTGGTGACGACAGCGCTGCTCGGCGGCACGCTGCGCGAGACCGGCGGCGGGCTGACCCTGCAGGCCCAGTCGGACGGCCCGCTGCAGTTGCTGGTCTGCGACTGGAACGCCGGCCAGCTGCGCGGCTATCTAAAGGGCGATGCCGAAACCGCGCCTGGTGACCTCGAGGCGATGTTTGGGGACGGCCACCTCGCCGTCACCCTCGACGAGACCAGCGCCAACGAGCGCTACCAAGGCATTGTCCCGCTCGAAGGCGCCGATATTGGCGCCGCCATCGAGCATTTTTTTCGCGCCTCAGAGCAGATCCCGACGCTGATCCGCACCGCGCTGATCGAGTCGCCGGAGACCGGCCCGATCGCCGGCGGCCTGCTGCTGCAATATCTGCCCAAAGGCGAGGACGGCCAGACCCGCCGCTTCGCCGAGGACGACGGCCAGCCCGAGCCCGAGGACTGGCAGCACATGCGCACGCTCGCCGCCACCATCACCGACGCCGAACTGGCCAGCCCCGATCTTGCCCCTGAGGCGCTGCTCTGGCGACTCTTCCATGAGGAGGAGGTGCGGCTGTTCCCGGCCATCGCGCCGTCGCGCGGCTGCCGCTGCTCGCCCGCGCACATCACCGACGTGCTCTCCCGCTTCCCCGAGGCCGAGCGCGCCGACATGCGCGGGCCGGACGGACTGATCGGCGTCGACTGCCAGTTCTGCGCCCGCACCTGGCGCATCCATGCCTGATACCGCGCCGCTCGCCGTCGTCCTGCTCTCCGGCGGCCTCGATTCGACCACGGCAGCGGCGATGATGCAGGCGCGCGGCTACCGGCTGCTGGCATTGACCATCGACTATAACCAGCGCCACCGGATCGAGCTCGACCACGCCGCCCGCGTCGCCGCCGCGCTCGGCGTCGTCCGCCACATCACCCTGCCGCTCGACCTGCGCGGCTTCGGCGGCAGCGCGCTCACCGCCGACATCGACGTACCCAAGACTGGCGTCGCCCCCGGAATCCCGGTCACCTATGTGCCGGCGCGCAATACCATATTCCTATCGGTCTGCCTCGGCTGGGCCGAAGCTGCCGGCGCCCACGATCTCGTTATCGGCGTCAACGCGCTCGATTACAGCGGCTATCCCGATTGCCGGCCAGAGTTCATCGCCGCCTTCGAGGCACTGGCCAACACTGCCACCCGCCACGGCGGCTTCACGGTCCACACGCCGCTCGCCGAGATGACCAAGGCCGACATCGTCCGCGCCGCCGCGGCTGCCGGGGCGCCGCTGCACCTAACCTGGTCCTGCTACGATCCCACGCCCGAAGGCCGCCCCTGCGGGCTGTGCGACAGCTGCCGCCTGCGCGCCAAGGGCTTCGCCGAGGCCGGCGTCGCGGACCCGGCCCTGTGAGCACCTACACGGTTAAGGAGTTGTTCCTCACCCTGCAGGGCGAGGGCGCACAGACCGGCCACCGCGCGGTGTTCCTGCGCTTCGCCGGCTGCAACCTCTGGACCGGCCTCGAGCGTGACCGTGCCACCGCC
>NZ_JBIMKZ010000088.1:0-12131 GCF_051860865.1 Polymorphobacter sp. | reverse complement strand
GACAACGGTCGCCCCATGTGCGTGAACCCGATCAATGGGGTCTGGGGGCAAGCCCCCAGCCGCCGGAGGCTATCCCTTCTGCCCCTCGATCCACCGCCCGATCTTCGCCTCCAGAACGGTCAGCGGCAGCGCCCCGTCTTCGAGGATCTGCTTGTGGAAGGCGCGGATGTCGAATTTCGGGCCGAGTGCCTGTTCGGCGCGCGTGCGCAGGCGGCGGATGGTGAGGGCGCCGATCTTGTAGGCGAGGGCCTGACCCGGGTAGGCGATATAGCGTTCCACTTCGGCGGTGGCTTCGGTGCGGCTGGTGGCGCTGTTCTCGAGCATATAGTCGATGGCCTTGTCGCGGCTCCAGCCCTTGGCGTGGAGGCCGGTATCGACGACGAGGCGGAGTGCGCGCAGCATCTCGTCGTCATAATGGCCTTGCAGGGCATAGGGGTCCTTGAACAGACCGAGTTCCGGCCCGAGGCTTTCGGCGTAGAGCGCCCAGCCTTCGATATAGGCGGTATTGCCGCCGAAGCGCTGGAACGGCGGCAGCTTCTCGTCTTCCTGGGCGAGGCTGATCTGGAAATGGTGGCCGGGGATCGCCTCGTGGAGGTAGAGGGTTTCGATGCGCGGGGTGGTGCGCGAGGGCAGGTCATAGGTGTTGTAGAGGAAGGTGCCGGGCCGGCTGCCGTCGGGCGTGCCGCGCAGATAGGCGCCGGCGGCATAGGTCTTCTCCGAGGCTGCGGGCACCGGGCTGAGCCGCAGCGGCGCCTTGGGGATGAGGCTGAACAGCGCGCCGACACGGGCGTCGACATGGGTGCCGACGGCCTTGAAGCGCGCAGCGAGGTCTTCCTTGCTCTTGGGCTGGAAGCGCGGGTCGGTGCGCAGGAAGCGGAAGAAGGCCGGCAGGTCGCCCTTGAAGCCGGTGCGGGCCTTCACCGCCTCCATGCCGGCACGAATGCGCGCCACTTCGCTCAGGCCGAGCGCGTGGATCTCGTCGGCGGTCATCGTCGTGGTGGTGTTGCTGGTGATCAGCTGTTCGTAGAGCCGGTCGCCGCCGGGCAGCGCGCCGAGGCCGACGCTGTCGCGGGCGGCGGGCAGATAGTCGGTCTTCAGATAGGCGCGCAGCCGTGCCAGCGCCGGGTTGACCTCGCCGCCGATGATCCGGGTATAGTCGGCGCGCAGCGCGCGGGCCTCTTCGGCGGACAGGCCCGCCGGCAGGCTGGCGATCGGCTTCATCATCACCGAGGCCTCGGTGCCGCCCGTCAGCATGGTATCGAGCTGGTCGATCATGTTGGTGACGATCAGCCGCGGGTGGACGATGCCGCGCGCCTGCCCCTGGCGGAAGCGGGCGATGGCCATGTCGATCTGGAAGGCGAAGGTCGCCAGCCGGCTGAGGCTGTTGCGATGGTCGTCGAGGGTCTTGTAGGTGACGGCGCTGTCGCCCGAATGCAGCTCGGGGATGAAGGTGTGGATGCCGTTGAAATGGTCGAGCGGCCGCACGCTGGTCAGCGCGACGATCTCAGGCTCCAGCCCACGCTGGCGATTCTCGAGGTCCCATTTGAACACGTCGAAGCTGATCTGCTCGGCCGGCGTCAGCGCCGCGCGGTCGATGGTGGCGAGGCTGGCGAGGTCGCTCTCCACCGCCGCCCGCTCCGCGGCAAGCGCCGCATCGCTGAAGAAATCGCCCAACTGGTCGGCATAGCGCATGTCGCCACGGAAGAGCGCGTCGAACGGATTACGCTTGAGCCCGGCCTCGTCGGAGGCGGTGAACAGCGCGCGCAGCCGCGCCGACGGGCTTTCAACGGGCTGGGCAAAGGTGGGCGTGGCGACGATCGCAGCAGCGGCAACGGCCGCCAGGGGAAACAGGAAACGCATGGCAACTCCGCACGGTCAGGACGGCCATCGCTATCGGTCAACGCCCGTTCATGCAAACCCTGGCAGCGTGTCCTGACAGGTGAGTGCCTCGCCAACGGCGGAACAACGCCGGTGATGCGGCGTTCACCTTCCGAATCAATGTCCGGAGACACGTAATGAAAAGCATGACCATGATGAGCCTGATGCTCGGCGCCAGCCTTGCCGTCGCCGGTTGCACGACGGATCGTTATGGCGACCGCCGGCCGTCGCGAGCGGTCACCGGCGGTGCCATCGGTGCGGCTGGCGGTGCCGGCGTTGCGGCCGTTACAGGCGGCAATGTGGTGACCGGCGCGGCAATCGGTGCCGCGGCGGGCGCCGTGCTCGGAATCGTCACCGAAGACCGCAATCGCTACGAGGACCGCGCCGGCCAGCGCTATTATTATGATGATCGCGGCGAATATCGCTACGACAATCGCCGCCGCCGGCAGTATTCGCGCCGCTAACGACTACAAGGCCGCCGCCGGCCGGGCATGATCCCGGCCGGCGGCGGCTTTTTCATATCTCGATCAGATGGTCGGGCAGCTCGTTGCGATTTTCCGTCCCGGCCGGAAAATGCTGGCTCAACACCGCACCCGCCAGCCCGATCGCCGCCACCAGCCCGTCCGCCGGCTTGCCGGCCCTGATGCCGTCGATCAGTGCATCCACGGTATCCGCCCAATGGTCTGGCGACACCCGGGCGAAGATGCCGGTATCGGCTATCACTTCTGCGATATGGTCCGGCTCGTCGATATAGAGCAGCACGCCGGTTCGCCCGGCGGTGGCCTCCAGCCCGCGCGCCCGGAACTGGGAAAGGGCGGCGGCATGGACGCGGTCGCGGCGCAGCCCCTGCGGCGTCAGCGCTCGCGCCAGCGGCGTGAACCAGCCGAGCGCCAGCACGCCGGCAAAGAGCAGCGCCTGAATGATAATCAGCACTTCGAGGCTGCGCCGCTCATGCGCCTCGGCGCTCATCGTGTCCCAGTTCATCGTCTCCCAGTCCGGCAGCAGGTCGGCCGGCGACCAGCCGAACAGCACGGCGGTGAACGGCAGCGCCAGTGCCGCGAGACTGGCGATGGTCAGTGCACTGGACGCATAGCGGTGCGGCGTCGTCGAGACGATGACGACGATCTCGCCCGAGGTTCTCGACTCGGCCTCTGAAATGGCGGCGCTGATCCGCGCCCGGTCGGCATCGGTGAACAACATTACCAGCTCCCCGACGATCCGCCGCCGCCGAAGCCGCCGCCCCCGCCGCCAAAGCCGCCCCCGCCGCCAAAGCCGCCGCCGCCGCCAAAACCGCCGCCGCCGCCCCAGCCGCCGCCCCCGCCCCAGCCGCCGCCGATCCCGGCGCCCCAGATGACGTCGCGGCCGCGCCGGCGCCCGCGCTTGCCGCGCGCCACGGCAAAGAACATCCAGGCCAGGATGATCAGCACCCACAGGCCGACCGCGAGCGGGTTCGGCGCATCCTCCTCAGCCTGGTTCTGCCGGGCGGCCAGCGCCGCGGCTGCCGCTTCTTCAGGCGGCAATTGCAGGAATCCGATCAGTTCGGCGGCGCCGGCCTCGACGCCGCCGGCCATGTCCCCGGCCTTGAAGCGCGGAATGATCGCGCGCCGAATGATCTGTGAGGTCAGCGCATCGGTCAGCGTGCCCTCCAGCCCATAGCCGACCTCGATCCGTACCTTGCGCTGGTTCGGCGCGACCAGCAGGATCGCGCCATTGTCGGTATCCTTCTGGCCGATCCCCCAGGCGCGGCCGAGCTGATAACCATAATCCTCTATCTCATAGCCGCCGAGATCGGGCACGGTGGCGACCACCAGCTGGGTGCCGGTAGTGTCCTCCAGCGTCTTCAGCTGCGCCTCCAGCCGCGCCGTCACATCGGCCGGCAGCAGCCCGGCGGCATCGGTGACGCGGCCGGTCAGCGGCGGAAACGCCGGCTGCGCCCGGCTTTCGCTGGCATAGCCGAAAATCGCCGACATCACCGCCAGCACGGCGGCGAGGATCAGCGCCAGCCGGCTCAGCCGCGCCTCGCTGCTGTAGCGGGCGCGATGCTTGTCGCCTGATCTCTCATCGGGCGATTGCCCCGCCATCAAAAATTGACGGTCGGGGCGGTTTCGGCGTTGGCGGTCGTCGCCTTGAACGGCGCGATCGGCTGGGCGCCATAGATCACCTTGGCAGCGATGATCGACGGGAAGGTGCGGATCTCGGTGTTATAGGTCTGCACCGACTGGTTGTAGTCGCGCCGCGCCACGGCGATCCGGTTCTCGGTGCCTTCGAGCTGGGACTGGAGCTGGAGGAAATTCTCGTTCGACTTCAGCTCCGGATATTTTTCCACCGTCACCAGCAGCCGGCCGAGCGCGCTGCCGAGCTGGCCCTGCGCCTGCTCGAACGCCGCCATCTGCGCCGGATCGGACAGCTTGGTCGGGTCGACGGTCACCTGGCTGGCGCTGGCGCGCGCCTTGGTCACCGCCTCCAGCACCTCGCGCTCCTGGGTGGCGAAGCCCTTCACCGTGTTGACGAGGTTCGGGATCAGGTCGGCGCGGCGCTGGTACTGGTTCTCGACATCGCCCCACTTCGCCTTCACATTCTCTTCGGCGGTCGGAATGCTGTTGATGCCGCAGCCCGAAAGCGCCAGCGCAAGGCTGGCAGCGAGGGCAAGCCGGGCAGGGGTGCGAAGCGTGGCAGCCATGGCGGTCCTTTCATGTTCAGACATCAGACGAACGGCGGGCGACAAGCTGTCGATAGTGGATTGACCCCGTCGCCTTGATGACAAGATAGTGCGTCCCGGACGATTTCAAAGGGGACCGCCGTGCTGCAGGAATTCAAGGCGTTCATTGCCCGGGGCAATGTTCTCGATCTGGCCGTTGCCGTCATCATCGGCGCGGCCTTCGGCGCCATCGTTACCTCCTTCACCCAGGACCTGGTGATGCCGGTCATCGGGCTGCTCACCGGCGGGGTCAATTTCACCGGCCTGTTCGTCCGGCTCGGCCCGATTCCGGCCGATTACGCCGGCAGCCTCAGTGACTATGCGGCGCTCAAGGCCGCCGGCGTGCCGCTGCTCGGCTATGGCAGCTTCCTCACCGCCGTGATCAACTTCCTGATCATTGCCTTCGTCATCTTCCTGATGGTCAAGCTGGCCAACCGGGCGATGAAGCCCAAGGAAGAAGCGCCGGCCGCGCCGCCGGCGCCGACGCCCACCGAGGCGCTGCTCGCCGAGATCCGCGATGAGCTGAAGGCTCGCCGGCCCTGAAGGATGCCCGCCATGATCCGCACCAGCCTCACCCTCGCCGCAGCGCTGCTGCTGGCGGCCTGTGCCACCAAGGACGTGGCGCGCGTCATGAAGGGTGATCCGCCGCCGCTCGCCGGCAGCCTCGAAGGCGGGCCATGGCTGGTCGAGGACCTGAACGGCGGCGGGGTTATGGACAATGCCCTGATCGACCTCAATTTCGACCCCGGCGACCAGGGCACCAGCCGCGTCGCCGGCCGTGCCGCCTGCAACCGCTATTCGGGCAGCTGGACCCAGACCGGCACCACCGTCCGCTTCGGGCCGCTGATCACCACCAAGATGGCCTGCGCCCCGGCGCTGATGGACATGGAGCAGAAATTTCTGTCGACGCTGGAGGCGGTGACGACGCTCAGCTTCGATGGCACCGGGGCGGCGCTGCTGAAGTCGCCCGACGGCCGGATCATCAAGATCCGCCGCGAACGCTGATCAAGCGGCCAGCCGCTCCAGCGAGAGATCAGCGAGCGAAGTGTTGTCGAGGATGGCGGCCGTCTGGTCGCGCACCGTCAGCATCACCTTGCGGATGGCGCAGACGCTTTCCTCGAAACAGTCCGAACAGCGCTGATAGGCGCTCACCGACACGCAGGGCACCAGCGCCAGCGGCCCCTCGATCAGCCGGATGATCTCGCCGAAGCTGATCTCGTCGGCCGGCCGCGCCAGCCGGTAGCCGCCCATCTTGCCGCGATAGCTGAGCACAAGCCCACCATTCTTCAGTTCGAGCAGGATGATTTCGAGAAACTTGCGCGGCAGCTTCTGGTCGGCGGCGATCATCGAGATCGGGACCGGCACCAGTCCATCGGCCCGCGCCAGGAAGATCAGCGCGCGCAGGGCATAGCGGGATCGCTGGGTCAGCATCGGCGGACCCTATGCACAGGGGTCCCGCAGGGCAACCCCATGATGTGACTGGGGGATAAATTCGGCCCCGTCGCTAGACGTCGAGATTGGCGACGTTCAGCGCATTGTCCTGGATGAACGCTCGGCGCGGCTCCACCACATCGCCCATCAGCTTGGAGAAGATGTCGTCGGCGAGGTCGGCTTCGTCCGCCGTCACTCGCAGCAGCGTGCGCGCGGCCGGGTCGAGCGTGGTTTCCCACAGCTGCTCGGCGTTCATCTCGCCCAGCCCCTTGTAGCGCTGGATGGACAGGCCCTTGCGCCCGGAATCGAGCACCGCCGACAGCAGCTCGGACGGGCGGGTGATCCGCCGCTCGCCGAGCTTGGCGGTGCCGATATAGGTCGCCGCCTCCTGTGCGGCGAGCGCGTGCAGCCGCGGCGCCTCGGGCGAGGCGAGGAAGCCGGCATCGATGACATGATGGTCGGTGACGCCGCGCCAATCCCGCTTCAAGACATAGCCGCCTTCGGCGCCAGGTTCGGCATGCCAGATCGCGCCCTCGCCGTCGGCGGCGGTCAGCCAGGCAGCGCTGCCGGCTGCTGCGGTGCGGGCTGCTTCGGCGGCAATGTCGGGGGCCAGCGCACCGTTCAGCGCCAGCGCCTCGATCACCGTTGCGAGGTAGCGCTTGGGCACATAGTCCATCAGCGCCCGGAAGCGCCGGGCATGCTCGACCAGCGCCCGCACATCGCCGTCGCCGCGTGGTCCCGCCGCCGTCTCCAGCACCAACCCGGACAGGCCGGTATCGATCAGATAATCCTCGAGCGCCGCATTGTCCTTAAGATAGACCTCAGACCGGCCGCGCGCGACCTTGTACAGGGGCGGCTGGGCGATGAAGAGATGGCCGCCCCGGATCAGCTCGGGCATCTGGCGATAGAAGAAGGTCAGCAGCAGCGTGCGGATATGCGCGCCGTCGACATCGGCGTCGGTCATGATGACGATCTTGTGATAGCGCAGCTTCTCCAGCTTGAACTCGTCGCGGCCGATGCCGGTGCCCAGCGCCTGGATCATCGTGCCGATCTCGCGGCTGGACAGCATCCGGTCGAACCGCGCCCGCTCGACATTGAGGATCTTGCCCCTCAGCGGCAGGATCGCCTGGAACTGGCGGTTGCGCCCCTGCTTGGCCGAGCCGCCGGCCGAATCACCCTCGACCAGGAACAGCTCGGACTTGACCGGATCGCGCTCCTGGCAGTCTGCAAGCTTTCCGGGCAGCGAGGCGATGTCGAGCGCGCCCTTGCGCCGCGTCAGGTCACGGGCCTTCTTGGCCGCCTCGCGCGCCGCGGCCGCATCGATGATCTTGGAGACGATGGCGCGCGCCGATGGCGGATTTTCCTGCAGCCAGATCTCCAGCCGCTCGGCGATCAGGCTCTCCAGCGGCTGCCGCACCTCGGACGAGACCAGTTTGTCCTTGGTCTGCGACGAGAATTTCGGGTCCGGCAGCTTGACCGAGACGATCCCGGTCAGCCCCTCGCGCATGTCGTCGCCGGTCAGGCTAACCTTTTCCTTCTTCAGCAGCCCGGACTTCTCGGCATAATTGTTGAGCGTCCGCGTCAGCGCGGCGCGGAAGGCCGCGAGATGGGTGCCGCCATCGCGCTGAGGGATGTTGTTGGTGAAGCACAGCACCTGCTCATGGTAGCTGTCGTTCCACTGCAGCGCGACATCGATGCCGATGTCCCCGGCCCGGCCATTAATCGCCACGGGGGCGGGAACCAGCGGCGTCTTCGAGCGATCGAGATATTGGACGAACGCCGCGATCCCGCCCTCGTAGAATAGCTCTACCCTTTGCTCCTCGGCATGGCGGGCATCGACCAGCTCCAGTCGCACGCCCGAATTGAGGAACGCCAGCTCGCGGAAGCGATGCTCGAGCCGCGCAAAATCGAACTCGATGATCTTGAACGTCGCCGGCGACGGCAGGAAGGTGACGCGGGTGCCGCGCCGGCCATCGGCGTTGCCGGTCTGCTTCAGCGGCGCCTCGGCCTCGCCGTGGCGGAAGCGCATCCAGTGCTCGGCCCCGTCGCGCCAGATCGTCAGCTCCAGCCATTCGGACAGCGCATTGACCACCGACACGCCGACGCCGTGCAGCCCGCCCGAGACCTTATAGGCATTGTCGTCCGAATTGTTGAACTTACCCCCGGCATGCAGCTGGGTCATGATCACCTCGGCGGCCGAGATGCCCTCCTCGCTGTGGATGCCGGTGGGGATGCCGCGGCCATTGTCGGTGACGCTCACCGAGCCATCGGCATTGAGCGTGATCAGAATCTTGTCGCAATAGCCGGCCAGCGCCTCGTCGATGGCATTGTCCGAAACCTCGAACACCATGTGGTGCAGGCCCGAGCCGTCATCGGTATCGCCGATGTACATGCCCGGCCGCTTGCGCACGGCTTCTAGTCCGCGCAGCACCTGGATCGAATCGGCGCCATAGTCGGTGTTGCTGGTTTTGTCGTTCATGCCCACTCTATAGAGAGGCGGCCGGCAATATTACAGGAAGAAGTGATGCCGCCGGCCGTCTCCGGCCAGCGTTTCACATCAGGACGCGTTCCGGCCGCGGCACGCCGTCGAGGTCGGTCGAGGAATCGATCTCCATCAGCGGCTTGATCAGCCCGTCGCGCAGGTCATAGACCCAGCCGTGCAGTTTCACATCCTGCCCGCGCGCAAACGCCGACTGTACCGGCGCCGACCGCGCCAGCCGCACCAGCTGGTCGCGGACATTGCATTCGACGAAGCGCGACAGCCGGCTCTCGGGGTCTGGCATTGCATCGATTTCCTCGAAATGCCGGTCATAGACCTCGCGCGCCGGCGCCAGCCACTGGTCGATCACGTCGTCGGCATCACCGCGCAGCGCCCGGCCCAGCGTCAGGCAGCCATAATTGCCACAGACGATGATGTGCCGGACCTTCAGGTCGACAAGCGCATGCTCCACCGCCGCCATCAGGTTCAGATCGCTCTCCGAGACGAGATTGCCGAGGTTGCGATGGATATAGAGGCTGCCCGGCGGCGAACGGGTGATCCGCTCCGGCACCACCCGGCTGTCCGACGAGCCGATCCACAGGAACATCGGGTTCTCGGGGCCGGCATGGCGGCTGAAATACTCGGGATCGTCCTGCTGCTTCTCGACCTGCCACGCCATGTTGGCGAGGATCAGTTGCTTGTACTCGGTCATGCCCCGGCTCCCCGCAGCGCCGCGCCCTGCAGCGCGGCCCGGGCACCGTCGCTCATCGAGGCCACGTCATCCTGCACACCCAGCTGCGGCGCATTGATCAGCGGTGCCGTTCGGCCCGCCGCGTCGCCCTTCAGCAACACCCTGATATCGCGGTATGGGGCGCCCTTGATGAAGCCGTTGATGATGTCGATGTTGTCGAGATCGACAAAGCTGGTGCTGGACAGGTCGATGATCAACTCGGCACCGTCGGGCACCCGGCTGAGCGCCTCCTGGAGCTGGGGCTTGTGGATGAAGTAAAGGTCGCGCCGCGCCCGCACCATCACCATACCCTGCCGCTCGACATAGCTGATCGCCGTGCGGAAATTGCGCGCAATCACGAAGCCGAAACCGACCACGAGCCCGATCCCGATCCCGATCAGCAGATCGGTGAAGAGGATCGCCACGACCGTCACCACAAAGGGGATGAACTGCGTGTAGCCCTGCTTGTAGCGGGCGATGAACAGGCTGGGCTTGGCCAGCTTGTAGCCGGTCTGAATGAGGATCGCCGCCAGTGCCGATAACGGAATCAGGTTGATGATCGTCGGGATCAGCACCACCATCAGCAACAGCCAGAAGCCATGCAGCATCGTCGACAGCTTGCTGTCCGCGCCGGCCTCGACATTCGCCGAAGACCGCACGATCACGCTGGTCACCGGCAGCCCGCCGACCAGCCCCGAGGCGAAGTTGCCCACGCCCTGAGCCAACATCTCGCGGTTCTTGTCGGTAACGCGGCGCTTGCGGTCGATCTCGTCGACCGCCTTGATGCTCAGCAGCGATTCGAGGCTGGCGACAATCGCCAGCGTCAGCGCCACCGTCCACACCGCCGTATTGCCGATCTGCCCGGTATCCGGGAAGCGCAGCAGCCCGGCCAATTCATCGAATCCGGACGTCACCTGCAGCTGAACCAGCTGGTTCGCCGGCACCGCCAGCGTCGGCGCCGCGGCAATATAAAGCGTGTTGACCAGCACGGCGACGACCACGACCACCAATGGCCCCGGCAGCAGCTTCAGCGGCCCTTCCTTGGGCTTGTTCTTGTCCCACCAGAACAGGAACGCCAGGCTCGCCAGCGCGATCAGCAGCGCGCCATGGGCAATGTCGCGGCTCAGGATGTTGAGCAGTTCGGTAAACGTGTTGCTGCCATCACGCTGGAAGAACTCGTTGCTGCCCTCATAATCGCCGATATAGCCGAGCGCATAGGGAAGCTGCTTCAGGATCAGGATCAATCCGATCGCCGACAACATCCCGATGACCACCGAAGATGGCACGAATTCCGCCAGATAGCCGCCGCGCGACACCGAAAATATCAGCTGCATCAGTCCGGCCAGGCAGACAGAGAGCAAAAACGCCTCATAGGTTGGCAATGTCTCGATGGCGGTGAAAACGATCGCCGTCAGACCGGCTGCAGGACCGGAAACGGAAAGGGCCGAGCGGCTCAGCGCGCCGACGACAAGTCCGCCCATGATGCCCGCAATAAGGCCGGATAGGGGCGGCGCCCCCGATGCAACGGCCACGCCCAGACAGAGCGGAAGGGCCACCAGGGCCACCACGATCGACGCCGGAAGATCCGTGCGCCAGGCGCCCATAATGGCTCTCATGCTTTCCATCCGAACATTGTTCCCTCCCGCGGCACCTGTCTCCAGGCCCGTTCCTCCTCCCTTATGCGCAAAAAATGCCGCAGTGCGCAATGATACAGATTATCCTGTCCCGAGATTACCACCGGCCAACGTAAGTCGCGTCGCCGGGCCAGCCTCCGAGAACAGCAGCGGATCAGTTCCAGTCATCCACACCTGCGCCCCGGTCACGGCCAGCCGCTCGAACAGTCGCGCCCGGCGCCGCGCATCGAGGTGCGCCGCGATCTCGTCCATCAGCATCAGCGGTGCCGCCCCGCGCCGGTCCCGCACCAGCTCGGCATGGGCCAGCACCAGCGCGATCAGCAGCGCCTTCTGCTCGCCCGTCGATCCCAGCGCCGCCGGCTGGTTCTTGCCGGCATGGATCACCGCCAAATCGGCGCGGTGCGGCCCGGCCAGCGCCCGCCCCGCCGCAGTATCCTGTCCCCGCCCCGCCCGCAGCGCCGCCGCCAGGTCATCGGGCGTCGCATCATCCAGCGCGATCAGCGGCCGCGCAAAGCCGTCCACCGGCATCCCCGCCAGCCGCTCGGCCAGCGCTGTCACTGTCTCCGCGCGCGCCAGGCTTATCGCCGCGCCATGCTCGGCCATCGCCGCCTCCAGCGCCGCCAGCCAGCCCGGATCGGCGCCGTCCGCCGCCAGCAGCCGGTTGCGCGCCCGCATCGCCGCCTCATAGCGCAGTGTCTGCCGGCCATGGTCCGGGTAAAGCGCCAGCACCAGCCGGTCCAGGAACCGCCGCCGCCCGGCCGGCGCCTCGCCGAACAGCCGGTCCATCGCTGGCGTCAGCCACACCACCGCCAGCCATTCGGCCAGCGCTGCCGCCGGCCGCGCCGCCCCATTGATCTTCACAACTCGCCGCTCGGGCGCCCCGGCCAGCGCCCCGGTCCCCAGCGTCACCTCCCCCGCAGCGCCCACAACCCTCGCCGATATCGCAAACCCCCCCGGCCCCTCGCTGCGCGCCACCTCGGCCAACGCCGCCCCGCGCAAGCCCCGCCCCGGCGCCAGCAAACTCACCGCCTCCAATATGTTGGTCTTGCCCGCGCCATTGTCGCCGGTGATCACCACCAGCCCCGGCCCCGCCTCCAGGGCCAGCGCCGCGTGAGAGCGCACATCGGTCAGCGCCAATCGGGTCACGGCCACCATGGCCCCTCCCTACGCAGCGCCGCAGGCAATCGCTAGTGCCTCCGGTGGTAAGGGAAAGGGCCTCCGGCGGCTGGGGCCGCAGGCCCCAGACCCCAATTATTGGGTTTATCCTGCAGGACTATCATC
>NZ_JBIMKZ010000087.1:0-12161 GCF_051860865.1 Polymorphobacter sp. | reverse complement strand
ACGCGGGCGACCGCAGCCTGGCCGGCCGGGTCGTTGGGATAGAGGCCGACGAACACCCGATAGTCCGGATAGGCGAGCGAGGCGATGAGGTGACGCAGCATGGCCTCGATGACCGCGGCCTCGTCCCAGGCGGGAACGAGGATGGCGATCCGCCCGGCCGCGCCTTCGGCGAGCGCGCGGGCGGCGAGCGACTGGGCATCGGCCGGGGCGTGGCGGGTGTAGACGGTGAGCCGGCGCCACAGCAGCCGGGTGAAATAGGCGATGTCGATGAACAGGTCATCGAGGCCGAAGACGAGAAAAACCAGTGCCGTTACCAGCAGCGCCTCGCCGAGCAGCAGGTGCCAGGTGATGAGCAGGCCGGCGAGCGTCATGTCTGGCATGGGCGGCGCCGGGCCGGGATCGCGGGTGGTCTAGGCAGATGCCCCGGCGGCCCGACGGTAAGCAGACGGGGAGGGCCGTTTGCTCGGCGCGTCGGGTGCCGGGGCACCCTCGACGACTGGTGGAAGTGGCGAAGGGTCATTGCGCCACCGACCCGCCAGCGTCGATCTGTGAGGCCTGCCCGGCGGGCAGGCGAAAGGGAAAGGGCGACGGTTTGACCGGGCCGGGGCGCTTGCGCGGCACCCCGGTTCCGGCCGATAGAAAGCGCCATGAGCGCGCGCCCGACCCCCCATCCCGAACAACAATATCTCGATCTGCTGGCCCGGGTGTGGCGCGACGGGGCGGTGCGCGAGGACCGGACCGGCGTGGGCACAAGGGCGCTGTTCGGCGAGACGATGCGGTTCGACCTGTCCGATGGCAGCGTGCCGTTGCTGACCACCAAGCGGGTGTTCTGGAAGCCTGCGCTGCGCGAGCTGCTTTGGTTTTTGAGCGGCAGCCGCAATATCCGGCCGCTGGTGGCCGACGGCGTGCATATCTGGACCGACTGGCCGCTGGCGGCGTACCAAAAAGCCACCGGCGAGGCGATTTCCCGCGACGATTTTGAGGCGCGGATCCTGGCTGACGATGATTTTGCGGCGCGCTGGGGCGACCTGGGCCCGGTCTATGGGTCCCAATGGCGGCATTGGCCGGAATATCAGGACAGGGGCGACGGCACCCATCGGCGCAACGTCGATGGTATCGACCAGATTTCCATCCTCGTGGATGAACTGCAAAACCGCCCCCATAGTCGTCGCCATATTTTCACGGCGTGGAATGTCGCCGAATTGCCCGATATGGCACTCCCTCCCTGCCATATGATTTATCAATATTTCGTAAACGATGGTAGGCTGTCGGGAATTTTATATCAACGTTCTTGTGATCTGGGGCTGGGCTTTGCCTTCAACATTTTCGAGGCGGCCCTATTGGTGCGGATGCTGGCGGAACAGTGCAATCTGCTGCCCGGAGAGCTGGTGTGGATGGGTGCCGATTGCCATATCTATGGCAATCACGCATCGATGATCGACGAGATCCTGTCGCGGTCGCCGAGGGATTTTCCGCAGCTGCGGATGCTGCGCAGGCCCGATACGATCTTCGACTATCGCTTCGAGGATTTCGCGATCGACGGCTATGATCCGCATCCGGCCATCCGCCTGCCGGTGGCGGTATGACGGGCGGGCTCGAGGTCGTCCTGGTGGTGGCCCGGGCCGACAATGGCGTCATCGGCCGTGACGGCACCCTGCCCTGGCGTCTGTCGGCAGACCTAAAGCGATTCAAGGCGTTGACGGTCGGCAAGCCGGTGCTGATGGGACGCAAGACGTTCGAATCGATCGGTCGGCCGTTGCCGGGGCGCCACAATATCGTGCTCACCCGCCAGCCTGGCTGGCAGGCGGATGGGGTGAGCGTGGCGCCCAACCTTGCCGAGGCGATCGCGGCCGCGGGCATGGACCCGAGGGCGCGGGCGGCGGCGCTGATGGTGATCGGCGGGGCGGATATCTATGCGCAGGCGCTGCCGCTCGCCGACCGGGTGGAGTTGACCGAGGTCCATGTTGATGCCGACGGGGATACCGTGCTGCCGGCGTTCAATGCCGCTGTCTGGCGCGAAGTGGCGCGCGAGCGCCACGAGGCTGACGGGACCGCGCCTGCGCACAGCTATGTGACGCTGGTCCGGCGCGAATGATCCGGGTTCTGGCCTGGCTTGTCGGGCTGGTGCTGGTGGCGGCGGCCGCTTTTCTGGCGCTGGCGCCGGGCATTGCGGAGCGGAATATGAACGGCATTGCCGGCGCCGGGACATGGCCGGTGAGCCCGGCGGCGCGGGCGCTGCATGCGCGGTTGACGATCGTCGACCTGCATGCCGATACGCTGATGTGGCAGCGCGACGTGGCGCGACCGTCGACGCGTGGCCATGTCGACCTGCCCAGGTTGCAGGCGGGGAATGTGGCGATCCAGGTGTTTTCGAGCGTGACGAAGACGCCGAAGAACCAGAATTACGAGGCCAACAGTGGCGACACCGACAATATCACGCTGCTGGCGGTGGCGCAGTTGCAGCCGCGCCGGACCTGGGATTCGCTGCTCGAACGCTCGCTCTGGCATGCGCAGAAGCTCGACCGGGCGGTGCGGGCCTCCGACGGCATGTTGTGGAAGCTGACCTCGACCGCCGATATCGACCGGCTGCTGGCCGAGCGCGACGCCGGGCGCCTGGTGACCGGGGCGATCCTGAGCACCGAGGGGGCGCACAATTTGGAGGGGCGGCTGGAGAATGTGGCGCGGCTGCACGTCGCGGGGTTCCGGATGATGGGGCTCGTGCATTTCTTCGACAATGAGGTCGGCGGCTCGATGCACGGGATGGGCAAGGGCGGGCTGACAGTGTTCGGGCGGCGGGTGGTGGCCGAGATGGAGCGGCGGGGCATCATTGTCGACCTCGCCCATGCCAGCCGGCAGACGCTGGCCGATGTTCTGGCGGTCGCGCGGCGGCCGGTGGTGGTCAGCCATGGCGGGGTGAAGGCGACGTGCGATACGCCGCGCAATCTCGATGACGACCAGTTGCGGGCGCTGGCGGCGAATGGCGGCATGGTCGGCATCGGCTATTGGGATGCGGCGGTGTGCAAGCCGACACCGGACGCGGTGGCGCGGGCAATCGTCCATGCGGTCAGGGTGATGGGGATTGACCATGTCGGGCTGGGCTCGGACTTCGACGGGGCGGTGACGACGGGGTTCGATGCCGCGCACATCGATGCGGTGACGGCGGCGCTGTTGCGCGCCGGGCTCGGCGAGGCGGAGATCGGGAAGGTGATGGGCGGCAACGCGCTGCGGCTGCTGCGCGCGGGGCTGGTGCCGGAACGCGGCTCGGCCTAAGGGGCAGCGGATGGAGCGGATTTTCGGGGATGCCCGCCTGCCCGAGGCCTTGCGGGGCTGCGTGGTGGCACTGGGCAATTTTGACGGTTTTCATGCCGGGCACCAGGCGGTGGTGGCGCGTGCGCGGGATCTGGCGCGGGCGCGCGGCTGCCCGGCGCTGGTCGCCAGCTTCGATCCGCATCCGGCCCGGCTGTTCCGCCCCGACCTGCCGCCGTTCGCGCTGACCAGCGTGGCGCAGCGGCTCGACCTGTTCGAGGCGTTCGGGATGGATGGCGGCGTGATCCTGCCGTTTGACCGGGCGCTGGCGGCGCTGTCTGCCGAGGCCTTTGTCAGGGACTGGCTGGTCGGGCGGCTGGGCGTGCAGGGCGTGGTGACGGGCGGCGACTTCACCTTCGGCAAGGGGCGCGAGGGCGATGTGACGCGGTTGGCGGCGCTGATGGCCGAGGCCGGTGGCATCGGCGAAGTTGTGCCGGCGGTGGCCGATAGCGAGGGGGTGATCTCCTCGACACGGGTGCGCAATGCACTGGTGGCGGGCGATCCGGCGGCGGCGGCAGCGCTGCTGACCCGCAATTTCGCGCTGCGGGGGACGGTGGAGCATGGCGCCAAGCTGGGGCGGCAACTGGGGTTTCCGACCGCCAACATGCGGCTCGGGGATTATCTGCGGCCGGCCTATGGGGTCTATGCGGTGTGGGTTCGGCTGGCCTCGGGCGAGCGGGTGAAGGGCGTGGCGAACCTCGGCATCCGGCCGATGATCGAGCCGCCGGTGGAGCTGCTCGAGACCTGGCTGCTCGACTGGTCGGGCGACCTCTATGGCCAGGAGATCGAGGTCGAGCTGGTGTATTACCTGCGGCCGGAGATGAAGCTCGACGGGCTGGAGGCGCTGGTGGCGCAGGTGATGGCCGATGCCGAGGCGGCGCGGGCGGCGCTGGCGGGCTGATGTTGGGGGCGTGACAGGCCGGCTGGGGCGCTCTAGACGCGGCGCATGAACAAACCCGATTATCGCAATACGGTATTCCTGCCGCGCACCGACTTTCCGATGAAGGCCGGGCTGCCCGAGAAGGAGCCGCAGATCCTGGCGCGCTGGCAGGCAGAGAATCTCTACGGCCAGCTGCGGGCGGCGCGGGCGGGCAAGCCGAAGTGGATCCTTCACGACGGGCCGCCCTATGCCAATGGCGACATGCACATCGGCCATGCGCTCAACCATACGCTGAAGGATCTGGTGGTGCGCACCCGATCGCTGCTGGGGTTCGATGCGCCCTATGTGCCGGGCTGGGACTGCCATGGGCTGCCGATCGAATGGAAGGTCGAGGAGGCCTATCGGGCGAAGAAGCTGAACAAGGACGAGGTGCCCAAGCCCGAGTTTCGCGCCGAGTGCCGGGCCTATGCCCAGCATTGGGTCGATGTGCAGGCCGGGCAGCTGAAGCGGCTGGGGGTCAATGGCGACTGGGCGCGACCCTATCTGACGATGGACTTTGCCGCCGAGGCGGTGATCGTGTCCGAGCTGCTGAAGTTCGCCGAGAGCGGCCAGCTGTATCGCGGGGCGAAGCCGGTGATGTGGTCGCCGGTGGAGAAGACGGCGCTGGCCGAGGCCGAGGTCGAATATGAGGATGTGACCTCGACGCAGATCGATGTGGCGTTCGAGATTGTCGAGGCGCCGAACGCGCCCGAGCTGGTCGGGGCGTTTGCGGTGATCTGGACGACGACGCCGTGGACGATCCCGGTGAACCAGGCTTTGGCCTATGGGCCGGAGGTTGAGTATGTAATTGTGACGGTATCCGATGGCTCCGCGAACGATGATCGAGTAAATACAAGGCGATACATTGTTGCCGCGCCGCTGCTGGCGGCATTTTATGGCAGGGCACAGCTCGATCCGGAAGCTGGCCATATCGTGCCCGACGAAAAGCCATTTCAAAACATGTTCGCCGAAGCGAGTGCGCCGTTTTCAGGCCGACGCTTGAACGGTGCGGTGGCCCGGCATCCCATGCACCAGCTCGGCGATTTTTACGCCCGTCCACGTCCGTTTCTTGCCGGCGACTTCGTTACCACTGATGCCGGTACCGGGCTCGTCCATATGGCCCCGGACCATGGCGAGGACGATTTCGCGCTCTGCAAGGCGCATGGGATTAATCCGGTGTTCGCGGTCGAGGCGGATGGGCGGTATCGGGCGGACTGGCTGTGGCTGGGGGCGACCGGCAATGTCATCAACGAGAAGTTCAACGCGCCCGATGGGCCGATCTGTTCGGACTTGAGGGACGCGGGCGCGCTGCTTTCGGCGGCGCCGTTCCGGCACAGCTATCCGCATTCGTGGCGATCAAAGAAGCGGGTGATTTATCGGTGTACGCCGCAGTGGTTCATTCCGATGGACACCAAGCTGCTGGCGCTGTCCTCCGATGCGCGTGCCGATCTCCGCTGGGAAGGCGAGGGCGGGGCGGTGACGCCCGACGACGTGGCGGCGCCCGGCACCCGGCTCACGCTCCGCGAGACGGCGTTGCAGGCGATTGCCGATACGCGGTTCGTGCCCGAGAAGGGGCGCAACCGGATCGGGGCGATGGTCGAGGGGCGGCCGGACTGGGTGATCTCGCGGCAGCGCGCCTGGGGGGTGCCGATCACGCTGTTCGTCGATCGCAAGACCGGGGCTTATCTGCAGGATAGCGAGATCAACGCGCGGATCGTTGCGGCGGTGCGCGAGAAGGGGGTGGATGCCTGGACGCCCGACCTGGCGGCCGAACTGCTCGGCGACCGGGTCGATGATTACGAGCAGGTGATCGATATTCTCGATGTCTGGTTCGATAGCGGCTGCACCCATGCCTTTGTGCTGGAGAGCGGGCGCTGGCCCGAGCTGCAATGGCCGGCCGACCTCTATCTGGAGGGCTCGGACCAGCATCGCGGCTGGTTCCAGTCCAGCCTGATGGAGAGCTGCGGGACGCGCGGGCGGGCGCCGTACAAGGCGGTGCTGACGCACGGGTTCACCATGGACCAGAACGGCCGCAAGATGTCGAAGTCGCTCGGCAATACCATCGATCCGCTGGTGCTGATGAAGGATTATGGCGCCGACATCCTGCGGCTGTGGGCGGCGACGGTGGACTTTACCGAGGACCATCGGATCGGGCCGGAGATATTGAAGGGCGTGGCCGACCTTTACCGCAAGCTGCGCAACTCGTTCCGCTATCTGCTCGGCGCGCTCGACGGATTTTCCGAACAGGAACGCGTGGCGGTGGCCGACATGCCGGAACTTGAGCGCTGGGTGCTGCACCGGCTGGCGGTGCTCGACGCCCAGCTGCGCCAGAATGTCGAGGCTTTCGACTTCAACAGCTATGTCAGCGCGCTTTCGACCTTCGTGAACAATGACCTGTCGGCGTTCGTCTTCGATATCCGCAAGGATGTGCTCTATTGCGACGGTGCGCTGAGTGCGACGCGGCGGGCCTATCGGACGGTTCTCGATACGCTGTTCGAGGCGCTGGTGCGCTGGCTGGCGCCGGTGATGGTGTTCACCGCCGAGGAGGTGTGGGGCACGCGCTGGCCGGACAGCGGCTCCGTGCATCTGCTCGAATGGCCGGCGATCGATGCCGGTTGGCAGGACGAGGCGCTGGCGGCGCGGTTCGAGCGGCTGCGCGAGATCCGGCGCGAGGTGACCGAGGCGATCGAGCCGCTGCGCAAGGGCAAGGTGCTTGGATCGGGGCTGGAGGCTGCAGTGCAGCTGACGCTGGGTGCGGCCGATATGGCGGCGGCGGGCGGGACCGACTGGGCGGAATTGTTCATCACCGGCCGGGTGACCGCGCAGCGCGGCGAGACGCTGGCGGTGGCCGTGACGGCGTCCGACGATCCGCGCTGCGAGCGGTGCTGGCGGCATTTGCCCGATGTGGCGGCGGACAGCGGGCTGTGCGGGCGCTGCGATGGGGTGGTCAATGGTTGAGCCGTTGAGACGGCCGCTGCGGCTCGGCTATGGGCTGGCGGCGCTGGTGTTCGTGATCGACCAGATATCGAAATGGTGGATCCTGGAGGTGGTGCGGCTGCAGGAAGTGGGGACGGTGCCGGTGCTGCCGGTGTTCTCGCTGACCTTTGTCGGCAATGTCGGAGTGTCGATGGGGCTGTTCGCGGCCGGCTCCGATGTCGGGCGGTGGCTGCTGGTGGTGGCGACGGCGGCGATTGCCTGTGCGGTGGCGGTGTGGATCGGGCGCGAAAGGAGCCGCTGGGACGTGGCGGCGCTGGGGCTGGTGCTTGGCGGCGCGCTGGGCAATATCCTCGACCGGGCGCGCTTCGGCTATGTCGTCGACTTCCTGCATTTCTTCTGGCGGGATGCGAGTTTCTGGGTATTCAATGTTGCTGATGCGGCGATCACCTGTGGTGTGCTAATGCTGCTGGTGAAGGCGCTGGCGCCGACGAAGGACCGATGACGATGCGGGTTATTGCGATTGTGGTTTTGACCGGCGCGCTGGCGCTCGGCGCCTGTGGCGGCAAGCGCGGGCTCGGCGAACGGCGCGGGCCGGACGAGCTGGCGATCAGCCGGGCGGCGCCGCTGGTGGTCCCCGAGGACTTCAACCTGACGCCGCCGCGCCCCGGCGAGCCGCGCGCCACCGGCCAGGATGCGCAGAGCCAGGCGATGGAAGCGCTGTTCGGCCCCGGCGTGCGGGTGCCGCCGCGTTCGCCAGCCGAGCAGCAGCTGCTCGACAAGGCCGGCGCTGGCACCATCGACCCGGCGATCCGCTCGAACGCCGGCGATACGGCGACGCCGACCGTCAACAAGGGCGCCTTTGTGCGCGAACTGATGGATGCCCCCGCCGGCACCGTCGATCCGGCCCGCGCCCAGGTCACGCTGGGCGGCTGATCTTTTCATGGGGTCTGGGGCCAAGGCCCCAGCCGCCGGAGGCCCTTTGTTCTATTTGAGCAGCGAGCCCAGAATACCCCGCACCAGCGACTGGCCGGCGCGGCCGCCCAGCTGACGGCCGATGCTGCTGGCGGCCGAGCGGGCGATGCTGGTGGTGATCTGCTCGGTGAGGGATTTGGGCTGGGCGCGGCGGCGGGCGTTCTCGGCCCGTTCGGCGGCGGCTTGCTCCTTGGCGGCCTTGGCCTCGGCCTTTTCGGCATCGGCGGCGGCCTTGGTCTGCGCGGCATGGGCAGCGCCTTCGGCGGCCCGCTGCGATAATAGCTCATAGGCGGATTCGCGGTCGACGACGGTCGCGTATTTGTGCGCGAACGGCGACCAGCCGGTGATCCGGGCTCGCTCCTCGGGGGTCAGCGGGCCGACGCGGGAGCGGGGCGGCGCGATCAGCGTGCGCTGGACCGGCGCGGGGGCGCCGTCGGGCTGGAGGAGGGAGACCAGCGCCTCGCCGACCTTCAATTCGGTGATGGCGGTGGCGACATCGAGGCCGGGGTTGGCGCGGAAGGTTTCGGCGGCGGACTTGATGGCGCGGGCGTCCTTGGGGGTGAAGGCGCGCAGCGCGTGCTGGACGCGGTTGCCGAGCTGGCCGGCGACGGTTTCGGGGATGTCGATGGGGTTCTGGGTGATGAAATAGACGCCGACGCCCTTGGAGCGGATCAGGCGGACGACCTGCTCCACCTTGTCAAGCAGCGCCTTGGGCGCTTCGTCGAACAGCAGATGGGCCTCATCGAAGAAGAAGACGAGCTTCGGCTTTTCGGGATCGCCGACTTCGGGAAGGGTCTCGAACAGGTCCGACAACAGCCAGAGCAGGAAGGTGGCGTAGAGGCGCGGCGAGCGCATCAGCCTGTCGGCGGCGAGAATGTTGACCTGGCCGTGCCCTTGCGGATCGAGGCGCATGAAATCCTGGATGTCGAAGGCCGGCTCGCCAAAGAAATGGGCGCCGCCCTGGTCTTCGAGTGTCAGCAGGCTGCGCTGGATGGCGCCGACCGAGGCGGTAGTGACGTTGCCGTAGCGGGCGGACAGGGCCTTGGCGTTCTCGGCGGTGAAGGCGAGCATAGCCTGCAGATCCTTGAGGTCGAGCAGGAGAAGATTTTCGTCGTCGGCATGACGGAAGGCGATGGTCAGCACGCCCTCCTGGGTCTCGTTGAGGCCCATCAGCCGGCTGAGCAGCAGCGGGCCCATGTCCGAGATGGTGGTGCGGATCGGGTGGCCCTGCTCGCCGAAAATGTCCCAGAAGATCGTCGGACAGGCGCTGTAGCCATAGTCCGGCACGCCGATTTCGGTGGCGCGCTTCATGGTCCATGAGGCCGCCTCGCTGCCGGCCATGGCCATGCCGCCGAGATCGCCCTTTACGTCCGCAAGGAAGACGGGGACTCCGGCGCGGCTGAAGCCTTCGGCCATGGTCTGGAGCGTTACGGTCTTGCCGGTGCCGGTGGCGCCGGCGATCAGGCCGTGGCGATTGGCGCGCTTCATGACGAGCGCCTGGGCGCTTTGCGCGCCCTGTCCGATGTAGAGGTCCGTCGTCATGCCCGCTCTCCCGTTTATTGCGGGATAGCGGGCGGACGCGGGCGTGAGAAGAGGGGGCTATTTCTTGTCGGCGACCAGCTTGATGCCGACATAGCGCGGCAGGCCGGCGCTGCGCTGGACCAGCATCAGCACAGTTTCGCGATTGGCCTTGCGCGCCGCCTCGACGGCTTCCGCCGCTTCGGCGGGCGTGGCCGTGAGGCGCTGGTTGATGCTGAGGATGACATCCCCACGCTGCAGGCCCTGGGCGGCGGCATCCGAGCCCGGGCTGATGCCGGCAATGACGACGCCCTTGACCGTGGCCGGCAGCTTCAGCGTGCTGCGCAGCGCCTCGGTGAGCGGCTGCAGGGTGATGCCCAGCGACTGCTTGGTGGCCTCATCGGTCTGGGACTTGGCGGGCGCGTCTTCCTCGGGATCGACAGGCAGGCCGGATCGGGCCTGGACGACGGACTCGGCCGGGCGCTGCACGACCGTGGCGCGGACCGTCTGACGCTGACCGTTGCGGATAAGTTCGATCGGCACGGTGCTGCCCACCGCGGTGTTGGCGACCACGAAGCTCAGCGTGTTGTCGAAGGTCACGTCCTGGTTGTTGATGCGGACGATGACGTCACCCTGGCGGATGCCGGCCTTGGCGGCAGGGCCGGTGGGCTCGACCGAGGCGACGATTTCGCCGCGATCCTTGGGGAGGCCGAGGCCGGCGGCGATATCGGCGGTCAGCGGCTGGATGCCGACACCGAGATAACCGCGGCTGACGCTGCCCGATGCACGCAGCTGGGCGATGACTGGGCGGGCCAGCTCGGCCGGAACCGCGAAGCCCAGGCCGACGTTGCCGCCGGTCGGGGAGAAGATCGCGGTGTTGATGCCGATGACATTGCCTTCGAGATCGAACAGCGGCCCGCCGGAATTGCCCTGGTTGATGCTGGCATCGGTCTGGATGTAGCGGTCATACTGGCCGGAGCCGATGTTGCGGTGGAGCGCCGAGACGATGCCGGCGGTGACTGTGCCGCCGAGGCCGAACGGATTGCCGATGGCAATCGCCCAGTCACCGACGCGGACATCGTCCTTGTCGGCAAATTTGACGAAGGGCAGGCCGGTGGCATCGATCTTGAGCAGCGCCATGTCGGTCAGAGGATCGCGGCCGACGACCTTTGCCTTGTATTCGCGGCGATCGGAGAGAGTGACGGTGATTGATTCAACCGGCGGGGCATTGCGGGCTTCACCGGCGCTGATCACGTGATTGTTGGTGACGACATAGCCGTCTGCCGAGATGATGAAGCCCGAGCCGAGCGAATTCGCCTCGCGGGTGACCGGCTCGCCTTCGCTGCCCTGCTGCTCCTGGAAGCGGCGGAACAGCTCTTCCAGCGGCGACCCCGGCGGCAGGCCGCCGAAGCGGGCGACGGGCACCTTCTGGGTGGTGCTGACGTTGACCACGGCCGGCGCAAGCTGGGCAGTCAGGTCCGCGAAGCTGCGCGGGGCGCCGCGCGGGCCGGTCATCTCGGCGGTGACGACGTCGGTCTGCGACTGCTGCCCGACTGCTGGGGAGAGGGCCGGGAGCAGGAGGGCGGTTGTTCCAACCGCGACCAGCGCGGCGGGAAGAAGACTGCGGGCAATGCGCACGATCAATGGGACCTTTCAGGCTGGAACGCCCTTTATCGGCGGTGGGCGCCTAACGCGGGATGAACAGATGGTTGAGCATGAAGCTGCGACACTATTGCCCATGCCATTAACGGTTTGAACTCCGCCCTTCGAACTCGCGCAGGAATTCGTTGTTGGGCGACATGATGATTGTCGAGCTGGCGTCCGTGAAGGTGTTTCGATAGGCCTGCATCGCGCGGTAGAAGGCATAGAACTCCGGATCCTTGCCAAAGCTGTCGGCATAGATCTTGGCAGCTTCTGCATCGGCCTCGGCACGGACTAGCTGGGCCTGCTTCTGGCCTTGGGCGCGGATGGTCAGCGCTTCCTGCTGACGGGCGGAGCGCATCCGCTGGAAGGCAGATTCGAGCGGTGTACCGGTCGGCAGATCGGCGCGCTTGATGCGGACATCAACGATCTCGGCGCCATATTGCCGCGCCTGGCGGTTCACCGACGCCTGGATATCATCCATCATCTGACTGCGCTCGGGGCTGAGCAGGGCCGCGAACCGCTGCTTGCCGAGCTCATTGCGGAGTCGTGAGGTGAGAATGCGCTTCAGCGCATCGGCGGCATTGGCCTCAGAGCCGACGGTTTGCAGCATGCGCAGCGGATCCGTGATCCGGAAGCGGGCGAACGCATCGACGACGAGGCGTAGCTGGTCTGTGGACAGCACCGTTTGCGATTCAATGTCGAGGTCCATCACCCGCTTGTCGACGAAGACGACATTCTCGATGAACGGAACCTTGGCAACAAGCCCGGAGCCGCCAGCACCGAAACGGTCATTCGGCTTGTAGGTATTGAGGATGCGCTCGGGCTTGCCGAGGCGCAGGACGACGGCCTGCTTTTCCTCGGGTAC
>NZ_JBIMKZ010000086.1:0-12225 GCF_051860865.1 Polymorphobacter sp. | reverse complement strand
CAGGCCCCAGACCCCCCAAATCCAGCCTTCGCAAGGCGACGGCAGACGGTGCTGCGGGATCAGCTAAATTATTGGGGTCTGGGGCCTGCGGCCCCAGCCGCCGGAGGCGCTTCCTACCGCCGGAGGCACTCCCTACCGCCTAAGGCCGCACCAGCTTCGCCATCTCGGTCTCGATCCGCGCCGCGCTCGCTAGCCGCGGCGAGCCCATCGCCGCGCATTCGATGCAGGTCGCCTGCATCGTCGGCCCCGCCGCCATCAGCCGCAGGTCGCCGATCAGCCCGAACAGCCGGCTGCGGCTGGCCAGTGACAGCTTGGCGAACGGATCGCGCCCCTGCGGCGCGGTTTCCGCCGGCCCGCCAACAGCGTTGAGGAATTCCAGCACCGGGGAGAGTCTCGGTTCGATGTCGATGGTCCGCGGCGTCCCTTCCAGCTTGGCCCGCCGCGCCGCCGCCGCCACTGCCGCATCGAGCCCGCCCAGCCCGTCGACCAGCCGCAGCCGCTGCGCATCGGCGCCCGACCACACCCGGCCCTGGCCGATCCGGTTGACCTCTTCCACCGGCATCTTGCGCGATGCCGCCACCAGCCCGGTGAACCGACGGTAGATATCCTCGACCGAAATCTGGAGCAGCTGCCGCGTCTCCGGCCCGATTCCGCCGACGACGTCCGGCTCGCCCGAATAGGGCGTCGATTTCACCCCGTCGCTGGTGATCCCCAGCGAGGCCAGCGCGCGCGGAAAGGTCGGGATGATCGCGAACACGCCGATCGGCTGGGCGATGATCTCGTCCGCCGCCGAGGCGATCCAGTAGCCGCCCGATGCCGCCACCGGCCCCATCGACGCCACCAGCGGCATGCCGGCACTCTTCGCTTCGAGCAGCGCCTCGCGAATTTCCTCGCTCGCCGTCACCGACCCGCCCGGCGAGTCGATCCGCACCACGATCGCCTTCAGATCCTTGTTCTCGGCCAGCGCCTTGCGCACGGTGTCGGCAATCGTCGTGCCGCCCGCCGTGCCGCGTCCGGCCTCGCCATCGACAATATTGCCGCTGACATAGACGATGCCCACCGCCGGCCCCGATTGCGGCAGCAGCGACCGGCTGGCCGCCACATAGCCGTCGAGCCCGATGCCATTATAGCTCATCGTCTGCGGCGTCGCCGACTCGCCGACCTGCGCCAGGATGGCCTTGTCGAATTCATGGCGGTTGCCGATCCGGTCGATCAGCCCGGCCGCCTGCGCCGCGCGCGACTGGTCGCCGTCCGCCGCCGCGATCCGCTGCGGCAGCGCCCGCAGCCAGGCCGCCACGTCGACGCGCGTCCGCCGCGCGGTGATGTCACTGCGCCAGCTCTGCCACAGCCCGTCGACCAGCGCCTGGTCGGCCGCCTTGGCCTCCGGCGAGGCATCGGTCCGGGTGAACGGCTCCACCGCCGCCTTGTAGGTGCCGACCCGGAACACCTCGACATCAACATCGAGCTTGTTCAGCGCATTCTGGAAATACAGCCCGCGCCCACCCGGCCCGGTCAGCAGCACCGCGCCGAGCGGATTGAGCCAGATCCGGCTGGCCGACGACGCCAGGTAATAGCCGTCGTCGGTATAGGCCGTCGCATAGGCCTCGATCGGCTTGCCGCTCTTGCGGAACCGCTGCAGCGACGCCGCGATCGACTGGAGATTGGCCTGCCCGGCGCCGACGAACGTGTCGAGGTCGAGCACGATCAGCTTGATCCGGTCGTCGGTCGTCGCCATGTCGATCGCATGGATGATGTCGCGTGCCTGCACTTCGGTGCGTCCCGCCGCGCCCATCGCCAGCTGCAATGGGTCCTGGTCGCTGGCCTGGTCGACGATCCCGCCCTCGAGGCTCAGCACCAGCGCGCCGCCGTCCGGCACCTTGATGCTGGCGCGCGTACCCAGCGCCGCCCAGAGTGCCGCGAAGAACAGCAGCAGCAGGAGCAGGACCAGCAGATCCTTGACACCGACGAGAAACCGCCAGGTGCCGCGGGCAAAGCTCATGAAAAGGCCTTTACGGTTACCAAGCTCTTCTCATAGCCCCCGCGCGGGCCGCTCCGCAACGGGGACGCGATGAAGCACCCGATCAGTTGAAGTCCAGCTCGATCACCCGCTCCGGCGTCGCCCGGCAGAAGGTGCCGATGGTCCGCGTCTCGTCCGGCCAGGCCGCCTTGATCCGGTAGCGGAACCGGTAGCCACCATTGCCGGCCTCCACCTCCTGCATCTCGTCCAGCGAGATCGAGGTGCCGCCGGTGGCACCGATCTGCTGCGCCGTCTCGTTGAGGCAGGTCTGGAAGCTCGGCCGCGCCGCCGGCAGCACCGTGCCGGCGTTGATGTCGATCCGCGCCGGTCCGGTACCGCCGCCCGTTGCCGGCAAGGGGGCGGCCGTCGCCGCCTCGGCCGGCTGCTTCTTCTTGCTGCTCGCCGCGATCAGCGCCGCCAGCCCGGCCGCAACCGCCACGCCACCGATGATCGCCCCCGTCGACGGCCCGTTGCCGCCCTGGTCCGGCTGCCGGCCTTGCCCGCGCACCTCGAAATCGGCCCGGCAACCGCGATCGACCCAGATCTCGTTGGCGCTGTAGCCCCAGTTCTGCCGGGCGCAATTGCCGCCCAGCACCCGGCTGATCCGCGCCCCGCCGCGTGCATCCGCCCGGCACGACTGGCGCCGGTCGTTCCGCGATTCACAGCGCACCGTGCCGATCACCCAGTTGTTGCCGCCACCCCAATTGCCGCCGCCGCCCCAGTTGCCCCCGCCGTTGCCGCCATTCCCGTTTCCGCCGCGCACGCCGATGTCCGCCCGGCAGCCGCCCTGCACCCAGACGGCATCGTTCCGATAGCCCCAGTTGTTGCGTCCGCAGTCGCCGCCCAGCACTCGCACGATGCCGGCGCCGCCGCGCGCATCGGCCCGGCACTCCTGGTAGCGTCCGTTCCGCGATTCGCAGCGCACGGTCCGGTCCCAGCGCTGGTTGCCGCCGAATGTCGGAGGTCGGGAGGGGGAGGGCAGGGGCGTCGGCCGCGCCATCCGGTCATCGCGCTGCCCGCCCTGGGCCAGCGCCGCGCTGCCGACGAGCGAAGACGCCAGCATCGCCATCAAAGCGGTGCCAGCAACAAAGGTCCTGATCATGGTCATGCCCCCCAGCCAGAAGCCCAATTTCTGCGCCGATCCGATGCCGCTGTCCAGACCGTTTCAACTGCCCGGTCAGGCGTTGAGCACCACCCCCTGCGCCCCGGCCGTCTCCACCGTAAACTGCCACGCCACCCGGCCCGATCGCGCCCCGCGCCCCGCCGCCCAGGCCAGCGCCGCCTGCCTGTCGAAGGCCAGCCCATGCGCCTCGGCATAGGCCGCGCAGATCGCCAGATAAGTCTCCTGGTCGCAGGCATGGAAGCCTAGCCGCAGCCCGAAGCGATCGGCCAGCGCCAGATGGTCGTCGCGCGTGTCGCGCGGATTGGGGTCGTCGGCATCGGTCGTCGCCATCTGCCCGGGCAGCAGGTGGCGACGATTGGAGGTCACCGCCAGCCGCACCCCCTCGGGCCGCGCCTCCACCCCGCCATCCAGCAGAGCCCGCAGCGCATGCACCTCGGCGGAACTGCCATCGAAGGCCAGGTCATCGAGAAACACCGTGAACCGCCGCGATACCCCGGCCAGCGCCCCGAACAGCCCCGCCAGCCCGGCGACATCGGAGCGCGCCACCTGGATCAGCGCCACATCCTCGCCCTCGGCCAACAGCGCCCCGTGGACGGCGCGCACCAGCGAGCTCTTGCCCATCCCGCGCGATCCCCAGAGCAGTACGTCATGCGCCGGCAGCCCATGCGCATGGCGCCGGGCGTTCTCCAGCAGCGCCTCCCGCTGCGCATCCACCCCCCGATAGAGCGCCAGCGCCGACACCCGCGGCGCCGGCGCCGCCGCCAGCCGCCCCTGCGACCAGACGAACCATGGCCCCGTGCGTGGATCGGCGGGCGGCGGCAGCGGCGGCGCCAGCCGGGCGGCAAGCGCTTCGAGCGCGGAGGCGATGCGGGCAATATCGTCGGTCATTCGCCAGCCCATAGCGGCAATGTCCTATCCCTCACAATCGTCCCCCACAATCGTCGCCACCATCGGCCCGCAGTTGCGACGCCGGGCGCAACCCGCTAGAGGCCAGCGAACAGCGGAGGATCAGCCGGTCCTCGTCAAGGAAAGCCATACCGATGTTTGCAACTCCGGCCTTTGCGCAGGCCGCCACTGGCGGCGCCTCCGGCGGCATGGCGGGCCTGATCGCCTTCCTGCCCTATGTTGCCATTTTCGCCATCTTCTACTTCCTGTTGATCCGCCCCCAGCAGCAGCGATTGAAGGCGCACCGCGCCATGGTCGATGCCGTCCAGCGCGGCGACGAGGTCGTCACCGGCGGCGGCATCGTCGGCAAGGTCACCAAGGCCGATGGCGCCGAGATCGAGGTCGAGATCGCCACCGGCATCAAGGTCAAGGTGCTCAAGGGCACGCTCGCCGATGTCCGCACCCGCGGCACCCCCGCCGCTGTCCCGGCTGTGCCCGCCAACGGGAACTGACATTTGCTCGACTTTCCCAAATGGAAGATCTGGGCGATCACCGGCACGCTGCTGTTCGGGCTGCTGCTGGCGCTGCCCAATTTCCTGCCCGCCTCGGCGCTCCGCATGCTGCCGTCGTTCCTCCCCGCCAAGGAGCTGAACCTCGGGCTCGATCTGCGCGGCGGCTCGCACCTGATGCTGGAGGCCACCGCCGACGACGTCCTCAAGGTCCGCCTCGAAACGCTTGAAGACAGTATCCGCAGCGAGCTTCGCCAGGCCGCGGGCGGCGCCGTGTCGTTCCGCGACCTCTCGGTCGGCAAGGACCGTATCGCGCTGACCATCGCCGATCCCGCCGCACTCGACCGCGCGCTGACGGCGCTGCGCAAGATCAGCCAGCCCTCGGGCGTCGGCGCCGTCCGCGATGTCGACCTCAGCAATAACGGCACCCGCGTCACCCTTACCGCCACCCAGGCCGGCATTGCCCAGGCCGTCGATGGCGCCATGGCCCAGGCCGTCGAGGTCATCCGCCGCCGCATCGACGAGCTCGGCACCCGCGAGCCCAACATCATCCGCCAGGGCGCCAACCGCATCGTCGTCCAGGTCCCCGGCCTGCAGGACCCTGCCGCCCTCAAGGCGCTGCTCGGCAAGACCGCCAAGCTCGAATTCAAGCTCGTCGACATGGAGGCCGACCCGGCCCTGCTCGCCGAAGGCCGCGCTCCCCCGGGCAGCCAGATCCTGCCAAGCCTCGAAGGCCCGCCGATGGCCGTCAAGCGCCGCGCCATCATCTCCGGCGACCAGCTCGTCGACAGCCAGGTCAGCACCGACCAGAACAACCAGCCTGCCGTCAGCTTCCGCTTCGATTCGACCGGCGGCCGCCGCTTCGCCCAGGCGACGCAGGCCAATGTCGGCCGGCCGTTCGCCATCATCCTCGATGGCGTTATCATCTCCGCGCCGCGCATCAACGAGCCGATCCTCGGCGGCTCGGGCATCATCTCCGGCAGCTACACCATCGCCACCGCCAATGAGCTGGCCATCCTGCTGCGCTCGGGCAAGCTCCCCGTCGAGCTGAAGGTGATCGAGGAGCGCACCGTCGGCCCCGATCTCGGCGCCGATTCGATCCGCGCCGGCGCGCTCGCCTCGGTGCTGGCCACGGTCCTCGTCGCCGGCTTCATGCTGCTCACCTATGGCCGCTTCGGCTGGTATTCGGTGATCGCGCTGGTGCTCAACGCGATCCTCGTCCTCGGCGTGATGACCGGCATCGGCGCCACGCTGACGCTGCCCGGCATCGCCGGCTTCGTCCTCACCATTGGCGCCGCCGTCGATGCCAATGTGCTCATCAACGAGCGCATCCGCGAGGAACTGCGCCGCGGCCGCGCCGTCGTCAGCGCCGTCGAGACCGGCTACCGCGAGGCGTCGCGCACCATCTTCGATGCCAATGTCACCAACGTCATCGCCGCCGCCATCATGTTCGCCTTCGGCTCCGGGCCGATCAAGGGGTTCGCGGTGGTGCTGACCATCGGCATCATCACCTCGGTGTTCACCGCCGTCACCGTCACCCGCTTGCTGGCCTCGCGCTGGCTTCGGCGCGCGCGCCCCGCCGCGCTGGTGCTTTGAGGAGCCGACCATGCGCCTGATGAAGCTGGTCCCGGACAATACCAACATTCCGTTCCTGCGCTGGCGCAACATCGCCGTCGGCCTGTCGATCCTGATGATCCTCGCCTCGATCGCGCTGGTCGCCATCCGCGGGCTCAATTTCGGCGTCGATTTCGAAGGCGGGCTGATGATGGAGGTGCGCTTCGACCAGACCGCCCAGGTCGACGACCTGCGCCGCACGGTCAACGCCGCCGGCGCCGGCACCGGTGCCATCCAGACCTTCGGGGACCCCAATACCGTCTCCATCCGCCTGCCGCTGCCCCCGGGCGACGATGCTGCCGTCCAGGCCACCGTCAAGCGCGTCCAGGATGCCATCAGCGCCACCAACCCCGATGCCCAGTTCCGCCGCGTCGAAACCGTCTCGGGCAAGGTCTCGGGCGAACTGATACAGGCCGGCGGCCTCGCCATCCTGTTCGCCATGGTCGGCATCTCGATCTATATCTGGTTCCGCTTCGAATGGCAGTTCGGCGTCGGCTCTCTGTTCGCCCTCATCCACGACGTCGCGCTGACGCTCGGTTTCTTCGCCATCACCCAGATGGAATTCGATCTCAACATTGTCGCCGCCGTGCTCACCATTATCGGCTATTCATTGAACGACACCATCGTCGTCTATGACCGCGTCCGCGAAAACCTCCGCAAATACCGCAAGATGGAAATCGAAGGCATCCTCGACCTGTCGATCAACGAAACCCTGCCGCGTACCATCGTTACCTCGCTTACGATGGTCATCGCGCTCGGCACGCTCGTCATCTTCGGCGGCTCGGTGCTGTTCGGCTTCTCGGTGGCCATGCTGCTCGGCATCGTCATCGGCACCTATTCGTCGATCTTCATCGGCGCGCCCCTGCTGGTCTGGCTCAAGGTCGGCCCCGGCAGCTTCCTCCCCACCGACGCCACCGCCGACACCCGTCGCCCGGCGGTCCGGTCGGAGCGGAAAGGGTAGGGGCCTCCGGCGGCCGGGGGCTAAGCCCCCGGACCTCATAACGGGAGGCCGAGCCAGAGAATAACGGCTTTCGTGTGAGTGCGCCTCGGGCGGTAACAAGATGCCTCCGGCGGCTGGGGCCGCAGGCCCCAGACCCCAATAAATGCGCTTATCCCGCAAAGCCGCCTGCCGTCGCCATGCGAAGGCCGAATTCTCGGGGTCTGGGACCTGCGGCCCCAGCCGCCGGAGGCGCTTTCTCTTACCGCCGGAGGCCCCTTACAACGGCGCCGCGCATACCCCAAAATTGACGCACCACTGGCTCATCAGCCCCAGCACGACCGCGCCGGCCAGCCACATCATCCGTCCACGCCGGGTCAATTCGGTCATCTCACGCACCTTCACACTCGTGTCAGCCCGAGCCGGGCGATGGCCGCATCATATTCGCGTGCAAGCCGGGCGACAAGCGCGGCCGCCGGCAGCACCTCGGTGACGGCGCCGATGCCCTGGCCGCAGCCCCAGATGTCCTTCCAGGCCTTGGCGTCCATGGCGGCGAAGTTCATCGCGCTGGGGTCGCTCTCGGGCAGCGCGTCGGGGTCCATGCCGGCCGCGACGATGGAGGGCCGCAGGTAATTGCCGTGCACGCCGGTGAACAGGTTCGAATAGACGATGTCCTCGGCGCGGGAGTCGACGATCATCTGCTTGTAGGCCGGCACCGCGCGCGCCTCCTCGGTGGCGATGAACGCCGAGCCGATATAGGCAAAGTCCGCACCACACGCCTGCGCCGCCAGCACCGCGTCGCCGGTGGCAATGGCGCCGGACAGCGCCAGCGGCCCGTCAAACCAATGCCGAATCTCCTGCACCAGCGCGAACGGCGAGAGCGTCCCCGCATGCCCGCCGGCGCCGGCCGCCACCGCGACCAACCCGTCCGCGCCCTTTTCGATCGCCTTGCGGGCAAAGCGGTCGTTGATCACATCGTGCAGCACGATCCCGCCATAGCTGTGGATAGCGGCGTTCACATCCTCCCGCGCCCCCAGCGAGGTGATGACGATCGGCACCCGGTGCTTCACGCACAGCGCCAGATCCTCCATCAACCGGTCGTTGGAGCGATGGACAATAAGGTTGACCGCATAGGGCGCATCCCCCGGCCCCAGCTCGCGGTTCAACCGGCCCAGCCACTCGTCGAGCTGCGCGAGCGGCCGCGCGTTGAGGCTCGGAAAGCTGCCGACAATGCCCGCCCGGCACTGGGCGATCACCAGCTCGGGCACCGAGATGATGAACATCGGCGACCCGATCACCGGCAGCTTCAGCCGCCCGGCAATCGCGGCGGGAACAGTCATGCGCATTCTCCTTAAGTCACCACAGCCTGCACCCTGTTGACCGTCCCGCCAAGCCGCCCTATAGCGCCGGCTCCCGCGTGGAAGCGCACTGGCCGATGGCCATGGCGGAGTAGCTCAGTTGGTTAGAGCACGGGAATCATAATCCTGGGGTCGGGGGTTCAAATCCCTCCTCCGCTACCACGCGCTCAGAAGCTGTAGACGATCGTCGCCCGGCTGGTGGTGTCAGATTTCTGCCGCCCGTCCGGCGGATTCGATTCCGTATTGACCTGGAATGTCGCCCGCGCCGACAGCGATCCCGCCAGCCGCGCCGTCAGCGATGTCATCGACATGAAGCTGGTGTTGAAGCTGTCGACATAGACCGACGCATTCTCGCTCAGCGTCAGGTTCGGATTTATCACCCACTGGCTGGTCAGGCCGCCACGCGCGGCGATGCTGAGCTCGTCGGAGCCATCGGTGAAGTCGGTTTGCCGCAGCGCCGGCCCGGCCTCCAGCGCCAGCCGGAACGGTGGGCCCACGGCCAGCCGGTACCCGAAGCCCAGCGACCCCGCATAGCGGCTGAAAAAGCCCGAGAACCGGTCTCGCTCAAGGCTCAGCGTGGTCAAGCTGTACAGCCGAGGGTTGATGTTGAAGTTGCCCTCATAGTTCGCCAGCAGCCGCTCGCGCGTCGTCACCCCCGAATCGCGCTGCCAGTCGAACTGGCCGCGCAATTTGTGCGTCGCCTTGCGCGTCTCCTTGTTGAGGTTGATACCCAGGCTCACGCCCGTAACATTGGTATTGCCGCTCGACGCGAACCCCCCGGCCTCGCCCTGGCCGGTCCAGCCCTCCAGCGTCCCCTGTTCGGCCAGACGCGCCAGCCGCGCCTCGGCCCGCGCCTTGTTATAGCCCGACACCTTGGCATCGATCTCGCCGGCCGAGCCCGGATTGGTCTTTTTTGCCACATCGGCGATCGTCCGCAGCTGGTCGGGCTTGTCGGCCACCGCCTCCAGCATCGCCTCGATCGGCGGCGGAATCGGCTCCGCCAGTGCAGGCGCGGCAAGCAGAAGAGCGGGGAAGTACAGGAAACGACCCATGAATCGACCTTAGTGGCCAATCGCCTCCCGCTCCACCCCTCTTGTGCCCGACCCCGCCGCCCGGCATTGATCGCGCATGACCCAGGCGGACATCACCCCCATTCCGCTCACCCTCATCGAGACCGATCTCGCCGCCGCTGCCGCCGCTTTCGGAGATGCCTTCCAGCGCACCGGCTTCGCCCTCGTCAGCGATCACGGCATCCCCGATTCCGTCCTGCGCCGCGCCCAAGGCGCCGCCAAGGCGCTGTTCGCGCTGCCGCCCTCGGCCAAGGCCGCCTATGCCATCCCCGGCGGCGCCGGCCAACGCGGCTACACCCCTTTCGGCCGGGAAGCCGCCAAGAACACCGACACCGCCGACCTCAAGGAGTTCTGGCACATTGGCCGCGACCTGCCCGAAAGCCGGGCCATGCCCGCCAACATCTGGCCCCGGGAATGGCCGGATTTCCGCCCCGCCACGCTCGCCCTTTATGAAGCCCTCGATGCCGCCGGCACCCGCCTGCTCCGCGCCATCGCCGTCCACCTCGGCCAGCCCCCCGATTTCTTCGCCGAGCCGGTCCGCGACGGCAATTCCATCCTCCGCCTGCTCCACTATCCCCCCATCACCACCCCCGCCGGCAACGCCCTGCGCGCCGCCGCGCATGAAGACATCAACGTCATCACCCTGCTGCCCGAGGCCGAGGAGGCCGGCCTCCAGCTCCTCCACCGCAACGGCCAATGGCAGGACATCGCCGCCCCGCCCGGCACCCTCGTCTGCAACATCGGCGACATGCTCCAGCGCCTCAGCGGCGGCCGCCTCCCGTCCACCACCCACCGCGTCGCCAACCCGTCCTCCGCCGCCCAGGGCAAGGCCCGCTATTCGATGCCCTATTTCCTGCACTTCCGCCCCGATTACCTGATCGAGACCCTCCCCGGCGGCCCCCGCCACTGGCCCCCCATCACTGCCAACGCCTATCTGCACGAACGCCTCCGCGAGATCGGCCTGCTGTAACGTTACTGACACGAACCCCCGCCATCAGGGCCGCATCCTCAGGAGATCCCCATGTCCCGTGCCCTCATTGCCGCCATTCTGCTCGCTACCACGCTGCCCGCCGCCGCCCAGCAGCTGCAAACCCCGGTCAAGAACGACGATTACTGGCAGATGGGCCGCGCCGTCATCGCCCAGCGCCTCAAGGTCGTCCACCGCCCCAAGCGCGCCAAAAACATTGTCCTGATGATCGGCGACGGCATGGGCGTCGCCACCGTCACCGCCGCGCGCATCTTCGCCGCCCAATATCCCGATGACGGCTCGCCCCGCCGCAGCGGCGAGGAAAATGTCCTCTCCTTCGAAACCATGCCGTACACCGCGCTGATCAAGACCTACAACACCGATGCCCAGGTCTCGGACAGCGCCGGCACCGCCAGCGCCATCAACACCGGCGTCAAGACCCGCATCGGCTATATCAACTTCGCCGCCAACCAGACCGCCGAAGACTGCCGCAATCCCACCGCCTGGCCGCGCACCATCGCCGAGCTCGCCAAGGCCCAGGGCATGGCCGTCGGCATCGTCTCCACCGCCCGCATCACCCACGCCACCCCGGCCGCCGTCTTCGCCCATGTCCCCAATCGCAACTGGGAAGGCGCCGACAAGGCCTTCCCCGCCGACGCCCGCGCCACCGGCTGCAAGGACATCGCCACCCAGCTCGTCGAATTCGCCCCGAACAACAGCCAGACCGGCATCGACCTCGTCCTCGGCGGCGGCACCAACCAATTCCTGCCCGTCGCCGCCGGCGGCAAGCGCGACGACGGCAAGAACCTCGTCGATGCCTGGAAGCAACGCCATCCGGGCGGCACCTATGTCAGCAACGCCAGCAGCTTCCGCGCCCTCGATACCCGCAGCACCGCCCCCGTCCTCGGCCTGTTCACCCCCGATCACATGAGCTTCGAGGTCGACCGGGACAAGAGCAAGGAACCCAGCCTCGCCGAAATGACCGGCTTCGCCCTCAAGCGCCTGCAGGCCACCGCCCCCAAGGGCTATTACCTGATGATCGAAGCCGGCCGCATCGATCACGCCCACCACGCCAGCAACCCCTACCGCGCGCTCTCCGAAACCCAGCAGCTCCACCGCGCCGTCGAAACCGTGCTCAAGACCGTCAACCTCGATGACACCCTCGTCCTCGTCACCGCCGACCACTCGCACACCCTCTCCATCGCCGGCTATTCCGAACGCGGCAACGATATCCTCGGCTTCATCAAGAACGCCCGCGGCGGCGAAGGCAGCTCACCCACCAACCCCGAAGGCTTCGCCCTCGATGATCGCGGCCAGCCGATGACCACCCTCAGCTATGCCAACGGCCCCTTCGTCAGCCCGCCGCTCTCGCGCCTCCTCCCCCCCAACGACCCCAACTACCTCGCCGCCAAAACCTACGGCACCCCCAGCGAAAGCCACGCCGGCGACGACGTCCCCCTCTACGCCACCGGCGCCCGCGCCCACCTCGTCGGCGGCGTCCTCGAACAGAATGTCATCTTCCACATCATCGCCGAAGCCCTCGGCTGGCGCTGAGGGGCCAGTCAGGAGAGAAAGAGCCTCCGGCGGCTGGGGGCGAAGCCCCCAGACCCCATCAATCGAGCCTCTGCGTCAGTGAGGACGGACACCGCTCGTCTGCGCCAAATCGCGCGCACCCCGCGAAAGCCGACATCGCCCCGACCCGAACCCAATTCATGGGGTCTGGGGGCTTCGCCCCCAGCCGCCGG
>NZ_JBIMKZ010000085.1:0-13112 GCF_051860865.1 Polymorphobacter sp. | reverse complement strand
CGACGATCACCGCCAAGTTCTGCAAGGCGGCGCCCGAGACGTTCAGCCATGTCATCGTGGCGATCGGGATCGTTCCCAACACCGAGGAGATCGGGCTGGAGAAGCTCGGCGTGAAGACCGACCGTGGGCATATCGTCAATGACGCTTATGGTCGGACCAATGTGAAGGGGCTGTGGGCGATTGGCGACGTCGCCGGCGCGCCCTGGCTGGCGCACAAGGCCAGCCATGAAGGGATCATCGCCGTGGAGACCATCGCCGGCGAAAAGGTCCACGGGATGGACAAGGATGCCATCCCCGGCTGCACCTATTCACGGCCGCAGGTGGCCAGCGTCGGCATGACCGAGGCCAAGGCGCGCGAGGCCGGCTACAAGGTGAAGGTCGGCAAGTTCCCCTTCATCGGCAATGGCAAGGCGATTGCGCTGGGCGAGGCCGAGGGCTTTGTGAAGACGGTGTTCGACGAGGCGACGGGCGCGCTGCTGGGCGCGCACATGGTCGGCGCCGAGGTGACCGAGCTGATCCAGGGCTATGTGATCGCTCGCCAGCTGGAGACCACCGAGGCCGAGCTGATGCACACGGTGTTCCCGCATCCGACGCTGTCCGAGATGATGCACGAGAGCGTGCTCGATGCCTATGGGCGGGCGCTCCACTATTAAGCGGGCCTGATTGTCGCTGCGGCAGAGTCGGCCGGTTGGCAGCCCGGCGGTGAAGGAGTATCGAGGCGCCATGAACGAGATACTGCCCGTGGGAGAGACCACGCCGCGCGTGCGCAAGCCGGACTGGCTGCGGGTGCGCGCGCCGACCAGCCTGGCGTTTTCGGAGACGCGGGCGCTGATGCGCCGGCTGAAGCTGAATACCGTCTGTGAGGAAGCGGCCTGCCCCAATATCGGCGAGTGCTGGAGCCAGAAGCACGCGACGGTGATGATCCTCGGCGACACCTGCACGCGGGCCTGCGCCTTCTGCAACGTCAAGACCGGGATGCCGGGGCCGGTGGACCGCGATGAGCCGGCGCATGTGGCGGAAGCCGCCGCGGCGCTGGGGCTCGAGCATATCGTCATCACCTCGGTCGACCGCGATGACCTGCCGGACGGCGGCGCGAGCCAGTTCGTCAAGGTGATCCAGGCGCTGCGGGCGTCCTCGCCGGCAACGACGATCGAAATTCTCACGCCGGACTTCCGCAACAAGATGGACCGGGCCGTAGAGGCGATCGTCGCGGCCGGGCCGGACGTCTACAACCATAATCTGGAGACGGTGCCACGGCTCTATCCGACGATCCGGCCGGGCGCGCGCTATTATCATTCGCTGCGGCTGCTCGACCGGGTCAAGGCGCTGAGCCCGCGCATCTTCACCAAGTCCGGCGTGATGGTCGGGCTGGGCGAGACGGGGCAGGAGCTCCACCAGGTCTGGGATGACATGCGCTCGGCCGGTGTCGACTTCCTGACCGTGGGGCAATATCTGCAGCCGACGCCGCGCCATGCGCCGCTGGTCGAGTTCGTCACGCCGCAGAGCTTCCAGGCCTATGCCGCGGTGGCGCGGTCCAAGGGCTTCCTGCAGGTGGCGGCGAGCCCGCTGACGCGCTCCAGCTACCACGCCGGGCGGGATTTTGCCGAGATGCAGGCGAAGCGCAATGCCGAGGCGGCGCGCAAGTCAGCGGTGGGCGGGGCAGCGGTGGCCGGGGCGGGAGCTGCCTAGGTGCCCAAGCACAGCGAGACCCGGTTCCTGCCGTTCTCGGCCTCGCAGATGTTCGATCTGGTCGCCGATATCGATCGCTATCCGGAATTCCTGCCCTGGGTGCAGGCGCTGCGGGTGAAGGCGCGGGACGGCGAGGTGGTGACCGCCGACATGATCGTCGGCTTCAAGATGGTGCGCGAGCGGTTCACCAGCCGGGTGACGCTGGTGCGTCCGGACCGGATCACGGTCAATTATATCTCGGGGCCGCTGAAGTATCTGCAGAACGACTGGACGTTCCGCGATGTGGCGGGCGGCTGCGAGATCGATTTTCTGGTCGACTTCGAGTTCCAGAACAAGATGTTCGAGCGGCTGGCCGGGATGTTCTTCGGCGAGGCGCTGCGGCGGATGGTCGGCGCCTTCGAGACGCGGGCCAAGGTGCTTTACGGGGCCTCGGCGCCGGGCATCAGCAAGTCGAGCGCCACCAGCGCCGCCTGACGCCGGATTTCCGACCGGCCGAGATCGCCGAAGTGGCGGACATCGGCGGTGACCTTGTCCGGATTGCCGTCCCGCTCGGCGCGGGCGAAGACGACAGTGCCGACGGGCTTCTTGTCGCTGCCGCCGCCGGGGCCGGCGATGCCGGTGATGGCGACGGCGACATCGGCCTTGCTGTGCTCCAGCGCGCCCTGCGCCATCGCCCAGGCGACCGCGATGGAGACGGCGCCGAAGGTCTGCAAAATGTCCTGGTTGACGCCGATCGATTCGAGCTTGGCGTCGTTCGAATAGGTGACGAAGCCGCGTTCGAAGACATCGGAGGCGCCGGCGATCTCCGTCAATGCGGCGGCAACGAGGCCGCCAGTGCAGCTTTCGGCGGTGACGATGCAGCGGCCGGCGGCGCGATTGGCGGCGAGCACCTGTTCGGCGCGGGCAAGGAGTTCGGGATCCATGGCGCTGCCTTTAGGCGGGAAGCCGGACGCTGGCCATGGCCTGTGCGGCGAGGCCTTCCGATCTTCCGGTGAAGCCGAGCGTTTCGGTGGTGGTGGCCTTGATGCTGACCTGGTCGGGGGCGAGGCCGAGGATGGTGGCAACGCGGGCCTGCATGGCGGCGCGGTGCGGGCCGATCTTCGGGCGCTCGCAGATCAGCGTCAGGTCGACGAAATCGATGACGCCGCCGCGGGCGCGGACGAGCTCGGCGGCATGGGCGAGGAAACGGTGGGAGGCGGCGCCTTTCCACTGCGGGTCGGAGGGGGGGAAATGGTCGCCGATGTCGCCGGCGGCGATGGTGCCGAGCAGCGCATCGGTGAGGGCATGGAGGCCGGCATCGGCGTCCGAATGGCCGATGAGGCCATGGCTGTGCGGGATGCGGACGCCGCACAGCCAGACATGGTCGCCGGGGCCGAAGGCATGGACATCGAAGCCAGCGGCGGCGCGGGGGATATATTGGCTCATGGCAGACACAAAATCCTGGGGTTCGGTGAGCTTGAAGGCGCGGGCATCCCCGGGCGTGATGGCGACCCGGAGGCCGGCGGCGAGCGCGATGCCGAGCTCGTCGGTGGCGCCCGGCGGGGCGGCGCGGTGGGCGGCGAGCAGGGCGGGGTAACGGAAGGCCTGGGGGGTCTGGACGCGCCAGAGGTTCTCACGGTCGACGCTGTCGGTAAAGTGGCCTGACCCGCGGCGCAGGCTGTCGATGACCGGCAGGGCAGGGACGGCGCCGTGGTTGGCGGGGTTTTCAAGCGCGGCGAACAGCGCGTCGAGCAGGGCAGGGGGGACGAAGGCGCGGGCCGCATCATGGACGAGGACGAGGTCGGGCGGCGTATCCTCAAGCGCTTCGAGGCCGGCGCGGGCGCTGTCCTGGCGGGTGGCGCCGCCGGAAATCGGCGCGGGCAGGCTGAGGCCGTCGATGGCGGCGTCGTAAAGGGCACGGTCGTCCGGGTGGATGACGACGCGGATGTCGGTGATCGCCGGGTGAGCGGCGAGATGGTCGATGGCGTGGCGAAGCAGCGGCTTGCCGGCGACGGCGCGATATTGCTTGGGCAGGCCGGCGCCGGCGCGGTGGCCACGGCCGGCGGCGACGATGAGAGCGGTGGTACGCATCGGTCTGGCCTTAGTCCGGCTTGGGGCGCGGCGGAAGGGCGGACTTGTTCTTTGCCTAAATTTCAGGCAGGCGGGACCCATGCTGAAACCGATCGATATTGGGCCGGTGCGGGTGGCGGTGCCGGTAGTGCTGGCGCCGATGACCGGGGTCACCGACAGGCCGTTCCGGACGCTGGTCAAGCGCTACGGCGCCGGGCTGACGGTGACCGAGATGATCGCCAGCGAGGCGATGATCCGCGAGACCCGGCAGAGCCTGCAGAAGGCGGCCTGGGACCCGAGCGAGGACCCGGTGACGATGCAGCTGGCCGGCTGTGAGCCGGGGCGGATGGCCGAGGCGGCGAAGCTCAACGAGCAGCGCGGCGCGGCGATCATCGACATCAACATGGGCTGCCCGGTGAAAAAGGTGGTGAATGGCCATGCCGGCTCGGCGCTGATGCGCGACCTGCCGCTCGCTGCCCGGCTGATCGAGGCGACGGTAAAGGCGGTCAGCGTCCCGGTGACGGTGAAGATGCGGATGGGCTGGGACCATCAGAGCCTCAACGCGCCCGAGCTGGCGCATATCGCCGAGGATCTGGGCGCAAGGCTGATCACAGTCCACGGGCGGACCCGGTGCCAGCTCTATTCGGGCGTGGCCGACTGGAACTATGTGGCGCAGGTGAAGGCGGCGGTGCGGCTGCCGGTGATCGTCAACGGCGATATCTGCTCGGTGGCCGATGCCGAGACGGCGCGCGCGCAATCAGGCGCCGATGGCGTGATGATCGGGCGCGGCGCCTATGGCCGGCCATGGCTGATTGGCCAGGTGATGGCGGCGCTGACCGGACGGCCGGTGCCGGGCGATCCTGGGCTCGCCGAGCAGCATGCGCTGGTGCGCGAGCATTATGCGATGATGATGGACCTCTATGGGCCACAAGTCGGCGTCGGCGTGGCCCGCAAACATCTCGGCTGGTATACCAAAGGGCTGCACGACAGCGCGGCCTTCCGCTTCGAAGTCAACAAGTTGAACGATCCGGTTCAAGTGGTTTCGATGATCGATCGCTTCTACGAGGGCCTGTTGCGTTCCGAACTGATGGCGGCGTGATGGCCGGTGCCGGTGAGCTGCTGGCCGGGCTGGCGGTGCCGGCGCTGCTGGTGGCGCCGGACGGCGGGATTAGCATGGCCAATCTGGCGGCGGAGACGCTGCTCAACACCAGCCAGCCGGCGCTGGCGGAGCGCGGTTGGGAAGCGGCTTTTGCCGGCGATGCAACCGTGCCGGCGCTGATCGACCGGGCGCGGCGCGAGGACAGCAGCTGTGCGGCCTATGATGTCGAACTGGCGCTGGCGTTCGGCCGGCCGGTGCGGGTCGATGTGCTGATCAACCAGGTCGCCGAGGCGCCGGGCTGGCTGGCAGTTGCTTTTCAGTCCCGGTCAGTGGCGACGATGGTCGATCGTCAGGCGCAGCAGCAGGGTGCGGCGCGGTCCGCCGAGGGCGTGGCGCAGATGCTGGCCCATGAGATCAAGAACCCCTTGTCAGGCATCAGGGGTGCGGCGCAATTGCTGTCCAGCGAGGGGGTCGGGGCCGAGGACCGCGACGAGCTGACGATGCTGATCGTCAACGAGGTCGACCGGATCGCCAAGCTGGTCGACCGGCTGGAGAGCTTCACCGACACCCGCCCGGTGACGCTGCGGCCGGAGAATATCCATGAGTTGCTCGGCCATGTGCGGCGGGTAGCGGCGCGGGGCTTTGCCCAGGGGATGCGGATTCGCGAGCGCTATGACCCGTCGCTGCCGCTGGTGGCGGCGAACCGCGATGCGATGATCCAGGTCTTCATGAACTTGTTGAAGAACGCGGCCGAAGCCACCGGAGAGGGTGGCGAAATCGGCATTTCGACATCGTTCCGCCCGGGGCTGAAGGTGCGGCCGGCGGGGGGCGGCGAAGTGGTGTCGCTGCCGCTCGAGGTGCGGGTGACCGACAATGGGCCGGGGTTGCCCGAGGCGATCGCCGACCATGTATTCAAGCCGTTCGTCACGTCCAAGCCCGGGGGATCGGGGCTGGGGCTGGCGCTGGTGGCGAAGATCGTCGCCGATCATGGGGGCGTGGTGGAATATGAACGGAACATGGCGATGAAGCAGACGATTTTCCGCATCCTGTTGCCGGTGGCGTCATGAGCGCCACGGTGATCGTCGCCGACGATGACGCGGCGATCCGGATGGTGGTCCGCCAGGCGCTGCAGCGCGCCGGTCATCTCGTCCAGCTGACCGGGACCGGCAAGGGCTTGCGCGAGCTGGTGGCGCAAGGCGTCGGCGATGTGGTGATCACCGATGTGATCCTGCCCGATGCCAATGGCTTGCAGCTGATCCCGGAGCTTCTGGAGATGCGGCCGGGGCTCAAGGTGATCGTCATTTCGGCGCAGAACACGCTGGCTACCGCCGTGCGGGCGACTGAGCAGGGAGCGTTCGATTATCTGCCAAAACCGTTCGATCTTAATCATTTGGTGGATATTATTGGCGAGGCGCTTGAAGTCGGGGGCGAGGCCGAGGCCGGCGATCTGGGCAGCGATGACAGTGCGCTGGTCGGGCGGTCGCCGGCGATGCAGGAGGTGTATCGGCTGGTGGCGCGGGTGGTGCCGAACGACCTGACCGTGATGATCCTCGGCGAGAGCGGTACCGGCAAAGAGCTGGTGGCGCATGCCATCCATGATCTCGGCGCGCGGCGGGACAAGCCGTTCGTGGCGCTCAACATGGCGGCGATTCCGCGCGAGCTGATCGAAAGCGAGTTGTTCGGCCATGAGCGCGGGGCCTTTACCGGCGCGGCGGCGCGGGTGGCCGGGAAATTCGAGCAGGCGCAGGGCGGCACGCTGTTTCTCGACGAGATCGGCGACATGCCGCTCGATGCGCAGACGCGGCTGCTGCGGGTGCTGCAGACCGGTGAGTATACGAGCGTCGGCGGATCGCGGGCGCAGCGCGCCGATGTGCGGATCGTCACGGCAACCAACCAGGATCTGCTGGCGCTGACCACGCAGGGGCGGTTCCGCGAGGATCTCTACTATCGGTTGAACGTGGTGCCGCTGGCGCTGCCGCCGCTGCGGGCGCGGATCGAGGATGTGCCGGCGCTGGCCCGGCATTTCCTGGCGCGCGCCGCCGCCGAGGGGCTGCCGCGCAAGGCGCTCGACGCGCAGGCGCTGAAGGTGCTGCAGGGGCATCACTGGCCGGGCAATGTCCGCGAGCTGGAGAATCTGATGCGGCGGCTGGCGGCACTGGAACGGGCCGAGACGATCGGCGCGACGGCGGTGGCGGCCGGGCTGGGCGGCGTCGCGACCGGCTTTCCGGCGGCCTCGGCGGCGGCGCCGGCATCGGCGCCGGCGGCGGACAACCTGGCTGCGGCGGCGGCCGTGCATATCGACCACTATTTTGCCGGCTTCGGTTCGGCCCTGCCGCCCGAGGGCGTTTATGACCGGCTGCTGGCCGAGGTCGAGCGGCCGCTGCTGCGGGCCTGCCTGGCGGCAACCGGCGGCAACCAACTGAAAGCGGCGCGGCTGCTGGGGCTTAATCGCAACACTTTGCGCAAGAAGCTCAACGAGTTGAAGATCGATGCGCTGAGCGAACGGAACGGCTGACCACCGTCTGTCGCACTGTTGCAACAACTGTGTTCCTATGGCCACGAATATCGCTTAGACCATGCAGTGATGGATCAGCTTTCGGGTCTGAAGAGTGCGCCGAGGAGCCGGTTTGCCTGGTGGCAGCGGCGGTGGCGGCGCATGCAGCGCCGGGGCGTGCTGACCAATCTTTATCCGCGCCTTGAAATCATTGCGGCCGCGCTGACGATCATCATGGGATGGTCCAGCTACGCCTTGCTGACCGGGCAGGCGGCGCCGGCCAACGGCGTATCGCCGCCGATGGTGACGCTGCTGGTGGTGGCGAATTTGCTGCCGCTGATGGTGCTGGTGGTGCTGATGGCGCGGCGGGTGGCGCTGCTGCTGGCCAACCGGCGGCGCGGACTGGCGGGCGCGCAGCTGCATGTGCGGTTGGTGGCGCTGTTTGCCGGGATTGCCGCGGTGCCGACAGTGTTGGTCGTGATCTTCGCCTCGCTGCTGTTCCAGTTCGGCGTGCAATTCTGGTTTTCGGACCGGGTGAAGACCATTCTCGAAGGGTCGAACCAGGTGGCGCAGGCCTATGTCGAGGAAAACCGGCAGCGGGTCGCCGATGATATCGTGGCGATGGCCAGCGATGTGTCCAATTATGCGCGCGATTTCGGCGCCGGCAGCGACCTGTTCTCCAAGGGCCTGCAGTTCCAGGTGGCGGCGCGCAACCTGAGCGAGGCGGCGGTGTTCGAGCTGGCCGGCGGCAGGCCGCGGGCGCTGGCGCTGAACGGGCTGGATGCGACGGCCTTGTCGTCGCGACTGGCGCGGCTGCCGGGCGGGCAGGGGGCGCTGGGGTCGGGCGGGCCGATCATCATGACCCGGGCCGGGGACCGGATTGAAGGCGTGGTGGCGATTGACGGGCTGCGCGGCGGCTATGTCTATGTCAGCCGCAAGGTCGACCCGGCAGTGCTGGCGCGGGCCGACCGGGCGGCGGGGGCGCTCGATGAATATCGCTCGCTGGTCGAGCGGTCGCGGGTGATGCAGCTGCGCTTCAACCTGGTGCTGATCGCGGTCAGCGTGCTGACACTGGCGGTGGCGATGTGGTTCGCGCTGTGGCTGGCGAACCGGCTGGTGACGCCGATTGCCCGGCTGGCGCTGGCGGCGGAGCGGGTGGGGGCGGGCGACCTCGATGCGCGGGTGCCGGTGGGGCGCTCGCATGACGAGATCGGCACGCTGGCGCGTGCCTTCAACCGGATGACCGGGCAGTTGAAAACCCAGCAGACGGCGCTGCTCGGCGCCAACCAGCAGCTCGACCGGCGGCGGCGGTTTACCGAGGCCGTGCTGTCTGGCGTGTCGGCGGGCGTGATGTCGATTGATGGCCGGGGGGTGATCAAGACCGCCAACCGCTCGGCGGCCGCGTTGCTGGAGGCTACCGAGGTGGCACTGGTCGGCGGCGCGCTTTCGGAGGCCGTACCCGAGATGGCGCCGTTGCTGGCGGTGGCGCAGGAGCGCGGCGATGCGGCCGGGCAGGTGCGGATCGCGCGCGGGGCGGAGACGCAGACGCTGTCGGTGCGGATTGCGCCGGACACGATTGCCGAGGGCGGCGAGATCGGCGGCTATGTGCTGACCTTCGATGATATCACCGCGCAGCTGGCGGACCAGCGCCGGGCCGCGTGGTCGGATGTGGCGCGGCGGATTGCCCATGAGATCAAGAATCCGCTGACGCCGATCCAGCTGGCGGCCGAGCGGTTGCAGCGGCGCTTTGGCAAGCAGATCCATGAGGATAGCGAGACCTATGCCGAGCTGACCGGCACCATCGTCCGGCAGGTCCGCGACCTGCACCGGATGGTCAACGAGTTTTCGGATTTTGCCCGGCTGCCACGGCCGGTGTTCGCGCCCGAGACGCTCGAACAGATCGTCCGCCAGGCCGTGGTGCTGCAGGAGGTAGCCTATCCGCAGATCGTCTTTGCGGTGGACGGCGCCACCCATGGCCCGTTGGTCTGCGACGCACAGCAGCTGGGAAGAATGTTCATCAACCTGTTGAAAAATGCCGCTGAAGCGGTGACCGCCCGGCTGGAGCGGGAGCAGGGGCTGGGTGAATGCGGGCGGATCGAGATCCGCATCGACGATGAGACCGAGGTGGTGCGGGTGACGGTCAGCGACAATGGCGTGGGCCTGCCGGTGGAAAGCCGCGAGCGGCTGACCGAACCCTATGTGACGACGCGGGCGCGCGGCACCGGGCTGGGGCTGGCGATCGTCAAGAAGATCGTCGAGGACCATGGCGGGGTTCTGGAACTCGAGGATGCGCCGGGCGGCGGCGCGCGGGTGCGGGTGCGACTTTCACGCAGCCTGATGGTGGCGGATCAGCTGTCGTCGGCGCGCAGTGCGGCGGAATAAGGAAGAACAAGAATGGCGCTCGATATCCTGATTGTTGATGATGAAGCCGATATTCGCGAGATGATTGCCGGCGTGCTCGGCGACGAGGGCTATGGCACGCGCACCGCCGGGGACAGCGATGCGGCGCTGGCGGCGCTGTCCGAGCGGCGGCCATCGCTGATCGTGCTCGATGTGTGGTTGCAGGGATCGCAGCTCGACGGGATTGAACTACTCGACGTGATCAAGCAGCGCGATCCGACGCTGCCGGTGGTGATCATCTCCGGCCATGGCAATATCGAAACGGCGGTCGCGGCGATCAAGCGCGGCGCCTATGACTTCATCGAGAAGCCGTTCCAGGCCGAGCAGCTGCTGCTGGTGGTGGCGCGGGCGACCGAAACCGAGCGGCTGAAGCGCGAATACGAGGCGCTGAAGGAGAAGGTCGGGTTCGAGACCGAGCTGAACGGCTCGTCGCCGCAGATCAATGCGGTGCGGGCGACGCTCAAGCGGGTGGCGGCGACCGGGTCGCGGGTGCTGATCTCGGGGCCGGCGGGATCAGGCAAGGAGGTAGCGGCCCGGCTACTGCACAATTGGTCGCCGCGTGAACGGGCGCCTTTCGTGGTGGTCAGCGCGGCGCGGATGACGCCGGAGCGGGTCGAGGAAGCGCTGTTCGGGGTGGAGGAGGGGGGGCATGTCGTCCGCTCCGGGCTGTTCGAGCAGGCGCATGGCGGCACGCTGTTTCTGGACGATGTGTCGGACATGCCGATGCCGACCCAGGCCAAGGTGTTGCGAGTGCTGACCGAACAGATTTTCCAGCGGGTGGGCGGCGCGCGCTGGGTGCGGGTCGATGTGCGGGTGGTCAGCGCCACGTCGCGTGACCTGACGGCCGAGATTGCGGCAGGGCGGTTCCGCGAGGACCTTTATTACCGGCTGAACGTCGTGCCGGTGCGGTTGCCCCCGCTGTCCGAGCGGCGGGAGGATATTGTCGAGCTGGTCCAGTATTTCCTGGCGCGCTATGCAGCCGAGCGGCGGGTGCCGGCGCCTGTGCTCAACGACGATGCGATGGCGGCGCTGCAGACCTATGACTGGCCGGGCAATGTCCGGCAGCTGCGCAATGTCGTCGAGCGGACGCTGATCCTGGCGCCGAGCGAGCAGATCGGCACGATCGGGCTCGACATGCTGCCGCCGGAGATATCGGCGGAGCCGGGCAAGCTGGTGCCGGGGCAGGCGGCGCGCTCGATCATGGGGACGCCGCTGCGGGAGGCACGCGAGGCGTTCGAGCGCGAATATCTGCGCGCGCAGGTGCGGCGCTTTTCCGGCAATATCTCGCGGACGGCGGCGTTCATCGGCATGGAGCGATCGGCGCTGCACCGGAAGCTCAAGGCGCTGGGGCTGAGCGACGAACCCGGCGACGAGGACGGCGAGGCCGGCTGAGAATTTTTGAGCCGCCATTGAGACTTGGCCGCAGGCATCTTATTGTCTGTTCATGGTCGGCAGTTCAGCCAGTCCATGCCTCGCGGAGGTCGCGCTCCGTCAACAACGAAAGTGAAACGATATGGCCGATCGTGCGAACAACTTGCAGGATGTGTTCCTGAATACCGTGCGCAAGACCAAGACGCCGGTGACGATGTTCCTGGTGAACGGGGTGAAGCTGCAGGGTGTGATTACCTGGTTCGACAATTTCTCGGTGCTGTTGCGCCGCGACGGGCATTCGCAGCTCGTCTACAAGCATGCGATCTCGACCGTGATGCCGGCGGCGCCGTTGCAGCTGTTCGAGGGCGAAAAGGGCGACGAAAGCGAGGACGATTGAGTATTTCCGATAACAGCGACGCGGGTTCCGGGCATGTCTGGGACCCGCATCGCGGGCTGAGGCTCGGCGCGCCGGCGATGGTGGTGCTGCCGGTGCGCGAAGGCCGCGGCGGCGCCTCGATCCGGGCGCCCGAAGCGCGGCTGACCGAAGCCGAGGGGCTGGCGCGGGCGATCCGGCTTGAAGTGGTCCATAGCGAGATCGTGCGACTGCGCACGGCGAGCGCCGGGCATCTGTTCGGCAAGGGACAGATCGAGCGGCTGGCGGCAGCAGTGGCAGCGCATGAGGTCGAGCTGGTGGTGATCGACGGCGTCGTGTCGCCGATCCAGCAGCGGAACCTTGAAAAGGGGCTCGGCGCCAAGGTCATCGACCGGACCGGGCTGATCCTCGAGATCTTCGGCGAGCGGGCCTCGACGCGGGAAGGCACGCTGCAGGTCGAGCTGGCGCATCTCCAATATCAGGCCAGCCGGCTGGTGCGGAGCTGGACCCACCTCGAACGCCAGCGCGGCGGCTTCGGCTTCATGGGCGGCCCGGGCGAAAGCCAGATCGAGACCGACCGGCGGCTGATCCGCGACCGGATCGTGCGGCTGAAGAACGAGCTGGAGGATGTGCTGCGGACTCGCGCGCTCCACCGGCGGCAGCGGCAGAAGGCGCCCTGGCCGGTGGTGGCGCTGGTCGGCTATACCAATGCCGGCAAGTCGACGCTGTTCAACCGGCTGACCGGCGCGGAAGTGCGCGCCGAGGACCTGCTGTTCGCGACGCTCGACCCGACGATGCGGGCGATCAGCCTGCCGGGGCATGACAAGGTGGTGCTGTCCGATACCGTCGGCTTCGTTTCGGACCTGCCGACGCAGCTGGTCGCGGCCTTCCGGGCGACTCTGGAGGAGGTGACCGAAGCCGATCTGATCGTCCATGTCCGCGACATCAGCCATCCCGACACCGAGGCGCAGGCCGCCGACGTCGCCAAGGTGCTGACCGATCTGGGGCTGGTGGACGATGAGAACCGGGTGCAGATATTGACGGTTTTCAACAAGATCGACGCGCTCGATGCCGATGCCCGTGAAGCGGTGACGGCGCGGGCAGGGCATGACGCGGTGGCGGTCTCGGCGCTGACCGGGGACGGCATCGAGGCGCTGTGCGAGCAGATGGCGGTGCTGTTGCGGGCGGGGTCGCGCGTCCATGACATCCATCTGACGCATGGCGACGGGCGCAAGCTGGCGTGGTTGCATCAGCATGGCGAAGTGGTGGCGCGGGCCGACGAAAGTGAGGGTTTGGCCTTGAAAGTTAGGCTCAGCGACGTGGATCATGCGCGGTTCGTGGCGCTTTAATCCTCTTTAAAGTCAATATCTTTTTCGGCTTTCTTCACATTGGTCCAGAGCTTCTCCTGATCGTCGAGGGAGAGGGTGGGGAAGGCGGGGCCGGCGGCGGTTTCCATGGCGCGGAAACGGCGCTCGAACTTGTCGTTGCCGGCGCGCAGCGCGGCTTCGGCATCGATGCCGTGGTGGCGGAGCAGGTTAACGGTGGCGAAGAGCAGGTCGCCGGCTTCTTCGAGGCGATTTTCGGGGGTGGGGGCGGTGGTGAATTCGTCAAGCTCTTCGATCAGCTTGGCGTGGACG
>NZ_JBIMKZ010000084.1:0-13196 GCF_051860865.1 Polymorphobacter sp. | reverse complement strand
GGGGGGGGGGGGGGGGGGCGGCGGGGGGGGGGGCGCCCACCCCCCACCCCCCACCGGGGGTGAGTGCCCCGGGTGGGGGCGTTGTGGGGGGGGGGGCGGGCGGCATATTGGCGGAAGCGTTCGTCATGGGCGCGCAGCAGGAACATCAGCAGGCGATCGTTGGTGCGATGGTGGATGTGGATGCAGCGGCCGAGCTTGTCGAGCACCTGGTGTTGAGTGCCGTTGATGGCGCGATCGAAGGCGATGTCGACGAGGCGGTGGCTTGCCTGATCGAGGGCGGCGGCCCAGGCGGCGGCGAAGCTCTCGGCGCCGGGGGCGCGGCGGAGGCGGTAGCAACTGTTGACCGACATGTTGGCGGCGCGCGCCGCCTCGGTGACCGATCCGGTATCGGCCAGCGCCTCGATGAAGAGTTTCTGCACGCGCGGGGTCCAGCCATCGGACCGCTTCTGGCGGGCGACGGGAATCCATTCGAAATCATTGGGATCGAAGCCATGGGCATCAAGCTCAGGCGGCTCGGCCTCGGGCTGGACAACGGGGAGGTTGGGGATTTTTGGTTCGCTCATGAGAAGCCATATAACCGATATGGTATGTTGTAGGACAGAGGGCAATGTTACGTGACTGTTGCCTCTCTGGTAGTGGGTCAGTTTGAAATCGGGCCTGCTTTTTCTGGCCGTCTGCGCTATATCGAGGGACATGACAGCACGAGACAATTTTTCAGCGAAGCTGATATGTCCGAAATGTGGACGTAAGGGCATTGCCCACATGTCGGAGAACGATGGCTACAGTTATGCCTTTGGCGACAAAACAACCACGGTAGATTCGCTAACAGATGGGTTCAATCCAGTCAGAGCCCCGAGCCGCATCAGCGCTGATCTCGATTTTCAGTGTGTTGACCATGCAGTTTCAGCAGTATCGCGGTGATGGTAAAGATTCCCAAACGGCCCCGCGACCCGAACCAGTTGGCGCACATCATTGCTCAGATTGCTACTGGGGAAGCCGAAGATGCTGAGGCCAGCGCAACAGTGCTTCGCGCATCCAAAGCTGGTGCGGTAGGCGGTCCTGCTCGAGCGAACGCACTAACGCCGGCGCAGCGAGCTGAGATTGCCAGCGTGGCGGCAAACGCTCGTTGGAAAAAGGGCTAGGCTGCCTTCTTGTCATCCCAATAGCGCCGTTCCTCCACGTCATCCCGAAAGTCGAAAAGCATCGGGATCGGCGGCTGTTCGCAGTTCATGTCGTTATAGGCCTCCACATCCGTGGAGAGCTGCACACAATCACCAACAATCTGCTCACGGCGCTGGATGAATGCTTTCTGCATATGGTCGCGGGGAGCATCCTTCATCATCGCCCAAAACGTATACTGAACGCCGCCCTTGGTGACGCGAACGGCATGGTTTACGCGATACCGACGCCCCTGTGCGTCGGTTGCATACTCTTCGCGAAGCGCAGTCGCCATGTCTTCGGCAAGCTTTGCCAATGGATCGACTTCAGGCGTCTGGATCATGCCGTGCAGAACGCCCCAATGAACCGCATCACGGGCCGTTGCAGGCACGCGACCATGTTTGGCTTCATAGTCATGCCAGACACGCTGAAGCTGCTCTTTATAAGTCATGGCGTTCTAATCCTTAAAACGAAACGGGCGCGGGGACCCCCCAACCATCAACGACGCTGCCCGCAGTGACATGATGCCTGATCTTTACCTTGTATCGAGCAAGCCAATCATATCTCTCCATCTTCCGTTGAAGTTGACCAACAACAATTCCAGGGTGCCGCTGAATGCGGCGCGCAAACCCAAGCATGTCTTTTTCGGAGATGTAGGGGAACTTGCGAATATAGAATGATTCCAAATCATCGGCAGGAACACAAAAAGCAGCACCAGCCGCATTTGCCTTCCGCTCGCTTTCGGGCAAATTACTCGGGATAGTGTTAAGGCTATCCTCTAAATCGACATCAACACTTGCAGCCGAAAGCGGGCCGGTGCCGTCTCGGTTGAGCACGTGCTCCAGCTCATGCCGCAGCACGAACCAAAAATTATCAATACGATCCCAGCGAAGGGACATCCCTACAACCGGGGAATTTTCATTTAGCCAAAAGCAAACACCGTCAATCTTGGCATTGGGCAGCGTCTCGACGACCACATACCGAATCCCGCAATCGGCCAAGGCGCGCGGAATATGGCGCGTTTCTTCCGGGTCGACAGTATAGCGAGGAAGATCGGAGATGAGCGCCCGCAGCTTTGTATCGGAATACGCTGCAACCTGTATTTCAGAGGCGATCTGTCTTACTCGATAAAGCCATGCCAGCTGAACGGGTGTCGTTTCGTTGTAATCGCTCTTCATTGCAGCGTGCGCCAGATACGGAATATTCCCCACGTCATTGGCGCAAAAAAAACGCATCATCTGGGCCTCAAGTAGACCAATATCGGAGTCTTCAAGCCAGCCGCGTCGGATCATTTCCCGAACGGGGTACACATTCTGAAGTTGCGCGCGGCGCGCAATTCCGGGGTCCGGCGTTTTCGCGTTCGACATTTCGTAAGCCTGCTGTAAGTTGGCGAAATACTCAGCAGAAACGTCAAATGCTTTGCCCAACGCCTTGGCCATATCCGGGCTGATACCGCGCTTGCCAGAAACAATCATGTTCACTGCCTGCTCGGGCGTCCCAAGGATGTAAGACAAGTCGCGCTGCGACCACCCGCGCGCGTCCAATTCATCGCGGATGAACTCGCCCGGATGGGGCACGTCGGTCAAACAAGTTGCAATGCTCATATCATCCCCTCCTCAATGAGTGTCGCCAATTTCGAGGATTAAAATCGTCGGCGGCGATTCATCATCGCGAAGTGCAAACACTATTCGATATTGGTCGTTAATCCGAACCGAACGCCGGCCTTCGCGCTCTCCGTTCAATTTTTTGTAGCGCAGTCCAATCAAGCTTCTCAAATCCCGTTCATCTTTTGCGGCTTCAAGCTGGATGAGCTTACGTCTCGCGCCTCTGATGACCGAAAACGGAAGGCCCAATCGGTGCGCTTCGTCGGTGCAGATGCGTGCCAAGTCATCATTCGCGAACTCGATCCTCATGCTGAATCACCCTACGGACCAAGACTTACCGTGTCAACACTCGACTGAACGCCATGCGTTAAACTGACTCTTATGCTTGACTTAAGTTTGTTTGGGCGTATGTCGCGTTTATGAATAGGCTCTCCACTGAATATCGCGCCCGCATCCTTCACCTGCTGTGTGAGGGTATGAGTATCCGCGCGGTTTCGCGCCTGACAGGCGCCAGCAAGAACACGGTCACAAAGTTGTTGATCAATGCTGGCAAAGCCTGTGCGGCATATCACGACGCCAACGTGCGGGCTGTTCCAGCCAAAAGGGTACAGGTCTATGAAATCTGGTCATTCAATTCTGCCAAGCAAGAGAACGTGCCGACTGTAAAGGCCGTTGGTGATGCATGGACCTGGACCGCCATCGACGCGGATAGCAAATTGATTGTGTCCTATCTCGTCGGCGGGCGCGATGCTGATTACGCCATGTGGTGCATGGAGGATCTGGCGAGCCGCCTCGCCAGCCGCGTGCAGCTCACCAGCGACGGGCCCAAAGCCTATCTGCAAACCGTTGAAGGCGCGTATGGCTGCGACGTGGATTATGCCCAGCTCGTCAAGATGTATGGTCCGACGATCACCGCGCCGGGCCGCTACGTCCCCGCCGAATGCACGGGCGCCAAGAAGGTGCCGATCATGGGCAGTCCGGACTATGCCGACGTATCCACGTCCTATGTCGAACGCCAGAACCTGACCATGTCGATGCATATGCGCCGCTTCACCCGCCTGACCAACGCATTTTCAAAGAAAGTCGAAAACCACGCTCACGCGGTCGCGCTGCACATGATGTATTACAACTTCGTTCGCATCCATAAGACGCTTCGTGTCACTCCTGCGATGGCCGCTGACGTGACTAACCGCCTCTGGGACATAGCTGACATTGCCAAGCTGGTCGAAGATGCTGAGGCGAAGCCCGGCAAGCGCCGCCCCTACAAGAAGATTTCAAACTGACCCAATACCCATCGCCGAGCGCATTGCATTTACGGGGTCTGGGGCCAAGGCCCCCCGCCGGAGGCATCTTTCTTTTTTTGGGTGTCTTTCGCGCGATAGCCCGTCGGCGGCGTGGGTTTACGGGCCTTGCCGGCTGTGGTGTATTTGGCGGGTTGCGTTGTGTTGCTTGTCATTCCTGTCTGCTGGAGGCCTTATGCGCAATGTGATGAACCGTGCTTTTGCCGACAGGCGTTTGGGGCGCACGGCGGCGGTGCTGCTGGCGGCGGGGGTGCTGGCGGCGGCGGGGGCGGGGCCGGCTTTGGCGCAGCGTTATGATGTGGTGATCCTGAACGGGCGGGTGATGGACCCGGCGACGGGGCGGGACGAGGTGACCAATGTCGGCATTCGGGATGACCGGATTGTCGCCATCGACCGGGGGAAGATGAGGGGGACGCGGACGATCGACGCGAGCGGGCTGGTGGTGTCGCCGGGGTTCATCGACATTCTGGCCGGTCCGCCGAAGATGCGGGAGGGACAGAGGTACAAGGTGTCCGACGGGGTGACGACGGTGCTGGGGATGCATGGCGGGCCGGTGGAGACGGCGGCCTGGTATGACGAGCGGACGAAGGCGGGATCGCTCAATAATTTCGGGATCGTGATCGGGCATCAGGCACTGCGCGAAGCGGTGGGGGTGACCGACCGTTATGCGGCGGCGACTGACGAGCAGATCGGGCAGATGGCGGTGCTGGCGGCGAAGGGGATCGAGCAGGGCGCGATCGGGATCGGCTATGGCATCGAGTATGTGCCGGGGGCTTCGTGGCTGGAGACGGTGGAGCTGTTCAAGGTGGCGGCGGCGCATGACGTGCCGAACCATCTGCACATTCGCTATTCCGATCCGACGCCGCCGGGCACCAATTATGAGGCGGTGGAGGAGGTGATTGCGGCGGCGGCGATTACCGGGGCTTCGGCGCAGGTGGTGCATATCAACAGCACTGGCGGCACCTTTACGATGGCGAAATCGCTGGAGATGCTGGCGGGGGCGCGGGCGCGGGGGATCGATGTGTCGGCCGATCTCTATCCCTATACGGCGTGGAGCACGGGGCTGAGCTCGGCGCGGTTCGACCCGGGGTTTCTGGAGAATTTCCGGATCAAGTACAGCGATGTGGAGATGGTGAAGACCGGCGAGCGGCTGACCGAGGCGACGTTCATGAAATATCGCGCGGAGGGCGGGCACAGCGTGATCGCCTATGCGATGCCGGAGGCGGACATCGTGACGGCGATCCAGCATCCGATGGTGATGGTGGGCAGCGACGGGGTGATCGACGAGGGGCGCGGGCATCCGCGTGGATCGGGGACGTTTTCGCGGGTGCTGGGGCGCTATGTGCGGGAGATGGGGGCGATTTCGCTGATGGACGGGATTCGCAAGATGACGATCATGGCGGCGCAGCGGCTGGAGGGGTCGGCGCATTCGATGGCGGACCGGGGGCGGCTGAAGGTGGGGGCGTTTGCCGATATCACGGTGTTCGACCCGAAGACGGTGATCGACCGGTCGACGTTCCAGAACCCGGCGCAGGATTCGGAGGGCATCCGGTATGTGCTGGTGAACGGCGTGCCGGTGATCGATGGCGGCAAGCTGGTGGAGGGGGTGACGCCGGGGCGGGCTGTGCGGCGGGAATAGCCCCCTCCCTGGCCGGGAGGGGGGCGCGCTGCTGGCGGTCTATTCGGCGGCGGGGAGGTAGATCTTGCTGCCCTTGGCGCGGAATTCTTCGCTCTTGCGGGCCATTTCGGCTTCGATCATCTCGGGGGTGTTCTGCTTGGCGGCGTAGTCGCGGACATCCTGGGTGATCTTCATGCTGCAGAATTTGGGGCCGCACATGGAGCAGAAGTGGGCGACCTTGGCGCCTTCGGCGGGCAGGGTTTCGTCGTGGTATTTGAGGGCGGTTTCGGGGTCGAGCGACAGGTGGAACTGGTCCCGCCAGCGGAAATCGAAACGGGCGCGGCTTAGGGCGTCGTCGCGGAGCTGGGCGGCGGGGTGGCCCTTGGCGAGGTCGGCGGCGTGGGCGGCGAGCTTGTAGGTGATGACGCCGACCTTGACGTCGTCGCGGTCGGGGAGGCCGAGGTGCTCCTTGGGGGTGACGTAGCAGAGCATGGCGGTGCCGAACCAGCCGATCATGGCGGCGCCGATGCCTGAGGTGATGTGGTCGTAGCCGGGGGCGATGTCGGTGGTCAGCGGCCCGAGGGTGTAGAAGGGGGCTTCGCCGCATTCGGCGAGCTGCTTCTCCATGTTGACCTTGATCTTGTGCATGGGGACATGGCCGGGGCCTTCGATCATCACCTGGCAATCGTGCTTCCAGGCGATTTGGGTGAGTTCGCCGAGGGTTTCGAGCTCGGCGAACTGGGCGCGGTCGTTGGCGTCGGCGATCGAGCCGGGGCGGAGGCCGTCGCCGAGCGAGAACGACACGTCATAGGCGCGCATGATCTCGCAGATTTCCTCGAAGTGGGTGTAGAGGAAATTCTCCTTGTGGTGGCTGAGGCACCATTTGGCGAGGATGGAGCCGCCGCGGCTGACGATGCCGGTGACGCGGTTGGCGGTGAGGGGGACATAGGCGAGGCGGACGCCGGCGTGGATGGTGAAATAATCGACGCCCTGCTCGGCCTGTTCGATGAGGGTGTCGCGGTAGACCTCCCAGGTGAGGTCCTCGGCGATGCCGCCGACTTTTTCGAGTGCCTGGTAGATGGGGACGGTGCCGATGGGGACGGGGGAGTTGCGGAGAATCCACTCGCGGGTGTTGTGGATGTTGCGGCCGGTGCTGAGGTCCATGACATTGTCCGCGCCCCAGCGGGCTGCCCAGACCATCTTTTCGACTTCCTCGGCGACGCTGCTGGCGACGGCGCTGTTGCCGATGTTGGCGTTGATCTTGACGAGGAAGTTGCGGCCGATGATCATCGGCTCGGCCTCGGGGTGGTTGATGTTGGAGGGGATGATGGCGCGGCCGCGGGCGATCTCGTCGCGGACGAACTCGGGGGTGACATAATCGGGGATTTCGGCGCCGAAGCTCTCGCCGTCGCGGATCAGGCCGTCACGGCGGGCGCGGCCGATGTTCTCGCGGATGGCGACATATTCCATCTCGGCGGTGATGATGCCGCGACGGGCATAGGCGATCTGGGTGACGGCCTGGTTGCCCTTGGCGCGCAGCGGGGTGCGGACGACATGGGGGAATTCGGACACGTCGGCCTTGCCGCCGGGGACGTTGGCGACGCCGTTATCCTCGGGCTTGACCTGGCGGCCGGGGTAGCGCTCGACGTCGCCGCGGGCCTCGATCCAGGGGGTGCGGAGCGCGGGCAGGCCGGCGGCGATGTCGATGGCGGCGAGGGTGTCGGTGTAGGGGCCGGAGCTGTCGTAGAGGCGGACGGGCTCTTCCTTGGCGGAGGGGTCGAGCGTGACCTCGCGCATGGCGACGCGGATCTGCGGGAAGAGGGTGCCGGCGACATGGACCTTGCGGCTGCCGGGGAGGGGGCCGGTGGTGACCGGCATTTCGAGGGGGGAATTGATGTCGGCCATGGGACGCGCCTTCGACTGGGCGAAGGGGGGTGGGGTCCGAAGCCTCGCCCTCCCTACGCCGGGGTTAACCGGATCAGGTTCGACGGGTCGTGGCCAGGAAGCCACCTCTCAGCTGGTCGATGCCAGCCCCCCGGGGTGTTGGGGCAAGTCTAGGGGCTGGGGGGCGGGCGTCAATGACCGAAATTCGGGACCAGGCCCTTGTCGGTGTGGCAGAGCCGGTCCCAGAAGCGGAAATAGAGGCCGTAGTTGCAGGTGTAGTGGCGGTGATGGGCCTCGTGGTGGCTGGCCGAAATGACGTGACGGCCGAACCAGCCGTTTACCCAGCGTTTCGGAAACATCTCCCAGCCCATGTGGTTGGTGACGCCCATCACCGTGGCGATGGTCAGCACGACGGCGAGGGCGGCGACGTGGATGGGGATGACGAAGGCCAGTGCCGGGATCAGGATGGCGCCGGACAGTGCCTCCCAGGGGTGAAAGCTCATCGCCGCCCAGGCGGTGGGGGGCTTGCTGGCGTGGTGGACGGCGTGGACGGTCTTGAACAGTCTTGGCGCATGCATCCAGCGGTGGGTCCAGTAGAACCAGGTGTCGTGGAGGAACAGGTAGACGAGTATGCTGAGCGGGAACCAGATGAACTGGAGCGGCGTCGACAGGTCGGTGGTCAGCGCCGACAGGCCATCGTTGCGCCAGAGCTCGAGGACCAGGCCGGCAGGGACCGCGTAAATGACGGCGGAGAGCAGCGACCAGCGGATTTCGGTGCTGATCTGGCGGCGGCGGCGGGCGGGGTCGGACGGGCCAGCGGTGATGCCACGGCGCGCGGTGAGCCAGGCGAAGCCGCCGGAAACGGCGAGGTAGCGCACGGTCACGATCGCTATCATGGCGATGATGCCGATTGCGATGTTGGGCGCGCCGATCACGCTCCTGCTTTAGACGCGTGAAGCGGCGCCGGGCAAGCCGGCGCCGCCTGTCGGGACGCTTGGTCGCGGATTAGAGGGTGAGGATGCCGAAGGTCCGCAGCAGCCACAGGATCACGGCGATGATGACGACGATGTTGATGATCGACTTGATCGTTCCGTCCATCGGCAACTTGGTGTTGACCAGCCAGAGGAGCACGCCAACGACGATAAGGGTAATGATGACACTGATAAGCATTGAAAGTCTCCCGCTATTGCGTTGTGAGCGCACTCTTTGAAACGACCGCCGACGAGTGGGTCATTGGCTGTTGCGCTAAGAGAACTGGCCACAGGGCGATATGTTCATCTTCAAACGAAAGATCATTCGGCGGTTGCCATAGCAGGGCACAAACCTCTAAGGATTGGTCTGGACCATTGATAGCCAGGATATGAGACCATGGTAGCACCAGCCTTGAAGACCCGCCCGCTGGCGGAGACCTTCGGCGCCGAAGTGATCGGGGTTCGCCTCTCCGGCGACATCGACCCCGACCAGATGAACGAAATCCGTGCCTTGTGGCTGCGATACGAGCTGCTGCTGTTCCGCGACCAGGAGATGACCAAGGACGACCAGGTCGGGTTCAGCCGGCTGATCGGGCCGCTCGAACGGCATCTGCGCGAGGAGTGGCTGAACGATACCCACCCCGAAATCCTGCAGATCAGCAACATCAAGAAGGACGGCAAGCCGCTGGGGGCGCTGGCCGACACGGAGGTCGGCTGGCATTATGACCAGATCTACCTGCCGCGCCCGGCGATCGGCTCGCTGCTGGCCAGTGTGGTGATCCCGCCGCAGGGCGGCAGCACCTGGTTTGCCGACATGACGGCGGCCTATGACCGGCTGCCGGCGGCGCTGAAGGCGCTCGTCGACGGGCGGGTGGCGGTGCAATCCTATGCGGCATTCAACGCCCAATATTCGACCAATCCCAACGAAAAACAGAATGCGATGAGCCCGGACCTGACGCATCCGCTGGTGCGCACCCATCCCTATTCGGGACGCCGCGCGCTTTATCTCTGCCCGGGGATGACCGTGCAGATCGTCGGCCTGCCCAAGGACGAAAGCGACGCCGCGCTGGCCGAGCTGTTCGCCTGGACGATCCGGCCGGAATTCGTCTACTGCCATGACTGGCGGCTGGGCGACGCGCTGCTGTGGGACAATGCCTGCACCATGCACCGGCGCGACCCATTCGACGGCGCGCACGACCGGTTGATGCACCGCACGACGATCCTGCCGCAGCCCGATCGTTCGGTGCCGTTTTGAGCGAGTCGAAAGCGGCCCTTGCCGGGCTGAAGGTGCTCGATCTCGCGACCTTCATTGCCGGGCCTTATTGCGCGACCTTCCTGGCCGAATTCGGCGCCGATGTGGTCAAGGTCGAACTGCCCGGCACCGGTGACCCGGTGCGCAAGTTCGGTACGCCGACCGATTGCGGGGACAGCCTGGTCTGGCTCAGCGAGGGGCGCAACAAGCGCAGCCTGGCGCTCGACCTGCGCACCGCCGAGGGCGCGGCGACGCTGAAGGCGCTGGCCGAAAAGGCCGATGTGCTGATCGAGAACTTCCAGCCGGGCACGCTCGAACGCTGGGGGCTCGGCGCGGACGTGTTGCAGGCGCTCAACCCGCGCCTCGTCATTGCCCGGGTCTCGGCCTATGGCCAGACCGGGCCGTACAGCGACCGCCCCGGCTTTGGCCGCATCGCCAATGCCTTCAGCGGCATCTCCTTCCTGTGCGGCGACCCCTCGCTGCCGCCCGGCTCGCCGGGGACGGCGACGCTCTCCGACTATGTGTCCGGCATCTATGCGGCGCTCGGCGTGCTGGTGGCGCTGCAGGCACGCGCCGTGTCGGGGCGCGGCCAGATCATCGATGTCGGGCTGTATGAAGGCGTGTTCCGGATGCTCGACGAACTCGCCCCGGCCTATGCCCGCAGCGGCTTCGTCCGCCGCCGGATGGGAGCCGGGACGGTCAACGCCGTGCCGCATAGCCACTATCCGACGCAGGACGGCAAATGGGTGGCGATCGCCTGCACCAACGACAAGATCTTCGCCCGGCTCGCCGCCGTCATGGGGCGCAGCGACATGGCCGGCGACGGGCCCTATGGCACGCTCGATCGCCGCGAGGCGCGGCGCAGTGAAGTCGACGCCTTCGTCACCCACTGGACCAGCGGGCTCGGGCGCGACGCCATCCTCGCACTGTGCGAGACGGGCCAGGTGCCGTGCGGGCCAGTCTATGGCATCGACGAGATCTTCGACGACCCGCACTATGCGGCGCGGCAGAACCTCGTCGACATGCTCGACCCGCGCGCCGGGCCGCTGACACTGCCCAATGTGGTGCCGCGCCTGTCGGACACACCGGGGTCGGTGCGCTGGGCGGGACGCGCGCTGGGCGCCGACAGCGCCGAGGTGCTGGAGGACTGGCTGGGTTTGGCTGTGAACACATAAACGGGAACGACCGCTAATGTCCCCATTCGAGACAGTTCAGCAGCTTGTTACTATGTCCATGGATGGCGTTTCTGCTCTGGAGCCGTGAATAAGCATGAAGGTCGGTGTAACTGGTTTAAACCACATCACGCTTGCGGTGGCTGACGTGCAGCGATCCATAGCATTTTATCGGGACGTTCTAGGCTGTGAGGTTCGGGCTGTGTGGGCCGATGGCGCCTACCTCGAGGCGGGCCCGCTCTGGCTCTGCCTTTCTCGCGATGATCTCGTGAGAACCTCTCCACATCCAGATTACACCCATATCGCATTCAGTGTGGATGACGACGCATTTACCGAGATGAGCGAGCAGATAACGGCGAACTGCACCGTCTGGAAGGACAACCGAAGCGAAGGCGCTTCGACCTATTTTTTGGACCCAGACGGGCACAAGCTGGAAATCCACATTGGCAACATCGAAACAAGGCTAGCCCATTATCGCAACGATCCTTCGACAGGTGTCCGCGTCTTCGGGCCGTGACCTTGCGAACGGTTGCGGCAAGCCGCCCTTCGCCTTTCCACCCGATCTTAGCCGTTCGTTTTGTTACGCTGTGCCGGACGCGCGCTTGGCGCCGACAGCGCAGAGGTGCTCGAGGACTGGCTCGGTTCGGCGGTGAACTTATAAACGGAACGACCGCTAATGCCCCAATTGCGGACCTTGGTCGAGCTGCTATGCTCTTCATTGATAGGGGTATGTTTGCTTGGAATGGATCGCCTTTCTTGCGCCACCTCTCCTTTGGGTCAATTTGGCCTTCATCTCACCATTCTTGACAACCTATCGGCATCGATTTTCCGGCATGTTGTCGGCCTTGAGCGGCGCGCTAATGTTCGCCTCGCTTCGATTAGATACGCCAGAACAGCCGCTTTGGCTCTGCGGAGCGGCAGTCGCGATATTGACAATGTTCGTTGCACTGCTCTGGAAACCAGCAAGGAAAGAGCCAAAACGGAGAGCCCGCTAACCATCTAATCTCAGCCGTTCGTTGTTATTACGCTGGGCCCGACGCGCGCTGGGCGCGGACAGCGCCGAGGTGCTGGAGGATTGGCTGGGTCAGGCGGCGAGATTGTAAACGGGAACGACCGCTAACGCCCCAGAACGGTCGTTCGACACGCCTTCAATGACGCCCCTCTGAGAAGGTCCTGAGTGCGGCCGGCCGGACGCGGTAAACTCAAGCAACCGAGAGATGTCGACTATTCTTTAGGGCCGAGCGCCTTGGCATACTCAGGATGGTCAGGTCCAACGCATTGGCCCTGCACGCTGGCGCTGGAAAACAGCGGGTTGTCTGACTTGCGCGTTTCGCCTGGAAGAAACCGCATGTTGTCACCAATTGAAGCGCACTGCGCGATTAGATCGGCACGTCCTTGGTTGGCCAAAGCTGTCGAGCAGCCGCTGACTGCAAGAGCGGCAGTAATCAGATAGGCCATCCTCAGATTCGTATTCATTCAATCGACCCTTTGCAAAAATTAATTCTCCGAGTGCCAGTCGGAATTGCGCACGATTAGAACGGACTGGCGCCTTGAACAAGATGCAGGGTAGCTGCAAACGCGATCAAGGCACGGACTGACATTCGCCATACGCCAGACTGCGGGGGGGGGGGGGAAGACGGCAGCTTCCCACCCCATCTCAGCCGTTCGGCTTTATGATTCTACGGCCGAGGCGCAGTCGACATTCATAAGAAGGTGGCCTGCGGCGGTAAGAAAGTGCCTCCGGCGGCTGAGGCCGTAGGCCCCAGACCCCGATGATTGGGCCTTCGCAAGGCGACGGTCGATAGTCTTGTGCGATAGACCAAATATCTTGGGGTCTGGGGCCTTCGGCCCCAGCCGCCGGAGGCTCCTGCTACCGCCGGAGGCGCTCTCTTTTCCCGCCGCTGGCCTGCTCATTATGACGGCCGACCCCGCCTAGCCCTCAGGCGCGCGTCGTTTCAGGGCCACGGAGTAGGAGAAGCGCGAGGCCGGGTGTTCGCTGACCGAGACTTCGAACAGCTGGCCGTCGCGGTCGTGGTAGCGGCGGACGATGACGAGGGTGGCGGAGCCGGGTTCGACGCCGAGGGGTTTGGCCTTGGGGGCGGGCAGGGTGCCGGCGAACAGTTCGGCGTCGATGTCGGCGGCGACGAGGCCGAACATGTTTTCCATCAGTCGGTAGACGGGGGTGCCGTCCTTGCCGATGCGTTCGCCGATTTCGGCGCAGCGTTCGGGGACGTAG
>NZ_JBIMKZ010000083.1:0-13265 GCF_051860865.1 Polymorphobacter sp. | reverse complement strand
GGTCTCGCGTCGCCCAAGCACGATGTCGAGCTCCGTGCCGGCTGTGATGCTGGCTGGATTGACGGCCGGGCGAACCAGCGCCTCGACTGCCCGAACCTCGTCCGCACTGACACCCGCGCGGCGCAGCGTTTCGGCGAAGCCCCGGCCCCGCCCCAGCCGGGCCGATACTTCGATCCGCGGCCGCTCGGGGATTTCCGCCAGCGGCACCACGCGCGCCGGGTCCGGACGCGTCACCGCCCCGGTACGGCCGCCGAGCGCCAACGGGGCGATAAATTGCGGCTGCAAGGCTTCGCGCTGGCTGGGCGTCGTTGGCCCGCGGGTGGATTCCGGAAGCGGCGGCACCATCGTGCCGAGGGTCAATGCCGTCCCGCAAAGACCGAAGCAGGCAATCAGCCCGGCCCACCAGCTCGGCGTGCCGATACCGGCGCCGAGGTCGGTGGCAAGGTCTGTTCCGATCGCCAGGCCTGCCGCCGCCTGCCGCCATTGGCGGATACGCATGCGGCCAACCGGTATGCCAGGCCACGATAGCGGCCGTAGGGCGGGTACGGCCTCGCCGCGCAACGATGGCAATGCACCAGAGACGGGGGCTGCTGCCTGGGCGCCAGCGCCGTTCAGCTGCGGTTGATACAAAAGCGACCCCCCGGCCCAATCATCAGGCTCACGTGCCAAGCTCATGGAATCCCTCGGCCAAGTGATTCGCTGTGTCAATGGCGCAACGATTCGCCTGCATTTTTATGCGGTGAGTCGATGGACATTGAACGGTCACTTGCACGCCGCGAGCGAGTGTGAAACATTGCGGGCGTCGAACGTACCACAAAGGATGTGATGCGCCACCAGGCTGCCATCTGCCCCTCAGGTCTTCCCCCGGTTCCTTTCCCTGTGCGTTTCTGTCGCTTCATTGCCCGGCGTTGCTGGCCCGGTTGGCCTTGCGCCAGCCTCGACGGCTCGCCAGATTGAGCAAGTGATCAGGAGCGCCCCTTCCTCGACGCTCTCCCGCCCGTCTGGCGGAGGCCAGGTCACCGCCGTGCTCGGCCCCACCAATACCGGCAAGACCCATCTCGCCGTCGAGCGGCTCTGCGGTCATGTCAGCGGCATGATCGGCTTCCCGCTGCGGCTGTTGGCGCGTGAGGTCTATGACCGGGTGGTGGCGCTCAAGGGCCCGAAGGAAGTGGCGCTGATTACCGGCGAGGAGAAGATCGTGCCGGAGGGTGCGCGCTGGTTCCTCTGCACCATCGAGGCGATGCCGCTGGACCGGGAGGTGGCGTTCGTCGCCATCGACGAGGCCCAGCTCGGCGCCGATCCCGAACGCGGCCATGTCTTCACCGACCGGTTACTGCATTGTCGGGGCTATGCCGAGACGATGATCCTCGGCTCCGAGACGCTGCGGCCGCTGATCCGCAAGCTGGTGCCCGAGGCCGAGATCATCAATCGCCCCCGCTTCTCTACCCTCTCCTATGCCGGGGCGAAGAAGCTGTCGCGATTGCCGCGACGCTCGGCGATTGTCGCCTTCACCCGCGCCGAAGTCTATGCGCTGGCCGAGATGTTGCGCCGCCAGAAAGGCGGTGCGGCGGTGGTGATGGGCAGTCTCAGCCCGTCGACTCGCAATGCCCAGGTTGCGATGTACCAGTCCGGCGAGGTGGACTATCTGGTCGCGACCGATGCCATTGGCATGGGGCTGAACATGGATATCGCCCATGTTGCCTTCGCCTCACTGTCGAAGTTCGATGGCCGCCGCCACCGGCGGCTGACACTTTCCGAGATGGCACAGATCGCCGGCCGCGCCGGTCGCTACCAGAAGGACGGCAGCTTCGGCACGGTCCAGCTCGGCACCAGCGAGGCCGCCAGCTTCACGCCAGAGGAGATCGAGGATCTGGAGGCGCATCGTTTCGATCCGCTCGGCCATCTGGTTTGGCGCAATACCGCGCTCGATTTCGGCTCGCTGCCCCGGCTGATCGGCTCGATGGATCAGCGGCCGCCGCGTCCCGAGCTTATCCGCAGTGATGACGCCATCGACCTAGCCGTGCTCAAGACATTGGCCGGCGAACCCTGGGTTATGGAGCGCGCCCGCGGCCCGCGCGGAGTAGCGCGGTTGTGGGCTGCCTGCGGCCTGCCGGACTATCGCAAAACCGGCCCCGAGCAGCACGGCCGCCTGGTGGCCCGCATCTTCCGCCACCTTTCGGAAGGTGATGGACGGCTGCCAGACGCCTGGATCGCCAGCGAGCTGGCGCACCTCGACAGGGCAGGGGGCGATGTCGAGACCATTGCTGACCGGATTGCGGCTGCGCGCACCTGGACCTATATCGCCCATCGGCCCGACTGGCTGGCCGAGCCACAGCGCTGGGCCGAGCGGACCCGCGACGTCGAATCGCGGCTATCCGATGCGCTGCACCTGGCGCTGACCCAACGCTTCGTCGACCGGCGGACGGCCGTGTTGCTCAAGGACCTGAAGGCGCGCGGCGGCGAGCAGCGGGTGGAGATCGATGCCGACGGCGCGGTGGCCGTGGAGGGCGAGGTGATCGGCCGGCTCGATGGCTTCCGTTTCACCGCCGACCCGTTGGCGCGGGCGGGCGAGCAGCGCCTGCTGCTTGCCGCAGCCGAGCGCCATCTGGTCAAGGCGCTGGCCGCCCGTGCCGCGGCTCTGGCCGAGGCGCCGGACGAGGACTTTGCGCTCGAGTTCGACGGCGAGCTGCCGCCACGGCTGCAATGGGCCGGCGCCCGGGTGGCGACGCTGCGGCGCGGACGCAACGCGCTCGATCCGCGCATCCAGCTCGATCGCGCCCTTGCCGGACTGGCCGTGGCCGACCGCGCGCGGGTGCTGGCGCGGCTGGCGGCGTGGCTGGAGGCCACGCTGACCCATGTGCTCGGGCCGCTTGCCGGCCTAGCGGCGACCGATGCCGCTGCCAGCCTGTCGCCGGCGGCGCGGGGCCTCGCGGTGCGGCTGGTCGAGACGCTGGGCGTGCTGCCGCGCGGTCCGGCCGAGGACCAGTTGGGGGCACTGGGCCGTTCCGACCGCCAGGCGCTCGCCAGCGCCGGGGTGCGGCTGGGCGTTTCGCATGTCTTCATTCCCCGGTTGCTGCGGCCGGAGCCGACCCGCTGGCGCCTTGCGCTTTGGGCGGTCTGGAATGGAATTGAGTTGCTGCCGCCATTGCCGCCGCCGGGGCGTGTGAGCCTGGCCATCGACGAGGCGTGGCCAGCCGGCTTTGTCGAGACGGCTGGCTTCTGGCGTGTGGGCGGGCAGGCCGTGCGGATCGACATGGTCGACCGGCTGGCGCGGGCCATCCACGACCGTCGGGCCGGGCGAGCGCCGTTCATTCCCGATCCCAACTGGGCCGCCTCGCTGGGGCTCGGCCATGACGGGCTGGCGCGACTATTGCGCGCGCTCGGCTACCGGCCACAACTTGTGGACGGGACACAGCATTTTGCCTGGCGCGGCGTTCGACGCGAGGCAAATGACCGGGGCGCGGCGCAGGAGGCCAGGCCGCGCGCGCCCTCTCCGTTCAACGTTCTGGCCGATTTTCGTTTTGGCGCACTCGCAGACGTGCCGGTCTCGCGCCGACGCAAGGGATAGAAAGGCAGGCTCTCATTGGTTCATGGTGCAGCGCTCCGGCTCGATAAATGGTTGTGGTTTTCGCGGCTTGCGAAATCCCGATCGGAAGCCAAGGCGCTGTGTGAAAGCCGACGATTGCGGATCGATGGCCGCGTCGTCGAGCGCGCCTCGGCGCAGGTCCGCTCGGGCCAAGTGCTGAGTTTTCCCCTGCACGACCGGATTGTCGCTGTACGGGTCGAGGGGCTGGCCGAGCGGCGCGGTCCCTATGTCGAAGCCTGCCACATGTACACCGATCTGGGTGCCGACATGGGCCTGTCTTCGGTGGTACCGTGCCAAGGGGCATTGACGCGAACCGTGGCGGCGTTCTAGCAGCGCATCAAATGATAGCTGTCCGGGGCTGGGCCCGGCGGTCGTGGGAGGGCTGCGGCTCCAAGGGGAAGCTCACAATGGCTTATGTCGTCACCGAAGCATGCATCAAGTGCAAGTATATGGACTGCGTGGAGGTCTGCCCCGTCGATTGCTTCTACGAGGGCGAGAACATGGTGGTGATCAACCCGAACGAATGCATCGATTGCGGCGTCTGCGAGCCGGAATGCCCGGCCGAGGCGATTCTGCCCGACACCGAGGGTGGCATCGAGAAGTGGATGGAGCTGAACGCGGCCTTCTCGGCGCAGTGGCCGAACATCACCATGAAGGGCGATACGCCGGACGATGCCGACACCCACAAGGGCGAAGAGGGCAAGTACGACAAATATTTCTCGGAAAAGGCCGGCAGCGGCAACTGATTCGGGTCAAATCGGGTTCAAAAATGCGCCAAAACCTTTCGGTTTTGGCGCATTTTTGCTGTGTTTTGCTCCACTTGCGGTTCAAATCCCATCAATGAGTGGAATTATGGCAGTTTTGCTGCTATGAAGAACGCGTGATGGATCATGCCGTCGCAGGTCGCCGGTCCCGCAATCGAGCCTTTGGGCCCGGTCAGCGAGATCAGAGGTAAAGTATAGAAGCAAGAACGCCCGTACGCGGACACGCATTGTCGACCTGCACTGTCACACAGCGAGCCTCAGGGTTTGGTGAGACTGGCTTGTTCGGATCGCGACCGCCGGGCTGAGAAAGGAACGGACATCCATGGCGATTGCCAAGCCGCTCGGCTTTGAAGTCGGTGATTATGTCGTTTATCCCAAGCATGGTGTGGGCCGCGTCGTCGAGCTTCAGCGCTCCGAAATCGCCGGCTCTGTCCTCGAACTCTTCGTCCTGCGCTTCGAAAAGGAGCGGATGACGCTTCGTGTTCCGACCAACAAGGCGGAGAGCGTTGGCATGCGCAAGCTGTCCAGCCAGGCGACGCTCAGCGAAGCACTGACCACGCTGAAGGGTCGTCCGCGGATCAAGCGGACCATGTGGTCCCGCCGCGCGCAGGAATATGAGGCCAAGATCAACTCGGGCGACCTTGTGTCAATCGCCGAAGTGGTCCGTGATCTGCATCGTGCCGAGGACCAGCCCGAGCAGAGCTATTCCGAGCGCCAAATCTATGAGGCCGCGATCGGCCGTCTGGCTCGGGAGCTGGCCGCGATGGAGAATATCGATGAGCCGGCCGCCCAGCTGAAGATCGAGCAGGTTCTCAAGGCCGCCTGACCATTTGGCCAGGCCCGCAACATCGATGATCGAAGCCCCGCCCGCCGGCCTGTCCGGCGGGCGGGTTTTTCTTGTCTTCAAGGCGCTGGTTTATGGCCTGCTGCTCTTCGATGCCGGCCTGCTGTATGTCTTTGGCACCTGGCGCGAAGTGGTCGAGCAGAGCGGCTGGCTGATGATCCTGGCGGCGTTCGAATGGGAAAGCCGGGGACTAGCGATGGCGGTCGTCGGCGGCCCGTGGCGGCGGCGGGCACCGCGCGGTCTTGAAACGCTCGGATATGCATTGGCAGGTTTTTCCTGGGCAGCCTATGGGTTCGAAGCCGAATGGCTGAATTTCGCCAATGCCAGCCTGTGGTTGCTCGTAGCAGCAGCCATTGCTTACGACCTGCACTGGTCGGGGCGATACGGCACCACGGCGTGGCGGCTGCGGTCCCTCGGCAAGGGCGCGCTCTATCTTGGCATTATTGTTATTGCGCTGACCTGGGGCTTCCAGGGTGAGTGGCTCGATTTCTGGGATGCGATGCTCTGGGTGATGTGCTTCTTCGTCATCGAATTGAAGATCTTCGATTTCGAAGCCCGGCGTGTCAGCCGGTCGGCGGTGCCCACAGCCTGATGACGGCCGCTGGTTCGGGTCGGGGCCGCTCATCGAGCGGCTTCGTTGCCGTGCCGATGAAGAAGAAGCCGGCAATGCGCTCGCCGGGCTCGCCGAGAGCGGCGGTGACGGCAGGGGAAAAGCTGGCCCAGCCGGTCAGCCAATTACCGACGAAGCCATGGGCATGGGCGGCATTGAGCAACTGCATGCCGGCGGCGCCGACCGACAGTTGCTGTTCCCAGAGTGGAATATGGCTCTCCGGATACGGACGGGACATCAGCACGATCAGCGTTGGCGCCTGCCGGGCAAAGCTGTGCATCGCCTCGATCTCCATCCGCGAAGCGCCGGGCTTTTCGGCGCGATAAGCGTTCTCCAGCATGGCGCCCAGCGCTTCACGCTGGTCGGCGCCGATGACGATGAAGCGCCAGGGCGCCAGCTTGCCGTGATCGGGAACCCGGATCGCCGCGGCGAGGATCGCGGCCAGGGTGGGGGCATCCGGGCCGGGCGCGACCAGGTCGCGGGCCTTGCCCGAGCGACGCGTGGCGAGAAGGCTGGCGGCGGTGGCGGTGTCGTTGAAGATCATCAACGCTATTTAGGCAGGAAGGCGGTGAAAGGAAACCGCCCCATGCCTCACCCCGGCACGACAGGCAGGGCAGGGGGGCTGATGTCGCACTTGCTCAGTGCCATGGCATGTGGTCTGTGAGGCGCGATTGGCCGGGGACCTATTTTGACCGACAGCGCAGCCAGCACATCCGCTCTCGCCGACCCGCGGCCCCAGTGGTTCGGCCATCCCGCCCAGCTCGCCCGGTTGTTCACCACCGAAATGTGGGAGCGGTTCGGCTATTATGGCATGCGGGCGCTGCTGACGCTCTACCTCGCCGACCATTTCCTGTTTTCGGACACCACAACCGCCGGCCTCTATGGCGCCTTCACCAGCCTCGTCTATCTGACGCCCTTGTTCGGCGGCCTGCTGGCGGACCGCTATCTCGGCAACAAGCGTGCGGTGAAGCTCGGCGCGCTGCTGATGGCGCTTGGCTATCTCGGCCTGTGCTTCAATGGATCCGCCGCCACGCCCTATTTCGCCTTCGAGGGCAATCGTTACGATGTCACTGTCGAGGCTGATGGCGACATTCGCCGGCAGTTCATCGGCGCCGACGGGTTGCGGCTTGAGATCGATGGCCAGCCCGATGGCAGCGTGGCGCTGGTCGATGCCGGCGGAGCCGAGCGGATCAGGCTGGCGGCCGGCGCCTTTGAGGCCGGGGGTGAGCGTAACCCGCTGTTCGTGACCCTGATGCTGATGTCACTGAGCCTGGTGGTGGTCGGCAACGGCCTGTTCAAGCCAAATATTTCGGCGATCGTCGGGGCACTCTACAGCCCGACCGATGTCCGCCGCGATGCCGGCTTCACCATCTTCTACATGGGGATCAATCTCGGCTCGCTGATCAGTACCTTCTTTGCGCCCTTGCTGGCGGTGTGGTTCGGCTGGTGGGCCGGCTTCGGGTTGGCGGCGGCGGGTATGTTCATTGCCTGGGCGCTGTTCCAGTTCGATGGCGGGCGGCTCAATGGCTATGGCGAAATGCCGGATGGCGTTGCGGCGCGCACCGGCAAGCTGGTGGTGGTCGCCGCGCTGGCCACCATCCCCTTGTTCTGGTTCCTGCTCGACAATTCAATGGCCAACGCCGAAGCCGCCGCTGCCGCCGCTCGCAGCGGCGCCGGCATCCTCGCCTATCTCCAGTCGCTGCCGCTGCTTGGCCGGTTGCTGTTCCTGGTGTTCGGGGCATCGGTGATCGGCATTCCGGTCTGGGCCTGGCTGAAGGGCACCCGTGAGGAATTCCACAAGATGGTGGTGGCAACGATCCTGATCGTGTTCACCGTCGTGTTCTGGACGCTCTTCGAGCAGGCAGGGTCGTCGCTGACGCTGTTCGCCGACCGCAACACCGATCGGGAGATCGGCGGCTATCTGATGCCGGCCGGCCAGGTGCAGATTTTCAATCCGCTGTTTATCGTCATCATCGCGCCGCTGTTCTCGATGCTGTGGATCGCGCTCGGACGGCGGGGGCTGGAACCGTCGACCCCGGTCAAGTTCGCCATCGCGCTGCTGCTGGTCGGCGCCGGCTTCCTGTTCCTGGTCTTCGGCACCCGCTTTGCCGGGCCGGACTACAAGGTCGGCCTCGGCTGGATTGCCGGCCTGTACCTGATCCATACGCTGGGCGAGCTCTGCCTGTCGCCGGTCGGCCTGTCGATGGTCACCAAGTTGGCGATGGCGCGGGTGGTGGCGATGATGATGGGGGTGTTCTTCCTTGCCTCTGCCATGGCCCAATATGTTGGCGGCGTGGTAGCGCAGATCGCCAGTGTCGAGACCGTGGGCGGCTCGGTCACCAATCTGAAGCTCAGCCTCGATACCTATGTGGGCGTGTTCACCACCATTGGCTGGGTCGCGGTAGGGATCGGGTTGTTCCTGCTCGCGCTGTCGCCGCTGCTCAAGCGGTGGATGCACGGAGTGAATTGATGTCGGACCTGGCACTGCTGGTCGTTGCTGTGTCGCTTTTCGTGGGCGGGCATGAGCTGCTGTCGCATCCGCTGCGGGCGCCGCTGGCGAAGGCGATCGGCGAGAAAGGCTTTCTTGGCGTCTATGCGCTGGTGGCGCTGGGCTCCTTGTTCTGGGCGGTGGAGATCTGGAAGGCGGTGCCGCCCGAGCGGCTCTGGGAGATGCCCGGCTGGGCTTACGGCGTGGCGATGGCGGTGATGCTGCTGGCATTCGTGCTGTTCGTCGGCTCGATGACGACGCCGAACCCGGCGCTGATGGGCGGCGGCATGCCGGGGGCCACCGGCATCCGCGGTGTCCAGGGGATCACCCGGCATCCGATGATGTGGGCCTTCGCGCTGTGGGCGTTGGTGCATATGGCGATGTCGGCGGATCCGCGCACGCTAGTGCTGGCCGGGGGTGTCTTGGTGCTGGCGCTGTTCGGCTCGGCGATGCAGGACCGCAAGAAGATGCTTGCCAGCCCGGCCTATGCCACCCATGTCGCGCACACCAGCTATCTTCCCTTCGCGCGGCAGTTCAGCGGCCGCGCTCCCTGGTCGTCGGCCTGGCCGGGACCGGTGGCGCTGGTCGGCGGCGCGGTCCTCTGGGGGGCGATGCTCTGGGCCCATCCGATCCTCATCGGCGTGCAGCCCTGGCGCGGCTGACGCATGGACGGGCGCTTCAAGGGCCAGTCGATCTGGATCACCGGCGCGTCCTCGGGCATCGGCCGGGCGCTGGCCCTGGGCTTTGCCCGAGAGGGCGCGCACCTGCTGCTGTCCGGGCGTAATGTCGATGCACTGGTGGAAACCGCCGAGTCCTGTGGAGGTGCCGAGACGCTGGCCTTTGATGTTGCCGATGCGGCCGCGCTGCCCGAAGTGGCGGCCGAGGCCCTGGCGAGGGTGGGAACGCTCGACATGCTGTGCAACAATGCCGGTGTCGCCCAGCGCGGCCTTGCGCTGGATACCGACATGGCCGTTTATCGGCAGTTGATGGAGGTGGATTTCTTTGCCCCGGTACAACTAACCCGGCTGGTGCTCCCGCACATGGTGGCACGGCGGCGTGGTGCGATCATCAACAATGCCTCGGTCGCCGGCAAGTTCGGGTCTCCCACACGCGCCGGCTATTGTGCGGCCAAGCATGCACTGATCGGCTGGTCGGACGCTTTGCGCGCCGAGATCGCGCAATATGGCATTGCCGTCCATGTGCTGATCGCCGGATTCATCCGGACCGACCTTGGTGCCAATGCAATCATCGCCGACGGGACGCCGGCGGGCCCTGGCCAGACCGATGCCGAGGCCAAGGGTCTGCCCGTCGAAGAGGCGGTTGAGATGATCATTGCCGGCATCACCCGGGGCCGTCGCGAAATCCCCGTCGGCAGGCCGGACGCCACCGAGATGGTGACGCTCGCACTGAAGAACACCGACCCCGAACAGCTTTTCGACCTTATGGTCGGCATCGCCCCCAGAGAACCGAGAAAGAGAGACTGATGAGCCCCATGACTCACCGCCGGATCACCGGCCGCCTCAGCTATGTGTCCAAGAAGCCGGAATTGCTCGACCAGCCGCGCGGCTTCGAGGATTTTGCCTTTACCCACCATGCCGACGGCGCCGTCACTATTCGCGCGCATTGCGAGATCGAAGAACCGCGGCCGACGGTGATGCGCGACATCCTCTATTCGCTCGATGCCCAGGGACGATCGATGGACTGTCACGTCCGTCTCAGTCTCGATGACGCGTATTTCGGTTCCGGTTGGGTCCGCTTCGACTATGAGACAGGAATGGTCGAGTGCGAAAGTCATGGCCCGACGATCGGACGGTTGTCGCAGCAGATGCCGATTCCCGCCGGGCTGGACGGTTTCGGCACGCATCCGATCGTCGCCGATGGCTTCATCACGCGGATCATGGACCTGGCACGCGGGCCGCACCGCCGTCTGCTCACCGTGTTGCTGCCGTCGCCGGATCATCGGGGCGCCACCCCGCCGATGCTGGCGCAGGTGAAGATCCATCTCGAATATGTCGGCGAGGCGGAGCGCGAGGTTCCGGCCGGTCGCTTTGCCTGCCGTCATTTCCGCTTTGTCGACGAGGGCGCGATGGGGGGCAACCAGCACCCGGCCTATGACATGTGGGTGACCGCGGACGATGATGCGATCTTCGTCTGCGGCGGTGTCGGCGGCTATATGCAGACATGGTATGAGCTGGTCGAGCTGACCCGCTGAGCCGCAGGGACGGTACTTTTTTCGCTTGGAAGGCGAAGCGATTGCGGCTAGATGACGGGAAGGTGGCTTGGGATTTGACCGCTGCCTTTCGACAGTTAAGCATCACGTGCGAGGCGGCGTCCCTTCAGACGCACCATATCGAGCAACCGCATCCGGCAGCGGATCGGCAGTTCAGGCACGCGTGACCCAGGGTCGAACCATTGCCAGCATAACGGCTCACGCCGTCCATCATGAGGACGCGAAGTTGATCAGGAACAATCAGAACCGGAGGCGCCGCGGCGGCAACGGTCCTCGCCCGCAGCAACTTGCCGGCGGCAATAATTACGGCAACCGGCTCGATAATCGCCAGCGCGGCAACGCCAGCCAGCTTCTCGAGAAATACCGTGGCCTCGCGCGCGATTCGCAGCAGGCAGGCGACCGGGTGACTGCGGAATATTATCTGCAATATGCCGAGCATTATTATCGGCTGCTCGGCGATTATCGCGATCGGCAGGGTGAGCCCACCCGCCGTCCCCGGGATTATGATGAAGAGGACAGCGCCGGCTTCAACCCCGCCGACAATGACGGCGAGGACGACGGCGACGGTGGCGATGAGGACGATGTCGCCCCCCGGCGCGATGACGGGCGCGATGATCGTCGCGACGGTGATCGCAACTGGAGAAATGATCGCCCGCGGCAGCCCCAAAATCGTGAGCAGCCAAGAGAACAGTCCCGCGAACCGTCGCGTGACCAGTTCCGCGAACCGTCGCGTGAACAGGCGCGGGATCAGCCGCGTGAGTATCAGCGCGATGCCAACCGGGACCAGAACCAGAACCGCGATCGTGACCAGCCCCGCAGCCGCGACTGGAACCGCGACGAGCGACGTCCGGATGAACGGCGCCGCAACGAGGAGCCGCGTGCGGTCGAAGCATCACCGGCCGAATCGCGGGCGCCGGAGCGTCGACCCGAACCCGCCCCCCGTTTTGCGTCGATCGAGGAGATGGACGGCCCCATCCCGGGCCTGCCCGGCCCGGCCAGGGTGAAGCCACGCACGCGTCGAGAGGCGCCGCCGTCTGAGCCTACGCTGGAAACCCATGTTGCAGAAGCGGCAGAGGCGGTCGTAGTGGCTGACGGGGCCGAGGAGGCACCGGCACCCAAGCGTCGGGGTCGTCCACGCAAGGTCGTCGCTTGATTCGATGAGGACCGCCCCTTGAAAGGGGCGGTCCGCTTTACTGATTATCTTCGAGGCTTTGATCGCGCGCTTCCTGATCGTGCCCGATCCTGTTCGAGACGAACAGCAGCCCCATCAGGGCCCCTGCCAGCAGCAGCGACAGGAAGATGCCGCCGCCGAGCGCCAGCGCCAGATGCAGGCTCATGCGAGTGCCGTTGGCGATTAGCCACAGAATCGCACCAATCCCGGCCGCGAGCCCGATTCCTGCGCTCCACGCCAATAATCGTCGGAACCGATGCCAGCCGTCCGCGCGCAGCGTGGCGGTGGAGGATGTCGAGCTCGGGGCGCGGCGGGGGGGCGCGTCTGACATATTTTGCCTTCGTCACTGATTCAGCAGATGATAACCGCAATGGCGCAGAGAAGTGCCACATATTGACGTTTCATCGTCGAGGGAGGTGGCCATGATAGGCAAGATCCTGAACGGCAAGAAGCCGCTTATCTCCGTGATCCGGACAACGACAGTGCGCGAGATCGTCGCGCTCCTTCACCAGCATCGAATTGGCGCCGTTCTCGTTGTTGAGGATGAGCAGATTTATGGCGTGGTCAGCGAGCGCGACATCTGTGCCGGGCTTCATGACCATGGCTCGGCGATTCTCGAGCGCCCCGCGAGTGCGGTGATGTCTGCGCCCGTCGTCACGGCGCGACCATGCGATTCCGTCGCATCGGCGATGGCGGTGATGACTGATCGGCGATTCCGCCACCTTCCCGTGGTGGAGGATGGCCGAATCGTCGGCCTTGTCTCCATCGGCGACCTGGTGAAGCAGCGGATCGAGGCGGCAGAGGCCGAAGCTGCGGCGATGAAGGACTATATCGCCAGCTGACGATTCGGACGGAAACCGCGGATCTGCGCAATTTATTGAAACTTTGTGGCACGTTGGACGACATATTACGCTTCTGTGACGAAAAAAGCGCGCCAGCCGTCACTTTGTGGTTGCGTCCCTTCGAGGCCACCCATAAAGGAGCGCTCCCGGCCGGCGCCAAGCAATGAAACGCCAGCCAAGACAACGGGGATCAGCCAGCGAGCCGCAAGGTCAGCCAGCAAATCTCAGGTGCCGGGAAGTTCAGAATTTCGCGGTTTCGGCCAAAAAATACTGAAAAAAAGTTGTTGACGAGGTGCTCCGAACGGCTCATAAGCCCTCCTCGTCGTCGGCAACGGACCCAAGCGGTTCGACGCCGCCTCGGACATGGCAGCAATCTGGAGCCCGGCTTCGTCGGGTACCAGAATGTTGCCGCTCTTTCTCATCGTAGGTTGAATGAAGGGACATGTGGGCGGCGGTCCACGCCCCGGGCATTTTAGGGTCCGGGTAGCGTGGTTAAACCTCCGCTTATATGTCTTAATTAACGCATTAAAGCACGCCGGCTTTCGAGCCGGTATGCCAGATACGTTGTGCAGACAGATAAGCTCCTAAATTCGGCGTTTGCTGGGGTTCCACCCGGTGATCGCTGTGACATGAACTTGAGAGTTTGATCCTGGCTCAGAACGAACGCTGGCGGCATGCCTAACACATGCAAGTCGAACGAACCCTTCGGGGTTAGTGGCGCACGGGTGCG
>NZ_JBIMKZ010000082.1:0-13398 GCF_051860865.1 Polymorphobacter sp. | reverse complement strand
GTGCACCTGCACCGTGCGGCGGCAATGTGCAGCGGAAGCGCAGCATTTCGCCTTCGCCGGACAATGGCGACGAGAGAAAGGCGATGCGATCGCCGGTGACAGGATTGTGGATCTGGTTTTGCAAGGGGGTCATCGGAATGCCTTGTCTCTAAGTGGTGACATGGCAAATATCACCGGTCGGTGACATATGCAAGAACATTTGTCACCGACCGGTGATATTTTTCTGGCCAGTCCCCCATTCACGGTCTAGGGAGAAGGAATGAGTACCCCGACACCCGCCCCGGACCTTGACGATCGCGGCCGCGATCGCTCCCGCACCGAGCTCGCCATCATCGCTGCCGCGCGCGCCGTGCTGGTTGAAAAGGGCTTTGGAGGATGGGGGGTCAATGCCATCGCCCGCGCCGCCGGCTGCGACAAGCAACTGATCTATCGCTATTTCGGTGGCCTTGACGGGCTTGCTGAGGCGCTCGGAATCGAGCTTGCGGAGGACATCGAACGCGCGCTCGCGGTTGCGCCAGTCCCGCACGTCGCGAGCTATGGCGAACTCGTCGCCGCGTTGATCGACGCGCAGGTCGAGATGCTGCGCAACCATCGCGTGATGCAGCGCATCATCGCCTGGGAATTGTCCGAGGCCAATGCGCTTACGCGCGCGTTCGCGGAGGCGCGTAGCCGTGCGTTGATCGGGTGGTTGGCCCGGATCAAGGGGGGCTTTACCCCGCCGTCCGGAGTCGACGCGCCGGCGGTGAATGCCGTGCTGATCGCGGCGGTCCAGCAGATGGTGCTCTCCAGCGTCAGTATCGGCGGGTTCGCCGGAATGCCGCTCGAATCGCCAGCAGACTGGGAGAGACTGCGCTCAACGATCCGGTCGCTGGTTGTCGCCGCCTATGAAGGGCCCGGCGGTACGGGACGGTCTCAAGACGGCACCTGACTCGCCCGAAGGACAAACCGCCATGGACTACCCTATGTGCGCTTCGCCTTATTTTGCGAGACGACACTATCGCAGCGCTATAGCGTAGACGGAGTGCTCATCATCATCGAGCATGGCCCGCCAGCAACTCGACGCTTTGGTCTCCCCAGCGCCAGGTTGGCTGTAACAGACCCATTTGCCCGCCTTATTCCCCGCCATTCCCATACCTGAAGACTTATGTGGCGCAACTTCAGAGCGTGTCAGCGGGCGGTTTTCGCCCGAGTCTCTGGTGGTCTGCTGACTGGGTAAGTTTCCCAGATAACAGGGAAATTCCTGGATAATCGCCCGAGAAACAGGCCAATCTGCCCAAGATGCGTTGGCGTTCGCGACAACGCTCTCGCGATAACAGTGACTTACGAGTTTAGTTATCCGCTTTCCTGTCAATCGCATAAAAAAGCCATTTTTGCGGCCAAAACAGTCGATTTCGAGTGTCATAACAGGTGATTTCGCACCGATAACAGGTGGGCGTAGAACGGCGCTCAGGCCTTATAATCGGCGATCTGCGCGTTCCACGAGCACGCCGGCGGCGTTCGGATAAGCTGGTCGACAGTCAGCCCGACTGGTTGCCGTCCACCAAGGATTGCGGCCTGATTTCGGGGGCGAGGAACGCCAGTCGGAGCAGGCGACGCTGGCATGCGACGGTGGGTGCATCAACCAGTTGGGAGCTGATGGTGCTAGCAACGCATGGGCCGCACGCAGCGCCTTGATCAGCGCCAGATCGCGCTTCGATGTGACTGGCTCGGAGCCTGCGGCGGCTTCGATCATGGTGCGGCCGCCGCGCAGCCGCATGCGGATCGGTAGTTCAAGTCTTAGGCGTGCTGGGTCGGCGGCATCCGCTGTGGCGATCTCGCCTACGCTGAGCCGCGATCGGATCCCAGGCAGCAGCGCAATGGGTAAGAGAATATGAAGGCTGGGATAAACTTCCACGCACAGGATACCGCGAGGGGATCGTTGTCGACGCGCGGAAGCAGCCGCCGCATCGTATCAGCAAGCCTGGTCTCTAGCGCGATGGCTGCGACCCGCCGGATCGCATCGGTGCTGACAGACACTCCAGTCGGAGCCACGCGCTATCCCTGCTGAAGCGGAGCAGAGACATAGTAGCGGCAAACTTGGCCCCGCGCGCCGTGGCTGGTCGATGCAGAGTCGGCAGACCACCGATGTGGTGGTGCAGGCGCTGCAGATGGCGGTATGGCGACGCAAGCCGAGGCACCGGGTGTTGGATCCACTCGGACCAGGGCTCGCAGTTCACCAGCATGGACTGGGCAGCCTTCATACGCGCGCACAATATGAGCACTCGATGAGCCGCCGCGGCAACTGCCATGACAATGCCGTCGCCGAGAGCTTCTTCTCCTTGCTCAAACGGGAGCGCATCCGGCGCCGAACGTACAAAGCCCGCGACGAAGCCCGGCGGGACGTGTTCCATTACATTGAGATGTTCTACAACCCGGCGCGCAAGCTGGTCAGAAACGGCATGCTGTCGCCCGTCGCGTTCGAACCGCAGCAGATTTTGAAACGGAAGGCGTCTAGAAAACTAGGGGCTACTCACTCGGCACTTGAGCCGGCAGCACCGCCGCCAGACTTGCCTTGCGGTTGGGCCGCGTTCAATTGCGCAAGCCGAGATAGCGCTCAAGCTCGGCATGGAAATGGCCGATACGCTGCTCCTGCTCGGACAATATGCTGCCGCGAAAGCCATGGCTCTCGATGCCCTTCTGGATCTCGGCGAACAGGCTGCTGTCCTGGTCGAAGACCTCGCCCAGCCCGCCGTCGCGCCAGTCGATCTGCTCGATCACGGCTGGCTCACGGCCGGAAATGTCCCAGCCCTCGGGCAGCCCCATATAGGCGGGCGGCAGAAACTCGGGATTTTCCTGCGGATGCAGCATCACGATCACGTCGAAGATGAACTTGCGGGGATCGGTCGCATGGGGGCGGAAATAGAGCAGGCTTACCCCTTCCGGATGGATACCGGCCTGGATGTTGGGGAAGATGAAATAATTCCAGTCGTCGGTGAGCTGATTGTCGATGAAGCCCGAGTAATCGAGCCCCAGCCGGGCGGCGCGGGCCCGCTTGGCCTGCTGCACCATCGGGCGGACATCCTCCATCCCGCCGGTGAAGCTATCGGGATCGATCCCGACTTCGCGCAGCATCGCTTTCAGGCCCTCATTCAATTCCTTGCCGTCGAGGCGCGGGCTGGCGAAGGCGAATTTCGTCACCATCCGGCTCATGCCGTGCCCATACAGGTCGATCTGCGCGTGATAGTCGTTGAAGACGGGGAGGATTTGCTGATGGACCGCATGGACATGATAGGCCTCGTTGAAGCCGTCGACACCGACCTTCCAGTTCGCCTCCCAGACGGCCTGGACCCGTCGCACGATCCGCATGTCCACGAGGCGATAGGGCCTCGCATGCTCGACCAGCGGACCGAGATGAACGGTTAGCGGCTCGGCATTCGGGTCCATGTTGAGAAACACGAAACCCTCCCAGGTCTCGCAGCGGACCTCGCTCAGCGACATGTCGCGGCACAGGGCCTCCTGCCTGAAGGTTTCTGGATCGGTGAGCTTCTCCAGCTGGCCATCGAGCCCGAAGCGCCAGTTGTGGAACGGGCAGGTAAAGCCATGGGGGCGACTGCCATCGGCATCACTGACCAGGCGGTTCCCGCGATGCGGACATACATTGAAGAAGGCGCGAATGCGGTCATCTTTGCCACGGGTGACAATGAACTCTTCGCGCCCGATCTCGAAGGTGACGTAATCTCCGGCCTCTGGAATATCCTCTTCGCGCGCCGCCCAGTTCCAGACCTTGCGCCACAGGTGCGTCCGTTCTTTTTCCTGCCATTCGGGCGAATAATATCTCTCGGGCGAGATCGTGGTGCTGCCATTGTCGACATAGGGCGCCTTGGCTTCGAACGAGTCGGGCGGGGCATCCGGATTGACCGACCAGCCATTTCGGCAATCGAATGCGTATTCGCTAGTCATCCCTGCTCTCCCGGCTGTGATCGATATCTTTGCCCGGGGAACCGACAAAAGCAAACTTCCAGTCCACGTCTCCGTCCACAGTCACTTCAGCGCCCAACGCCGCCCCATCAGCCGGAACGGCGACAAGACCCAGCGCTCCGCAGCCCTTGCGGAGTGGCGGGCAGTCATGAGCTAGGAGCAGGGCGGTTTAGGCACCCCTGCGTCTGGTGGAGACGAGTTGCAGTTGGACTGACAGCACCGCCACTACAAGTGCGGCCGTCGGTTAAATAGCTGTGCCGCCAACTGGCACCAGGGCACTGTCAGATTGCGACGAAACGAAAATGTGGGTGAGGCGCATCATCCCGGGTAAATGCTCACGTCGCAGTTGGTTCCGTTCGATGAAGCGATTGCAAGTGAGCATCTGTGGTCACATTTCATGGATCTCGACCGACCGCAAACAGGGCTGATCCGGAACGAAGCGGCCCGGGCGGCGGTGGGCACGAGAGGATGCTACCGTTCCAGCCCGCGCCACTATACCGCGCGCGGTCGGCGCTCGGTCAAACTGCGACCTCGCCCTCGTCTGCCCCATTCCAGTAGTTTACGCGCACCGCGCGGACATGGATCATCACCAGTCCGGGCGTGTCGATCCCTTGCGGGAACCAGCGTTCGAGATCGGGCATCCAGTGTTCGGCGAACGCCTGCTTGTCGCGCACGATGCGACCGTTGCCTTCGACCGCGATGAACAGCGGCGGTTTGCCGAGCAGCCCAGCGCTGCCTTGGAACGACAGCGCGACATGCGGATCGGCTGTAATATCGGAGATGGTACGCGCGTCGTCATAGCTGAAATAGAAACTGTCGCCTTGCCATTCAACTTCGCCATTGTTGCTCATCGGCCGGGTTGCGAGCATGCCGCCCTCGGTCCGGGTCGTCAGCATTGCAAAGTCAATTTTCCCCATCGCCTTGGCGAGACCGTGCAGGGTCATGTCGCTCATCAGATTTGTCCTTCAGGCTGTTCAACGTGCCAATCAAGCGGACAACGTCGGAAGCCTGGGATAGGTCCGCCGGGCATTGCTAAAGCAATTGTCCAAGCGATGCGGGGGCCTAGCCACACCTCGTGAGCCGTAACGCGTTCGGCTATTTCAGCAGGTCGCCCGAGGTGATCCGGCTAATGGTGATGCTGTACGTGAAGTATGCGCTGTCGCTGCGTATCAGTATAATGCAACCTAGTTCAGCTTGCACACGGGCCGGAACGCTTCGCGGATATCGGCGACGATTGTCGCGGGAACTTCGGCAAAATACTCGTCCTCGGTGCCTTAGGACCAGTCAGCGTTGGCAAAATCCGGCGTGAAGCGTGTGTGCTGAGGACGATCGCGTAGATCGTGCGGGCTCGGTCGGAATGTTTATGGCAAACGGCCCGGGTTGCATCAGCCCTCTCCCACTTCGGTGCAAATTGCGACAACGCCCGGTCGTCACGTGGCCGTCGCCCGGTTTCATCACACACGCTATCTCCGTGTCCAGGAAACCGTAATAGCGCAGAACCGGGGCGAAGCGGCGCCGCCCCATCGATGTGGCAATCGGCTTGTGCCTTCAGATCAATTAAAATCATGCATGTTTGTTTTTCCCTCTTCCATAGAACGAACATCTATGTTTGTTTATGGGCTCGCTGTAGACCAGCGCAACATGCTCGAGCCGCACAATAGGGGGCCGGGGTTTTTGGGAGGATGCTATGGGTGGATTCCGCCAACGATATTTCTTTGCCTGCTCCACAGCTGCTGCCGTGCTGCTGTCAGGTGCCAGTACGTCCGCGCTCGCCCAAGCCACCACGCCGCCCAGCACCGACCCCATGGGCGGCGGCCAGTCCTCCGTTCTCGAAGACATTGTCGTCACCGCCCGCCGTGTGACTGAATCGCTCCAGGATACGCCGGTTGCCGTCACCTCCTTTTCGTCCCAAGCGATCGACCGCAAGTTCGCCACCGACCTGCGGGCGCTGACCGGGGACATCCCCAACGTCGTCATCACCAACGTTCCCGGCTTCAACGCCGCCTCGATCGGCATCCGCGGCCAGTCGACCGGCGACATCATCTTGACCTTCGAGCCGGCCATCGGCGTCGTCGTCGATGATTTCGTCCTCGCCCACGTCCAGACCCAGTTGTTCGACCTGTTCGACATCGAGCGCATCGAAGTGCTGCGCGGCCCGCAGGGCACGCTGTTCGGCAAGAACACTGTCGGCGGCGTCGTCAACGTCATCACCAAGCGGCCCACGGACGAACTCGGCGCCGAAATCCGGCTCGGCTACGCCAGCTTCAACACCTTCACCGCCAAGGCGTCGCTGAACATCCCGATCACCTCGAACCTGTTCTTCCGCACGGCCGTGTCTTACCAGAAGGGCGACGGCTTCTACCGCCAGGCCAAGTCCAACAACGTCGATTTCGTGCCCGGCGTCGGCCCCGGCGACAATCGCCCGCTCGGTGGCCCCCAGTATCTGAGCGGCCGCGCCAAGCTGCTCTGGGAACCGAGTCCCGATACCGACATCATGCTGACCTATGAACTGCTGCGCGATACCGGCGCCAGTCCGCCCAGCGTCAACGAGACGCCGCCGGGCTTCCTGTTCGATACAGTCGGCTTCCCCGGCATCCAGACCACCGGCGCCAGTCCCTATGATACCGGCACCACGCTCTGCGCCGGCGACTCAAGTGCCCCCAACTGCGTCGGCACGCTCAATGGCCACCAGATCGATGTCGATGGCATTTACCTGCGTGGCGAGCATCGCGTCTCCGACGTTGGCTCGTTCACCCTGGTCGGCGGCTGGCGCCGTGCCATGTCGAAGCTGCCATCGGACTATACCGGCGAAAATGCCTTCCTGTTCGTTTCCACCCGCGAAGACGTTCGCAAGCAGTACAGCGTCGAAGGCCGTTTCAGCTCGGATTTCTCCGATCGCTTCAAGATCACCGTCGGTGGCATGTACTGGGGGCAGACGCTGGACGCCAATGCCACTTCGTTCCTCGGCTTCCTGCGCTTCCTCGGCGATCCCACCGCCACCACCGATCCCAACCAGTCGACCGCCTATTACAAGGTCGACAGCTACGCCGTCTTCGGCGAGGCAGAGTATCAGATCGCCGATCCGCTGCACGTCTTCTTCGGGGCGCGCTATACCAAGGAGGAAAAATCCTTCTCGGTGCAGCCGCAGGTTCGCCGGTCGATTATCGCCACAGGCTTCTGGCCCGAATATTCGGACAGCACGAGCTTCTCCAAGCCGACCATCCGCGCCGGCGTGCGCTGGGACGTCGCCGACGGCATCAACAGCTATTTCACCTACAGCCAAGGCTACAAGTCGGGCGGCTACAATGAGCAGGCAATGACCGCAACCTCGGCGTTGCCGTTCGGCGAAGAAACCGCCGACAGCTTCGAAATCGGCCTCAAGACCGAAACGCCAGACCGTCGCCTGCGCTTCAACGCCGCCGGTTTCTACGTCAAATATAATGACCTGCAGCGCGATGCCGTGGTGCCGTTCACCGATCCGATCACCGGCCTGCCCGGGCAGGAAACCCGCACCACCAACGCCGGTTCGGCCGAGGTCTATGGTGTCGAGCTCGAGTTCGGTGCGGTGCCGGTCAATGGCCTGACGCTCGGCGCGGCGTTCGGCTGGCAGAAGGCCAAATATCTGGAGTTCTTCACCGATATCGATGGCAGCGGTACCAATGTCGATGCCACCTTCCTCAAGCTCCGCAACGTACCGGAAGTCACCGCCAACTTTACCGCCAACTATGAATTCCCGCCCCAGCCCTGGGGCCAGGTCAGCGTCAACGGCGACGTTAACTACCAGTCCGAGTTTGAATCGGTCACCCTCAATGCCGATCGCACCCAGGGCCAGGCGCGCACGCTGGTCGGCGCCAGCCTGATCTGGTCGTCACCCAGCGACCGCTACCGGATCTCGGTGTTCGGCCGCAACCTGCTCGACCGCGTCTACCGCGTCTCTGCCAACTCCGTCGCCGGGCTGTTCAACTTCACCAACTATGCCCCTCCGCGGACCTTCGGTGTCGAGCTGGCCGCCAGCTTCTGAGACGGTTGTGACGCCTCCCGCCCCCCCCGGATCGCGCCGCTTCGGCGGCGCGTCAGGGAGACGACTGCTGGGCCGGCCCGGTCCCCGACAGGACCGGCCCAGCTATTTTCTCTTTCGGGAGTGGCATCCCACGCCCTGCGGCACGCAACCAACGGCAAAGCGCAGCCGCGGGGTGATCGCAGCGCACGGATGGCCTGTTTTCACGCGTCCACGAAAGGTCTGATCGATGATCGGTATTCTCATGCAGGTCCGCACCAAGCCGGAGAAATCAGACGAGTTTGCGCGTCTGACGGCGCAATTGCAGAAGGATGTGCGGGCGCACGAGCCGGGCGTACTGGTGTATCAGGTGATGCGCTCCGAGGAGGATCCGGCACTGTTCGTGATGACCGAGGTGTTTGCCGACGAGGCGGCATACAAGGCGCATCCCGATATGCCCTATCATCAGGCGATGTCGGCCGCGGGTTGGGCGTGTGTGGACGGCCAGCCGGTCATCCAGCGGTTCACGCCGCTCGGCGATGCTGATATTGCGGGCGCGGCGTGAACGCGCTTGACGGCCAGGTCGCGCTGGTCACCGGCGGCACGTCGGGTATCGGCGAGGCCGTGTCCCGGGGGCTGACCGCGCTCGGGGTTCGCGTTGGCGTGCTGTCCAACGCGCCCGATGCCGAGCTTCAGGCGGCGATCGAACGCGGTGACATCGCTGCCGCCGAGCGGGCCGATCTCGCCGACGCGGACGCGGTGTTCCGCGCCGTCGAGGCGCTGGTCGCCCGGCTTGGTGCGGTCGATATCCTCGTCAACAATGCCGCCATCTGGCAGCCCAACCCGGTACCGGAAAGCCCGGTGGCGCTGTTCGACCGCCATGTCGACGTCAATCTCAAGGGCAGTTTCTACACCGCCCAGGCGGTACTGCCGGCGATGATCGCGCGCGGCGAGGGGCGTATCGTTTTCGTCAGCTCGGTCAGCGGCACTGCCGGCCGGGCCGGGGACAGTGCCTATTCGGCGTCCAAGGCCGGGGTGGCGATGCTGGCGCGCACGCTGGCCGCCGAGCAGGGGCCGAAGGGTATCCGCATCAACTGTGTTTGCCCCGGTGCCGTCGCCACGCCGCTGACCGCCGCGCTGCGCACGCCGGAAGGCGAGGGTGCCATCGCCGCACTAATGGACGGCCACCCCAGCCCGCGCCGCAAGTTCTTCATGGAGCCGGCGCAGATCGCCGACCTGATCATCTTCCTCGTCAGCCCGGAGTCGAGTGCCGTGCACGGCGCGGTAATCGCCGCCGACGAGGGCCTGACCGCCACCATGTGACCGAGGAGACCGAAGATGAATGCCATGCATGACGCCGGCAAGACCGGCGACCTTATCGTCAACATCGCCGATGCCTATCCGCACGAACTCGGCACCGGCACCACCGTCAAGCTGCTCCGCTACAGCGAGGAGACCGGGGACTGGGTGCTCTGGGTTGAGATGCAGCCCGGCGCCACCTTCGCGCCGCACTGGCACCTCGGCCATGGCCAGTATTTCGTCACCAAGGGCGAGCTGATCTATGATGTCGGTTCGGCGCCCGCCGGTACCTATGGCTATGAGCCGATCGGCTCGCGCCATGCCGAGGCGCGCTGCGAGCAGCCGACCGAATATCTGTTCATGGGGCACGGCGCCGTCGCCTTCACCGACGAGGCTGGCGCGGTGCGCTTCATCCTCAACCATGAATTCCTGCGTGACCTGTCGCTGGGCGCCGATCAGGCCAATGTCTCGAAAGCGGCCGCCTGATGACCGCTGCCGCCATCACCCGCCTCCGCAGCCAGATGGCCGCCGAGGGGCTGGCCGCCGTGGTACTCAGCCACCCGCATGATGTTCGCTACGCCACCGGCTATCATTCGGTGCTGGAACGCTGGACGCAGATGGAGCCGTTCGCCGCCGCCATCGTGCCCGCCGAACCGGCCAGCCCGGTGATCCTCGTGGTGCCGGAGGCCAATGTCGGCATCCTTGCCGTGCTCAACCGCGACGCGCCACGCTGCCATTTCGACGAGATCCGCACCTTCGACCTGCTCAATTTCTGCGAGGTCGGCCGCTATGTCGATCCCGATCGTCCGGCCAGCCGATTGGGCGATGACGCGATGGCCATCGCTGGTGCCATCCGCGGCAGCTGCCAGCCGGACATTGCCGCGGCGGTGGCAGTGGCTCTCGCCGACCATGGCCTGGCCGATACCATCATCGGCTTCGACGAGCACCGGCTGTCGGCGGCCGTCCAGCGCCGCACCGCCCATCATTTCGTCGACGCGCTCGACCTGATGATGCGCGTCCGCGTCGTCAAGACCGAGGCGGAACTGGTCCGCTACCGCACCGTCGGCAAGATGGCCGACCGCGTCATCGCCCATGCCGGCAGCCTGCTCCATGACGGCGCCGACTGGAACGACGTCCAGGCCCGGATCTGCGATTTCATGGTCCGCAACCATGTCATCCCGGTCGATGACGGCGGCATGCTGTTCGGTGGCAGCTATGAGGGCGATGACTTCATCCCCGACCTTTTCCGCACCGCCGGCAACCGGGCGCTGCATCAAGGCGACATCGTCATCCTCGAAACCCAGGGCGTGCTCGACGGCTTCTGGATCGACATCAACCGCACCGCCATCATCGGCCCGCCGACCCCGGCCTATCAGCGGATGCACGACATATTGCGCGATGCCTTCCTGAAGATGGTCGACAACCTCCGCCCCGGCGTCTCCACCAACAGCCTGCCGCAGATCGGCCTCGACCATCTGCGCGCCAACGGCGTCGCCGCGCCGGAGAAGCTGCTGGTGGTCGCGCATGGCATCGGCCTGATGCCGCTGGAAATCCCGCTGCCGTTCCCGGCCGCCGGCCTCGCCGGCGTCAAGCAGGGTTTTGTGATGGAGGAGGGGATGCTGATCAGCCTCGACAGCCTGTTCTTCGGCGCGAAGCATGGCCCCTGCCATATGGAGAATGTCTACGCCATCACCAGCGGCGCCCCTGAGCCGATGTACCAGGCCCCGCTCGAGTTGATGGTCGCCGCGCACACGCCCGAATACGCCTGATCCCGAAAGGAACCGACATGACCGACCGCCCCAACGACCATGCGCTCGAAAAATTTCGCCGCATGGTCCGAATCCGGTTGTTCGAGGACAAGGCCGAGGCAATCCACGCCGCCGGTGAAATCCCGGGCGCGCTTCACACCTATGCCGGGCAGGAGGCCTCGGGGGTCGGTGCCTGCATCGTGCTGCGCAAGGACGATTACATGGTCGGCACCCATCGCAGCCACGGCCACCCGATCGCCAAGGGCGCGGTGCTGCGGCCGCTGATGGCCGAGCTGCTCGGCAAGGTCACCGGCATCTGCAAGGGCAAGGGCGGCTCGATGCACCTCTCCGACTTCTCGGTCGGCAGCCTCGGCGAGACCAGCATCGTCGGCTCGGGCGTGCCGGTGGCGGCGGGCGCTGCACTGGGCTCCAAGCTGCTCGGCAATGACCGGGTGACGCTCTGCTTCTTCGGCGACGGTGCCACCAGCGAGGGTGCCTTCCACGAAGGCATGAACCTCGCCGCGGTGTGGAAGCTGCCGGTGATCTTCATGTGCGAGAACAACGGCTATGCGGTTTCGACCCCGGCCAGCGTCGGCGTGCCGGTGAAGGACATGACCGACCGCGCCAAGGCCTATGCCATGCCGGCGGAGACGGTGGATGGGCAGGATGTCGATGCGGTCGAAGAGGCGATGACCCGCGCCGTCGAGCGCGCCCGCACCGGCGGTGGCCCGACCTTCATCGAGACCAAGACCTACCGCTATGCCGACCATGCGGTGAACATGGGCCGCATCCTGCTCGAACGCGGCGCCGAGGTCGACGAATGGCGGCTGCGCGACCCGATCAACCTCTACCGCGCCCGCCTCGTGCAGGCCGGCGTCGAGGCCAGCGTGCTCGAAGCGATCGAGACGGAGATCGCCGCCGAGGTGGCGGATGCCCTGCAGTTCGCGCGCGACAGCGCCTATCCCGAACAGGCCGAAGCGTTCGACGATGTCTTCGTCGAGCGGCTGCCGATCCCCGATTTCATCAGCGCCTGAGAAAGGACAAGCTCATGGCAAAAATCACCTTTCTCGAAGCCATCCGTCAAGCCCAGCATGAGGAGATGAGCCGCGACCAGACCGTCTTCATCATGGGCGAGGATATCGTCTGCAATGTCTTCGGCACCACAACCGACTTCGTCGAAGCCTTTGGCACCGACCGGGTCCGCGACACGCCGATCTCGGAAAATGGCTTCATCGGCGCCGCCGCCGGCGCGGCGATGGTCGGAACGCGGCCGATTGTCGATGCCACCATCTCGTCCTTCCTCTACCCGGCGATGGACCAGATCATGAGCATCATCGCCAAGTCGCGCTACATTTACGGTGGGCAGGCGCGGCTGCCGCTCGTGATCCGTTCCTGCATGTTCTATGGCAATTCCAATGCCGCCCAGCACAGCGACCGACCCTATTCGATGTTCATGAACGTGCCGGGGTTGAAGATCATTGTCCCGTCCAACGCCTATGATGCCAAGGGGCTTTTGAAGGCTGCGATCCGCGACGACGATCCCGTGCTGTGCTTCGAGGACAGCACCTGCTGGTCGAGCAAGATGGACGTGCCGGACGACCCCGACTTCCTGATTCCGCTCGGCCAGGGCGACATCAAGCGCGAGGGCAGCGACGTTTCGATCATTGCCATCGCCGGCGGCGTGCCGCTGGCACTCAAGGCGGCGCAGCAGCTGGCAAAGGAGGGCATTTCCGCCGAAGTCGTGGATCCGCGCACGCTGGTGCCGCTCGACAAGGAGATTATCCTCAAGTCGGTGCGCAAGACCGGCCGCGCCATCGCCGTCGATCCGGCGCACCAGAATTGCAGTGCGGCCAGCGAGATTGCCGCCCTCATTGCCGAACAGGCGTTCGGCGCCCTGCGCGGCCCGGTGCTGCGTGTGGCGACGGCGGATACGCACCTGCCGTTCTCCCCGGTCATCGAGAAGGCGCTCTATCCAACCGTCGAGCGCATCGTCGCCGCCGCGCGCAAGCTCGTCGGCACCGTGTCGCCCGTATCAGCCTGAGGATCGCACCATGGCAAAGCTTAAAGTCCTTCTTCCTCAGTTCGGCATGGGCATGCAGGACGGCGAGATCGTCCGCTGGCTCAAGGCCGTGGGCGACAGCGTCGCCGAGGGTGAGGCGCTGGTCGAGATCGAGGCCGCCAAGACCACGGTAGAAGTGCCGTCGCCCGCCGCCGGCACGCTGATCGAGATCGTCGCCGAGGAAGGCGAGACCGTCGACGTGCGCGGCCACATCGCCACGCTCGAACTCTGATCCCCGTGCGGCGCGTTGCTCTTGTCCTGGTTGTGATCGTCCTGGTCGCGGGCGGCGCGCTGCTCTGGCGCAATGCCAACCCGGCGCTGCCGCCGCTGGTCATCCC
>NZ_JBIMKZ010000081.1:0-13881 GCF_051860865.1 Polymorphobacter sp. | reverse complement strand
GCGCTAGGGCAGGGCATGCACAACGCACTTCCCCCCCTCGGGCCAGACAGCCTCGTCACCGTTCTTGGAGGATCCGGCTTCCTCGGCCGCTATATCGTCCAGAAACTTGCCGAGCGCGGCTGTCGTGTCCGCGTTGCCGTCCGCCATCCCGATGCAGCGGGTTTTCTGAAGCCGCTCGGCGGGCTCAATCAGATCGGATTGGTGCGGGCCGATATCGGCAGCGGTCAGGGTCTGCGCGCCGCCTTTGCCGGCGCCAGCCATGGCATCAACCTCGTCGGCATTCTCGATGAGCGCGGTGGCCAGCGTTTCGATGCCGTACAGGCGCGCGGCGCGGGCACGGCGGCCGTGGCCGCGGCGGCCGCCGGCGTCGCCGCCTATGTGCAAATCTCGGCGATCGGCGCCGATGCGGCATCGACCATCCCCTATGCCCGGTCCAAGGCCGAAGGCGAGGCCGCGGTATTGGCCGCCCTGCCATTCGCAACCATCCTGCGCCCCAGCCTGGTCGTCGGCCCCGAGGACCAGTTTCTCAACCGCTTTGCCGCGATGGCGCAGATCCTGCCTGTCCTGCCCGTCATCAGTGGCCAGAGCCGCTTCCAGCCGGTCCATGTCCTCGATGTCGCCAGCGCCGTCATCGCTGCCTTCGAAACACCGGCCGCCCAGGGGCAGACCTATGAGCTCGGCGGACCGGATGTGCTCAGCTTCCGGGCCATCATGGAGATGATCAACCGCGAAACCGGCCGGAATCGTATCCTGATCACGCTGTCGGACGGCCTGGCCCGGCTGATGGGCCGGCTCGGTGATGTGCTCCCCTTCGTGCCGATGACGTCCGACCAGTTCGCGATGCTCCAGAAGGACAATGTCGTGACCCCCGGTCGCCCCGGTTTTGCCGAGCTCGGCATCACCCCCATGCCGCTCGCCGCGTTCGTGCCCGCCCTGCTGGCGCGTTACCGCAGCGACACGCGGTTCGCCCGCCCGGCATAATCGCCAGCGGCTCGCCCAGCGATCATCTCGGGTTCGCGCTAAACACTGGCATCTCCCCATCCTCCCGGCTAAGCCGCCGCCATGGAACAGAGCCTCTTCGACATCATCCTCCTCGGCATCATCGAGGGGCTGACGGAGTTCTTGCCGGTCTCGTCGACCGGGCACCTCATCCTCGCTTCCGAGCTGCTCGGCTTCAAGGGCGAGGCCGAGCTGGCCTTCAAGATCGCCATCCAGCTGGGCGCAATCCTCGCCGTCCTCGTCGCCTATCATCGTCGGTTCACCGGCGTGATTTCCGGGCTGGCGCGGCGCGATCCGTCGGCCATCACCTTCACCCGCAACATCATCCTGGGCTTCCTGCCGGCGCTGCTGGTTGGCGCTGTCGCCTATGAGGGCATCCGCCGGCTGATCGAATCGCCGATGACCGTGGCGGTAGCGCTGATCGTCGGCGGCATCGCCATCCTGGTCATCGAGAAGCGCCTGCACCGGGAACGGTTCAGCACCATCGAGGCGATCCCCGGCGGCACCGCCTTCAAGGTCGGCATCGGCCAGTGCGTCGCCATGATCCCGGGCGTGTCGCGCTCGGGGGCCACCATCATGTTCGGCCTGCTCGCCGGTCTCGATCGCAAGACCGCGGCCGAATACAGCTTCTTCCTTGCCGTGCCGACGATGGCCGCCGCCACCGTCTATGCGCTGTGGAAGGGGCGCGATGCGCTCGCCGTCGGTGATCTCGCCGCCATCGGCATCGGTTTCACGGTCGCCTTTATGGTCGCGCTGATCGTGGTCAGGGGCTTCGTCGCCCTTATCGGCCGCTTCGGCTTTGCCCCCTTTGCCTGGTACCGGATTGCCCTGGGCAGCATCTCTCTGATCTGGCTCCTGGCTCGATAGTACCGTATCGGACCCATTGCCGCGCCAGTTTGACGCGCTCTGCTTCGCACATGCGATAAATATGTAAGCTAGACTGTCCCATCGGCCGCTTTTTGCATGACTCCGTCCGTACGATCGGTTATGGGCAGCGCAGGAAAGGGGTCTCGTCCATGGCCAACACGAAGATGCTGCACTTCATCGACACGTCGCAGGCACAGCCCGCCAAGCGCGCCGTGGAAGAGCGTGCGCATGATTTCCTCGAGATCAGCCGCCCCTTCATCATCGCCAAGGCGGAGGAGCAGGCCAGCCGCTGCTCGCAGTGCGGCGTTCCCTTCTGCCAAGTCCATTGCCCTCTTCAGAACAACATTCCCGATTGGCTGAAGCTGACCGCCGAGGGCAGGCTGGAGGAGGCCTATGAGATCTCTTCCGCCACCTCGACAATGCCGGAAATCTGCGGCCGCATCTGCCCGCAGGACCGGCTGTGCGAAGGCAATTGCGTCATCGAGAAGGATTTCGGCGCGGTCACCATTGGCGCCGTCGAAAAGTTCATTACCGACAACGCCTGGGAGATGGGCTGGGTCAAGCCGATCAACATCGTCGCCGATCGCTCGGGCCAGTCCGTCGGTATCATCGGCGCCGGTCCTGCCGGCATGGCCGCGGCCGAACGGCTGCGGATCAAGGGCTATACCGTTCATGTCTATGACCGGCACGACCGGGCCGGCGGGCTGCTGACCTATGGCATTCCGGGCTTCAAGCTCGAGAAGTTCGTGGTCCAGCGCCGCGTCGACCGGCTCGAACAGGCCGGCATCATCATTCATCGCAATTTCGAGGTCGGCCGCGATGCCAGCCTGGCCGAGCTTCAGGCCCGGCATGACGCGTTGCTCGTCGCCACCGGCGTCTATCGCCCGCGGGACGTCAATGTTCCCGGCGCGCACGGGCCGCATGTCCTCGATGCGCTGGATTATCTGATCGCCTCCAACCGCGCCGATTTCGGCGATACCGTCGTCGAGGCGGCGCAATTCGATGCCGCCGGCAAGCATGTCGTCGTCATCGGCGGTGGCGACACGGCGATGGACTGTGTGCGCACGGCCATTCGTCAGGGCGCCGCCAGCGTCAAATGCCTGTACCGGCGGGACCGTACCAACATGCCCGGCTCGGCGCGCGAAGTCGCCCATGCCGAGGAGGAAGGCGTCGAATTCGTCTGGCTCGCCGCGCCGGCCGCCATCACCGATAGCGGCGTCAGCGCCCAGCGCATGCGGCTCGGCCTGGCCGGTCCCGATGGCCGCCGCGCCCCCGAGCCGGAGCCCGGCGGGATCTTCGAGGCGCAGGCCGATCTCGTCATCAAGGCGCTGGGCTTCGATCCCGAGGACCTGCCGGTGCTGTTCGGCGCGTCCGATCTCGCCGTCACCCGCTGGGGCACGCTGCGCGTCGATCACAAGACGATGATGACCTCGCTGCCCGGCGTGTTTGCCGCCGGTGATATCGTCCGCGGCGCCAGCCTGGTCGTCTGGGCCGCCCGTGACGGCCAGGACGTCGCCGTCCAGATTCACAACTGGCTCCGCGCCCGCGCCGCGCAGGGCACCGAAGCCGGGCCGCAGGAGGCGTCCGCCTCCGCTGCCGCTGACAAGAGAAAGGCCGCCTGATGCGCATGATGCTTGCCCTCGCCCTCGCCGTCCCCGTCATCGCTGCCGCCCAGCCAGCGCTCGCCCAGGGCCAGCCCTCGGCAGCGGCCACCGCGGCCGCCGCGACGCTGGTCGATACCCTCACCCCCCCGGCCAGCAGCAAGGCGGCGCTGGACCAGCAGCTGGCCGGCGTCCGCCAGGGCAATCTGATCCGCGCCCAGCTCGGCAACAACCCGCGCTTCAAGGAAAAGGCGGATCGCAACGAGCCGGCGTTCACCGCCGCGCTGGCGCGGATGGGCGTGCTCCAGGCCAATGCACTGGGGCCGATCTACACCGAAATGCAGGGGTCGGTCCGCACCGCCAGCATCGAGGCCTATGCCACCAACTTCACCATTCCCGAGATGACCGCGGCCACCACCTTCTACCGCACCCCGGTCGGCACCAAGCTGCTGCGCACCCAGCCGCAGCTGGCCGCGCAGGTCAACCAGCGCGTCCAGCAGCAGTTCGCCCCGCGTCTGCAGGCCGCCCAGCAGGCGCTGGCGCCGAAGATCGATGCCGAACTGAAGACGCTGTTCCCGCCGCTTCCGGCCGCCAAATAGTCCAGACAAGAGCACGCCCATGACCCTGTCCTTCCAACATTCCGAAGCCGAACGGGCGCGCATCGCCGAGCATGGCATGTATCGCCCCGATCTGGAGAGCGATGCCTGCGGCGTCGGCCTAGTCGCCGCCACAGACGGCAAGGCCTCGCGCCGCGTCGTCGAGGCCGGCATCGAGGCGCTGAAGGCGGTCTGGCATCGTGGCGCCGTCGATGCCGATGGCAAGACCGGGGATGGCGCCGGCATCCTCGTCGAGCTGCCGGTCGATTTCTTCCACCAGCACATCGAGCGCGCCGGCCAGAAGCCGCGCCCCAATCTGCTGGCGGTCGGCCAGATATTCCTGCCGCGCACCGACCTCACGGCACAGGAGACGTGCCGCACCATCGTCGAATCGGAGATCATCGGCTTCGGCTACAAGGTCTATGGCTGGCGCCAGGTGCCTGTCGATGTCTCGGTGATCGGCGAAAAGGCGATGCTGTCGCGCCCCGAGATCGAGCAGATCATGATTGCCGGGCCGCTGCCCAGCGATCATGAGGCGATGCAGGCGTTCGAGAAGGACCTCTATCTGATCCGCCGCCGGATCGAGAAGAAGGTTATCGAGGCCCAGATCCAGGGCTTCTACGTCTGTTCGATGTCGGCCCGCTCGATCATCTACAAGGGGCTGTTCCTCGCCGAAGGCCTGTCGGTCTTCTACCCGGACCTGCAGGACGAGCGGTTCATCAGCCGCTACGCCATTTATCACCAGCGCTACAGCACCAACACCTTCCCGCAATGGTGGCTGGCCCAGCCGTTCCGCTGCCTCGCCCATAACGGCGAGATCAACACCGTGCGCGGCAACACCAACTGGATGAAGAGCCACGAGATCAAGATGGCCGCCGCCGCCTTCGGCGAGCATTCGGAAGACATCAAGCCGCTGATCCCGGCCGGCGCCTCCGATACCGCCGCGCTCGACGCGGTGTTCGAGGCCTTTGTCCGCTCGGGGCGCGATGCGCCCACCGCCAAGCTGATGCTGATCCCGGAGGCGTGGCAGAAGGACGATTTCATGCCCGATGCACACCGGGCCATGTATGCCTTTTTTGCCAGTGTCATGGAGCCGTGGGACGGCCCAGCCGCGCTCGCCATGACCGATGGCCGCTGGGCCGTCGCCGGGCTCGACCGCAACGCGCTGCGGCCGATGCGCTACTGCCTTACGAGGGACAATCTGCTGATCACGGGCTCGGAAGCCGGCATGGTGATCATCCCGGAGATCGACATTATCCGCAAGGGCGCGCTCGGCCCCGGTGAAATGATCGCCGTCGACATGATCGGCGAGGCCGATGAACCGCCGCGCTTCTACACCGACCGGGAGATCAAGGACCGGATCGCCGGCGAGAAGGATTATGCCGAGAAGGTCGCCAGCTTCACCCGCTTCGAGGAGCTGCCGGGCTTCGACCTGCCCGAGCCTGCCCCGCCCTATGACCGCGCCGACCTGCGCCGCCGGCTCGTTGCCGCCGGCCAGACCATGGAGGACATGGAGCTGCTGCTGGCGCCGATGGTCGAGGACGCCAAGGAAGCCACCGGCAGCATGGGTGATGACAGCCCGCTGGCGGTGATCTCCGAGTCCCCGCGCAATCTCAGCCACTTCTTCCGGCAGAACTTCAGCCAGGTCACCAACCCGCCGATCGATTCGCTGCGGGAAACCCGGGTCATGGCGCTGAAGACGCGTTTCGCCAACCTCGGCAACATCCTCGATGGCACCGCCGAACAGAAGGGCGTGATGGTCATGGAAACGCCGGTCGTCACCAGCAAGGGCTGGCGGCTGTTGCTCGATCATTTCGGCCCCCAGGCCGTCGAGATCGACTGCACCTATGACATTGCCGGCGGCGCCGATGCGCTGCGCGTCGCCATCGCCCGCGTCCGCCAGGAAGCCGAGCTGGCCGTCCGCTCGGGCAAGAGCAACCTGTTCCTCACCGACGAGGCTCAGTCCGCCGCCCGCGCCGCCATCCCGATGATCCTCGCCACCGCCGGCGTCCACACCCATCTGGTGCGCCGCGGCTTGCGCACCTTCGCCTCGCTCAACGTCCGCGCCTCGGAGGCGCTCGACACCCATTATTTCGCCGTCCTCATCGGCGTCGGCGCCACCACGGTGAACGCCTATCTTACCGAGGCGGCCATTGCCGATCGCCACGCCCGGGGCCTGTTCGGCGCGCTCAGCCATGATGCCTGCATCGCCCGCTACAAAAAGGCCGTCGACGATGGCCTGCTGAAGATCATGGCCAAGATGGGCATTGCCGTCATCGCCGCCTATCGCGGCGGCTACAATTTCGAGGCGGTTGGCCTCAGCCGCGCGCTGGTCAATGATTTCTTCCCCGGCATGCCGTCCAAGATCTCTGGCGAAGGCTTCGAATCGCTGTTCGTCAGCTCGCGGATGCGCCACGAGCGCGCCTATGACGAGGATGTCGCCGCCCTGCCGATCGGCGGCCTTTATCGGTACCGCGCCAATGGCGAGGCCCATGCCTATCAGGCCGGGCTGATCCATCTGCTCCAGCACGCGGTCAGCGCCGACAGCTATTCGGACTACAAGAAGTTCAGCCAGGCGGTCTCCGAACTGCCGCCGATCGCGCTGCGTGACCTGCTCGATTTCGTGCCCCAGCCCACCCCGGTGCCGATCGAGCATGTCGAATCGATCACCGAGATCCGCAAGCGCTTCGTCACCCCGGGCATGAGCCTCGGCGCCCTGTCGCCGGAAGCCCATGAGACGCTGGCCATCGCCATGAACCGCATCGGCGCCAAGGCCGTCAGCGGCGAGGGCGGCGAGGACAAGTCGCGCTACACGCCCTATGCGAATGGCGACAACGCCAACTCGCCGATCAAGCAGATCGCCAGCGGGCGCTTCGGCGTCACCGCCGAATATCTGCTCGCCTGCGAGGAGATCGAGATCAAGGTCGCCCAGGGCGCCAAGCCCGGCGAGGGCGGCCAGCTGCCCGGCTTCAAGGTCACCGAGCTGATCGCCAAGCTCCGCCATTCCACCCCCGGCGTCACCCTCATCTCGCCGCCGCCGCACCACGACATCTATTCGATCGAAGACCTCGCCCAGCTCATCTACGACCTGAAGCAGATCAATCCGCGCGCCCGCGTCTGCGTCAAGCTGGTATCCTCGGCCGGCATCGGCACGGTCGCCGCCGGCGTCGCCAAGGCACATGCCGATTGCATCCTCGTCTCCGGCAATGTCGGCGGCACCGGCGCATCCCCGCAGACCAGCATCAAATATGCCGGCTCGCCGTGGGAGATGGGCCTGTCCGAGGTCAACCAGGTGCTCACCCTCAACGGGCTGCGCCACCGGGTCAAGCTGCGCACCGACGGCGGCCTCAAGACCGGCCGGGACATCGTCATCGCCGCTATCCTCGGCGCCGAGGAATATGGCATCGGCACCTTGAGCCTCGTCGCCATGGGCTGCATCATGGTCCGCCAGTGCCATTCGAACACCTGCCCGGTCGGCGTCTGCACCCAGGATGACGCGCTCCGCCAGAAGTTCGTCGGCACGCCGGAAAAGGTCATCAACCTGATGAGCTTCATCGCCGAGGAAGTCCGCGAGATTCTCGCCCGCCTCGGCGTCCGCAGCCTCGACGAAGTCATCGGCCGCACCGAGCTGCTCCGCCAGGTCAACCGCGGCGCCGATCACCTCGACGATCTCGATCTCAACCCGATCCTTGCCAAGGTCGACGCCCCCGATCACCTGCGCCGCTTCGGCATCGACGGCCACCGCAACCCGGTGCCGGACAGCCTCGACGCCGACATGCTGCAGGACGCCGAGCATCTGTTCACCCGCGGCGAGAAGATGCAGCTCACCTACACGGTGCGCAATACCCACCGTGCGGTGGGCACCCGCCTGTCCTCGGAGATCACCCAGCGCTTCGGCATGACCGGGCTGGCCCCGGGCCATGTCACCATCCGGCTGCGTGGCTCGGCCGGCCAGTCGCTGGGCGCTTTCGCCGTCCAGGGCGTCAAGCTCGAGGTGTTCGGCGAGGCCAATGATTATGTCGGCAAGGGCCTGTCCGGCGCGGTGATCACTGTCCGCCCGATGGTCTCCTCGCCGCTCGCCAGCCAGGACAATGCCATCATCGGCAACACCTGCCTCTATGGCGCCACCGCCGGCCGCCTGTTCGCCGCCGGCCGCGCCGGCGAGCGGTTCGCGGTGCGCAATTCCGGCGCCGTCTCGGTCATCGAGGGCTGCGGCGCCAATGGCTGCGAATACATGACCGGCGGCACCGTCGTCATCCTCGGCCCGACCGGTGACAATTTCGCCGCCGGCATGTCGGGCGGCATGGCCTTTGTGCTCGATGTCCATGGCCATTTCGAGCGCCGGATCAACCCGGACTCGGTCATCATCCGCCGCCTCGGTTCCGCGCATTGGGAGCAGGTCGTCCATGACCTGATCGCCGAACATGCCCGGGAGACCGCGTCGCGCTGGTCCGCCGGGCTGCTGGCGGAATGGGACAAGACGCGCACCCAGCTCTGGCAGGTGGTGCCCAAGGAAATGCTCACCCGCCTGTCGCACCCGCTGGACGACACGCCCGAAACGGTGGCCGCGGAATGAGCGACAAGCCGGACCCGCTGATCGAGACGCTGATGCAGCTCGCCGCCAGCGCAGCGCCGCTGGTCCGTCGCGCCCGCGAGTCCGGCCTGTTCACGCCGCCCGCCCCCTCCGCCCCACCCACGCCGCCGGAAGCGCCGCCGGCCGAGCCCGCCCCCCCGGCAGACATCGCCGCGCTCCAGGCCATCGTCGTCCGCCAGGCGCTGCGCATCGCCGAGCTCGAGGCCGAGCTGGAAGCCGCCAAACCCCGGCGCAAGCGCACGAAATAGCCGGCCCCGCCTCTTCCCCTTCGCCCCGCTTTCGCGCAAGACTTGTCGCCTAACATGTGGCGCCTCCATCAATATCCCCTCTGTCCTTTCAGCCGGAAGGTCCGCTTCGCGCTTGCCGTGAAGGGCATCACCGTCGAACTCGTCCATGAGCTGCCCTGGGAGGCACGTCAGGGTTTCCTCGCCCTCAACGCGGCCGGCCAGACCCCGGTGATCCGGCGGGACGATATCGTGCTGTCGGACTCCACCGCCATCACCGACTATTTCGAGGAGACCGTCGAGCGCACCCCGCTGATCTCCGGCACCCCCGAGGAGCGCGCCGAGATCCGCCGTCTCGTCGCCTAGTTCGACCAGAAATTCTATGCCGAGGTCACCGCCCCGCTGCTCGGCGAGCGCATGTACAAGCGGCTCTACACCCGCAACCCTCCCGAGGCCTCGGTCCTGCGCAGCGCCGGCCGCAGCGCCGAAATCCATCTCGATTATCTGGACTGGCTGCTCGAGCGCCGCCGCTGGCTGTCGGGCAGCGCCTTCGGCATGGCGGACATCGCCGCCGCCGCCCAAATCTCCGTCGTCGACTATCTGTCAGGCCTCGACTGGGACGGTCATGAGCCGGCACGGATCTGGTATTCGGCCATGAAATCAAGGCCCACCTTCCGCCCCCTGCTCGGTGAGCGGATGGAAGGCCTGCCCCCGCCCGAGCATTACGACAAGCTGGACTTCTGAGCCGAACCCCTCCAATTGGCGGCAAGGCCATGCGTAAAAGGGTATCATCATGAAGGCCGTCATTCTCGCCGGTGGGCTTGGCACCCGCATTTCCGAGGAAACGCACCTCCGCCCCAAGCCGATGATCGAGATCGGCGGCCGCCCCCTGCTCTGGCACATCATGAAGATCTACAGCGCCCACGGCGTCAACGAGTTCATCATCTGCTGTGGCTACAAGGGCTATGTCATCAAGGAATATTTCCAGAACTATGCCCTGCACATGTCCGATGTCACCATCGACATGGCCAGCGGCCGGACCGAGGTCCACGCCAGCAACGCCGAGCCCTGGAAAGTGACGCTGGTCGATACCGGCGAGGCGACGATGACCGGCGGCCGGCTGAAGCGCGTCGCCGCCTATCTGGCCGGTGAGGACAGCTTCTGCTTCACCTATGGCGACGGCCTTGCCAATGTCGACATCGGCGCCTCGATCGCCTTCCACAAGGCGCATGGCCGCCTCGCCACCGTCACCGCGGTCCAGCCACCGGGTCGCTACGGCGCTTTGGAGATGGCGGGCAACCAGGTTACCGGCTTCATCGAGAAGCCAGCCGGCGACAATGCCTTCATCAACGGCGGCTTCTTCGTCCTCAACCCCGCCTGCCTCGATCTGATCGCTGGTGACGCCACCCCCTGGGAAAGCGAACCCGTCGTCGAGCTGGCCCGCACCGGCGAGCTGATGGCCTTCAGCCATCGCGGCTTCTGGCAGCCGATGGATACGCTGCGCGAGAAGACCCAGCTCGAAGCCCTGTGGAACAGCGGCCGCGCCCCCTGGAAGATCTGGGCGTAACGCGCATGGCCCACCAAAAGGCCCCCCAAAAGCCCAGACTGCCCGACCGCGGGTTCTGGCGTGGCCAGCGCGTCCTGCTCACCGGCCACACCGGCTTCAAGGGCAGCTGGGCAGCGCTGTGGCTCGAACAGATGGGCGCCATCGTCCATGGCCTGGCGCTGGCGCCCGACCATGTGCCGGACCTGCACAGCCAGCTCGCCCCGTTCCGCGCCCACCACAGCATGATCGAGGACATCACCGACGCTGCCGCCGTCCGCGCCGCCATCGATCATGCCCGCCCCACTCTTGTCCTCCACATGGCCGCCCAGCCGCTGGTCCGTGCCGCCTATGCCGATCCGGCGCGCACCTTCGCCACCAACGTCCAGGGCACGGTCAACCTGCTCGACGCGCTGGCCGGCAGCCCGGATGTCAAAGCAGCGCTCGTCGTCACCACCGACAAGGTCTATCGCAACACCGGCTGTGGCCGCCGCTTCGTCGAATCCGATCCGCTCGGCGGCGAGGATCCCTATTCGGCCTCCAAGGCCGGCACCGAGCTGGTCACCGCCGCCTATGCCCATAGCAGGCTGAAGACCCTGCCGCTGGCCACGGCGCGCGGCGGCAATGTCATCGGCGGCGGCGACTGGTCGGCGGACCGGCTGATCCCCGATGTCTGGCGCGCGCTCCATGCCGGCCAGCCGCTGCAGTTGCGCTATCCGGCCGCCACCCGCCCCTGGCAGCATGTGCTCGATTGCCTGGCCGGCTATTTCATCCATTTGGAGGCGCTCGCCACCACCGCCGATGCGCCGCGCGCGCTCAATTTCGGCCCCGCCGCCGACGATCCCGCGCTTCCCGTCGCCGAGGTCGCCGAGGTCATGGCCAAGGCGCTGGGGCTGCCCGAGCCCTGGCAGCAGGCCCCCGGGCTCCATCCGCCCGAGGCGCCTGCGCTGGCGCTGGACAGCGCCGCCGCCACCGCCCGGCTCGGCTGGCGCCCCCGCCTTGCCGGCGCCGAGGCCCTGCAATGGACCGCCGACTGGTACCGCGGCTTCGATGCCGGCACCCCGGCGCGTGCCCTGTCGCTCGCCCAGCTTTCTGCTTATGAGGCCCTATGACCATTCCCGCCTGCCTCGGCTGCGGCGCGCCGCTCACCCGCACCTGGGTCGATCTCGGCCTGCAACCGCTCGCCAACAGCAATATCCGCCCGGAGAATGCCGACGCGCCCGAGCCGCGCTATCCGCTGCACGCCCGGGTCTGCGATGCCTGCCTGCTCGTCCAGGTCGAATCCGTCGTCCCGCGCGAGGCCATCTTCAACGATGACTATGCCTATTTCTCGTCCTTCTCGGACAGCTGGCTGGCGCACTGCAAGGCCTATGCCGACGCCATGACCGCGCGCTTCGGCCTTGGCGCCCAGTCCAAGGTCGTCGAGATCGCCAGCAACGATGGCTATATGCTCCAGTATTTCGTCGCCGCCGACGTGCCGGTGCTCGGCGTCGAGCCGAGCGCCAACACCGCCGCCGCCGCCATCGCCAGGGGCGTTCCCACCGACATCAGCTTCTTCGGCCTCGATACCGCCCGCCGGCTGGCCGCCGCCGGCCACAGCGCCGATCTGCTCGCCGCCAAGAACGTTCTCGCCCATGTGCCGGACATCAATGATTTCGCCGCTGGCATCGCCACGCTGCTGAAGCCGGACGGCGTCTTCACCGTCGAGTTCCCGCACCTGCTGCGGACCATCGAGGGCGTCCAGTTCGACACCATTTACCACGAGCATTACACCTATCTGTCGCTGCTCGCCGTCGAGAATGTCTTCGCCCGCCACGGCCTGCGCGTCTTCGATTGCCAGGAGTTCCCCACCCATGGCGGCTCGCTGCGCGTCTTCGCCTGCCGCACCGGCGCGTCCTGGCCGCTCCATCCGGGCGTGGCGATCGTCCGCGCCGCCGAGGTCGCCGCCGGCCTCGATGGCCCGGCTGGCTATGAAGGCTTCGATGCCCGCTGCCGCGCCGTCCGCGATGGCCTCAACGCCTTCCTCGCCGAGGCCCGCGCCGCCGGCAAGACCGTCGCCGGCTACGGCGCCGCCGCCAAAGGCAACACGCTGCTCAACTATTGCGGCGCCGATGCCGAGGCGATGCTGTTCATCGCCGATCGCAGCCCCGCCAAGCAGGGCCGGCTGGCACCCGGCAGCCACATCCCGATCCGCCCGCCGGAAGCGATCTTCGAGGCGCGGCCCGATCATGTCCTCATCCTGCCGTGGAATTTGCGCGCCGAAGTCACTGCCCAGCTCGCCGGCATCCGCGCCTGGGGCGGCCGCTTCGTCACCGCCGTTCCCGCGCTCACCATCGACTGATGCGCTTCGAGCCCACCGCCATCGCCGGCGCCTGGATCGTCCACACCGCGCCGCACGTTGATGCGCGCGGCAGCTTCGCCCGCACCTTCTGCGCCGCCGAGTTCGCCGCCGCCGGCATCGATTTCACCCCGGTCCAGCTCAACCTCTCGCGCAATCCGCACCGGCACACGCTGCGCGGCCTGCACGGCAATCATCCGCCGCACGAGGAGGCCAAGCTCGTCCAGTGCGTGCGCGGCCATGTCTTCGATGTCGCCGTCGATCTCCGCCCCGGCTCGCCGACCCGGCTCGCCCATGTCGGCGTCGACCTGCCGGCCAGCGGCGACACCCTGTTCTACATCCCGCCCGGCTGCCTGCATGGCTTCCTCACCCTCACGCCGGACAGTGACGTGCTCTACCATATGGGCAGCGCCCATATGGCCGGCGCCGGCTATGGCCTGCGCTGGAACGACCCGGCGCTCGGCATTGCCTGGCCGGCCGCCCCGGCTCTGATTTCGGAACGCGATGCCGGCTATCCGGACTTCGCTGGATGAGCCGTATCGTCGTCACCGGCGCCTCGGGGTTCGTCGGCCGCGCCGCGCTCGCCCCGCTGCGCGCCACCGGCCACGAGATCCACCTGCTCGGCCGCCATCCCGATCCGGCCTCGGGCTGCCAGGTCCATGCTATCGATCTCCTCGCCGTCGATCCGGCGCCGCTGCTTGCCGCCATCCGCCCCAGCCATCTTCTCCATCTGGCCTGGTATGCCGAGCCCGGCAAATTCTGGCAGGCACCGGAGAATCTGGATTGGATGGCCGCCACGCTGCGCCTCGTCCGCGGCTTCGCCGCCGCCGGCGGCAGCCGCGCCGTCATCGCCGGCAGTTGCGCCGAATATGACTGGTCGCATCCCCGGCTCGAGGAGACCGTCACGCCGCTCGCCCCCGCCACCCTCTATGGCACCGCCAAGGCCCGGCTGTTCCAGACGCTCGCCGCCGCCGCCCCGATCCTCGGCCTGTCGCTGGCCTGGGGCCGCCTCTTCTTCCCCTATGGCCCGGACGAGCGCTCGGGCCGGCTGCTCGCCGATGTCGTCGATTCCGTCCGCGCCGGCCGCCGCGTCGCCACCTCCGATGGTGCCCAGCGCCG
>NZ_JBIMKZ010000080.1:0-13915 GCF_051860865.1 Polymorphobacter sp. | reverse complement strand
CTGGTCGAGCCTAATGCCTTCACTCGCTGCCGACGGCAACCGCCGCCTGCATGCTGTCTTCATCTTCCACTGTCATTCCGGGCAGCGTGAACCGGCCTTCCCAGGCAGCCCAGCGTTGCAGCGCCAAGGTTACTCGGGCGGCAGAACCTTCATCGACAAGTGCAGCATGTACTACATTCTGTCGCCCCAAGGCCACCGACAATATGGTGCGGCCGACCGGCAGCACAAGGCTGACCGATTTCGGACACGCCGCCCGGCGCTTCATCTCGAGCTTGCCGGTGCCGTCCTCGCCGGCATCGGCGGCATGGAGCAACAGCCGGACCTTGCCGCGCCCCAGCGCATCGGAAATCCGCTCATGGCCCCACAGCAGGTGGCCGGCGCGCATCTCCAGCCCCAGCCGGTCGAGCGCCCGCTGCTGGAGGCCCTGGGCGATATCGTCCGCAAGGGTTTCCGACAGGTGGATCGGCTGGTGCGCGAGGGCACGGACCAGCGTGCCCTGCAGCTGGCCGCGCGCCATGGCCTTTTCGATCAGGGCACGGTCGATGGAGATCCAGGCGCCGCGGCCGGGCAGCTTGGCGGCGAGGTCAGCCGCCACCTGCCCGTCCGGCCCCAGCGCCAGGCGGATGAGATGCTCAGCTGGCCCGGTGGTGCGGGTCAGGATGCAGCGGCGGTTCGGCCCTTCGGTGTCATTGGCTGTCATCCGCCGGGGCGTTCCCTTCACCGGAGGAGTCGTCTTCGAACCCCTGAGCCGAAGGCTCGTCTTCGAACCAATGCGCACGGGCGGCCATGATGATGCGGTTGCCGTCATCCTCGGTCAGCGCGCTGTCCTTGAGGATGCCCGAGCGGCCGACTAGCTCGTCGGTGGCGAGATCGCCGAGATCGTCGAGAGTCTTGATGCCCTTCTTGCCGAGCGTGACCAGCATTGCCTCGGTGAGGCCCTGGATCTCCGCCAGCGCATCCTCGACGCCGAGGCCCCTGCGTTCCTCGCGGGCGGTCGCCTCGCGGCGATCGAGCGCCTCGACAGCGCGGCTCTGCAGCTCGGAAGCGACTTCCTCGAGGCCCTCGATGGTGGCGAGTTCGTCGAGCTCGACATAGGCGACTTCCTCGAGCTCAGAGAAGCCCTCGGCGACCAGCAGCTGGGCCAGCGTCTCGTCGACATCGAGTTCGGCCTCGAACATCGTCGACTTCTCGATGAATTCCTTCTGGCGGCGCTCGCTCTCGTCGGCCTCGGTCATGATGTCGATCTGGCGGCCGGTAAGCTGGCTGGCGAGGCGGACATTCTGGCCGCGACGGCCGATGGCGAGGCTGAGCTGATCATCGGGGACGACGACATCGATGCGGTTGTCCTGCTCGTCGAGCACGACCTTGGCAACTTCGGCGGGCTGGAGCGCGTTGACAACGAAGGTGGCGACATCGGGCGACCAGGGGATGATGTCGATCTTCTCGCCCTGAAGCTCCTGGACAACGGCCTGGACGCGGCTGCCCTTCATGCCGACGCAGGCGCCGACCGGATCGATCGAGCCGTCGCGGCTGATGACGCCGATCTTGGCGCGGCTGCCGGGATCGCGGGCCACGGCCTTGATCTCGATGATGCCGTCGTAGATTTCCGGCACTTCCTGGGCGAACAGCTTCTTCATGAAATCCCCGGCGGCGCGGCTGAGGAAGATCTGCGGGCCGCGCGGCTCGCGGCGTACGGCGAGGATCAGGGCGCGGACACGGTCGCCGGGCTTGAGCACTTCGCGCGGGATCTGCTGGTCGCGGCGGATGACGCCTTCGGCCTTGCCGAGATCGACGACGACATGGCCGAACTCGGCGCGCTTGACGAGGCCGGTGATGATCTCGCCGGCGCGGTCCTTGAATTCCTCATATTGGCGGTCGCGCTCGGCATCGCGGACTTTCTGGACGATAACCTGCTTGGCGGCCTGGGCGGCGATGCGGCCGAACTCGACCGGCGGCAGCGGATCGACGATGAAATCGCCGAGGCTGGCCGAAGGGTCCTTCTTGCGGGCGTCCTTGAGGTTGACCTGCTTGAACATGTCGTCCGGCTCCTCGACGACCTCGAGGACGCGCCACAGGCGGGTTTCGCCGCCCTTGGGATCGATCTTGGCGCGGATGTCATTCTCGGCGCCGTAGCGGGCACGGGCGGCGCGCTGGATGGCGTCTTCCATCGCTTCGATGACGATGGCGCGGTCGATCGACTTCTCGCGCGCCACGGCATCGGCAATGGCGAGAAGTTCGGCACGGTTGGCAGTGACGGAGGCGGCCATGGGTCTGTCTTTCCTCTCAGGCGTTGTCGTTTTCGGCAGGCAGTTCGTCTGCCTCCTCGATTGTCTCGTCGGCGCCGGTCGCGTCGAGCGGGCGGCTGGCGGCGATCAGGCGATCGGTCAGCACCAGCTTGGCGGTGCCGATCCGGTCCAGCGGCAGCGTGGCGCGGCCGACGCCGGGCACATCGACGATCGCGGCATCGAGCTCCAGACCGAGGATGACGCCCTTGAGCTGGACCTTGCCGGCAAACGGGCCATCCTCCAGCGGGCGGGCGAGCTTGAGGCGGACATCATGGCCCGTCCATTTCTGCCAGTCCTTCGGCCGGGTCAGCGGCCGGTCGATGCCCGGCGAGCTGACCTCCAGCGCATATTCGCCTTCGATCGGATCGGCCTCGTCGAGAGGCAGGTCGAGCGCACGGCTGATCTCGCCGCACTGGGCCAGCGTCAGCTGGCCGGTGGCCGGGTCCTCGGCCATGATCTGCAAGGTCTGCGCCCCCGGACGGCCGCTCAATTGCACGCGCACCAGATCATAGCCGAGATCGGCGATGATCGGGGCGGCAAGCGCCTTCACTGCATCTTCTGGTTCAGACACGCGTAACCTCGGGGGACATAAAGAGTTCGCAACAGGCGGGGGGCGGCGGCGGGGAACCCCTGCCGACCTCAACCGGTTACCCATGTAGAGATGAATGCGCTATAACCGGTGTGGCCGGGCCGAGCAAGCATCCGATCAGCCCCATGGGACATGACCCGGTTTTTGGAGTGACAAGAATGCGAATTGCGACATTGATACTGGCTGGCACCGCCACGCTGCTGCTGGCCGGCGCCGGACCGGCAGTTATGGCCCAGTCTGCCGACCAGAAGGACCAGAAGGAAAAGAGCGACGACAAGATCAATGATGGCGACCGGGCCCTCGACACGGTCGAGAACATTGCCACGCGGCCGCTGAAGGACATGAACATCGTCAAGAAGAAGATCCCGCCCGAGCTCGAGGCGATGATGGAAAAGCCCTATTCGCTGACCGGGCTGAAGACCTGCCGTCAGCTGATCGCCGAGGTGAAGAAGATCAACGGGCTGGTCGGGCCGGACGTCGATTCGCCCGAAGCGTTGGCCGAAAACAAGCAGACCCCGGCCGAATTCGTGTTCGGGGCCGGCGAGGCGCTGGCCGGCAGCCTGATCCCCTTCTCGGGCCTCGTCCGCTTCGTCTCGGGCGCTCAGAAGCGGGAGCGCTATGCCCAGGCGGCGGTGTTCGCGGGCTCGGTGCGCCGCGCCTATCTGAAGGGCACGGCGCGCAACCGGGGCTGCAAGGGCATCTGACGCCGACTCCCTATTTGGCCAGCGGGTGGCGCTGATTGACGAGGTCGATCAGCGCCCGTGTCGCCACATGGGTATAGATCTGGGTGGTGCTGATATCGGCATGACCGAGCAGCGTCTGCAGCGTCCGCAAATCGGCACCGCCATGCAGAAGATGCGTGGCGAAGGCGTGGCGGAGCACGTGCGGGCTGATCCGCTCCGGCGGCAGCCCGGCGTCGACGGCCAGTGCCTTGATCAATTGCCATAGCCGCAACCGGCCGAGATGATGGCCGCGCGACGGGAACAACCAGGCGCTCGACGGCGGCACATGCGCGGCATGGGCCTGGACAGCGGCATCGGCCGCGCGGCCGATCGGCACCAGCCGCTCCCGGCCGCCCTTGCCGGCAAGGATAAGATGGCCGGCGCCGGGGCGCACGGCATGGCGCGGCAGTGACACCAGCTCCGAAGCCCGCAACCCCGAGCCATAGAGCAGTTCGACCAGCGCGCTGAGCCGGATCAGTCGTAGATCGTCCGGGGCGGCAGCGCACTTGCTCGCCAGCGTGGTGAACAGCGCCTCCACCGCGCCGGGATCGAGCGTCTTGGGCAGGGCGCGGGGCTGGGCCGGGCTGGCGAGGTCGACGCCGGGGTCATCGTCGCGCACGCCTTCGCGGTGCAGAAAGGCGAGGAACTGGCGCACTGCCGAGGTCTTGCGCGCTGCCGAGGCGCGGGCCAGCGGCGCCCAATAGGCGGCCAGCCGGGCCACAGCGGCCGCATCGGCCGTGGCGAGGCCGCCGCCGAGCGCGGCGCTCGCCTGGGCGAGATCGGCGGCATAAGCGGTCAGCGTGTTGCGGGCGGCACCGCGCTCGCTGGCCAGCATGTCGAGGAACAGCGCGATGGCGGCGCCATCGGTCATTCAGCTCAGGCCGTCCGGGTGAGCGCTTCGGCGGCGAACAGCCGGGCTTCGTCCCGGTGGCCGCTCGCCACCAGCGCCTCGGTGATCGCCAGCACGTGCAGCGCCGGCACATCGGCCCAGCGGCCCTGCAGACCGGTGGCGGCCAGCATCACCACCTCGCCCGGGCGACGGGCGGCGCCGGCGGCGCGGATGGCGCGGCTCCAGCGGCTGTCGGCGGCGGGCAGCAGGTCGCTGGCCAGGCCCGACCAGCCGGCGCCGCGCGCCGCGCCGAGGCCGGAGAGCGCCGCCAGCAGGCGGGCGGACGCCCGGTCATCGGCGTCGGTGGCGGACTGCCAGTCATCGAACTCGGAAGGCGTGGCCGGGACGGCGCCGGCGACCGCCAGCAGCGCCCAGGCGCGGGCCCGCACCGGCGCCGCGGCGGTCTGGGCGACCGGCCACCAGCGCCGCGCGGCGCGGACATCGCCGGCGGACAGCAGGCTGGCGATCAGATCGGCCGAGGATTCGGCAGCCGCAGCGGACGGCGCCATCCGCGCCGCGGCGGCGCTGGTCTGCAACAGGCCGGCATAGCGCGACTGCTCGTCATCGAACCCGTCGACCTTGGCGCCCCATATCGACTGCATGGCGGCGAGGCGGGTGGCGGTGCTGGCACCGGCAAAGGCGGCGCGCAGCCGCGCCGGCAGGCTTTCGGTCCCGTCGTCCGGGGCCAGCGCGGCGAGGCCCGACACCAGCTCGCGCGACGAGGCGCTGCCCTGCACGGCGGCGATCGGCAGCGCGGCGAGGCGGACATCGGCGGCAAGGCCGGGCTGGCGGATCAGCCAGCCATGGCGGGCGGGGCCGAGGGCGGCGAGCGCCTCGGCCGGAATCACCAGCCCCGAGGCGACGGCGACCCCGAAGCGCCACGGCGTCAGCGGCGGCGCTTCCGCCCAGTCGACATTGGCGGCACGGCCGCCGCCGCCAGCCATGGTGGCGACGCGCTCGGCCAGGCGGACATCGAACGGCGCGACCTGGCTGCGCTGCTGCTGGAGCCGGTCGAACAGCGCGGCGGCGGAAATATCATCGCCCTCCAGCGCCGCGCAGATGCCGAGCGCCATCTCCCACATCGGGTCCTGGCTGATCTGGCGGCCGGTGCGGGCGATCGGGCAGAGCGCGCCGAGATCGGCGGCGGCCAGCGCCACCTGACCGGCGACCCGGTAAGTGGCGGCCGAATAGGCCTCGACCGGCAGCCGGTCGACGAGCAGCTTGGCAGCATCGATCTCGCCCATCCGCATCAGCAGCAGCGCCCGGGTGGCCACCCAGTCCCCGGCGCTGATACGGGCAGGCGGTTCGGCCCGGCTGATGAGGGCGCGGCGCAGCGCGATGGCCGCCCAGCGCGAGGCGATCGGCGCCTCGATGCGGCGGGCGAGGCCGGCAAGGAAACGGCCATCGGCGCTGGCAAAGGCGGACCCGGCAAAGCCGCCGCTGGTCGGCGTCAGCACGCCGACCAAGGCGGCATCGGCCATCGAGCGGGCCGCCAGCGGATCGCGGAACGGCACGCCGTCCGCCGGAACCTCGACACCGGCCAGCGGTGCTTCGAGGGGATCGCCTTCGGCGACAGTGCCGGGCAGCGGTGCCTCCTCCGGCCCCGTATCCGGCAGGGTCGTCCCGGGCAGCGGCGGCGCCGGGGCGACCGGGGTCGGCTCGCGCGGCGGCCCGAAGCCCTGCGGCAGCAGCGAGCGCGGGCCCTGCGGCGCGGGGGCAGGCGCAGGGGCCGGCGCCGGCTGGCCGATGACGGCCGGCGCAAGAAGCAGCAGCGTCACCGCGACACCCGCCCGCAGCGCATGCGTCCGGCGGGCGCGCCTCGCGCGGGGGGAAGGAAGAGACAGGCGGATCATGGGGTTCACCGGCAGGCTGAAGGGGCAACGCACATGTGTGCAGGCGCTGGCCTTGTATAGCCGGGGGTGGCATGGAGTGCGACGTGAAAATCGGTGACGCCTCTCCCGATGCAGATGCAGATGCATCCGTGCCGTCCCCGCGGGGCCGCGGCGGTAAGGACAGGATCGCGGCCGCTCGCCGCCGCCCGGTGACGCTCGTCGGGCTCATGGGCGTAGGCAAGACCAGCATCGGCAAGCGACTGGCAGCCCGGCTGGGGCTGGATTTCGTCGATGCCGATGCCGAGATCGAGCTGGCCTGCGGGATGACCGTCGCCGAGATCTTCGAGCGCTTCGGCGAGGCGCATTTCCGCGACGGCGAGCGGCGGGTGATCGCCCGGCTGATCGACGGCGCCCCCAAGGTGCTGGCGACCGGCGGCGGCGCCTTCATGCAGGACGATACCCGCGCGCTGATCCTCGGGCGCAGCATCGCGGTGTGGATCAACGCCGACCTCCAGACCCTGGTCGAGCGGGTATCCAAGCGCAGCACGCGGCCGCTGCTCAAGGGCAAGGACCCGGGCGAGGTGCTCCACGCGCTGGCGACGGTGCGCAACCCGGTCTATGCGCTGGCGCCAATCCATGTCTGCAGCAGCGACGGGCCGCACAATGACGCCGTGGAGGCGATCATCAACGCGCTGGCGGCCGAAGACGGACAATGAATGGGACAGGCAATGATCGTTGAGGTGGCGCTGGGCGCCCGGAGCTATCCGATCCATATCGAGGCCGGGCTGCTGGGCCGCGCGGGTCCGCTGCTGGCGCCGCTGGTGCGCGACAAGCCGGCCGGGCGACGGGTCTGCGTCATCACCGACGAGACCGTCGCCGGGCTGCACCTGCCGACGCTGACGGCGAGCCTGTCGGCAGCGGGGATCGCCGTCGACCCGATCGTGCTGCCGCCCGGCGAGGCCGCCAAGAGCTGGGCCGGGCTGGAACGGCTGTGCGAGGCGCTGCTGGCGGCCGAGGTCGAGCGGAAGGACCATGTGGTGGCGCTGGGCGGCGGGGTGATCGGCGACCTGGTCGGCTTCGCCACGTCGATCCTGCGGCGCGGCTGCGGCTTCGTCCAGGTGCCGACGACGCTGCTGGCGCAGGTCGACAGTTCGGTCGGCGGCAAGACCGCGATCAACGCTGGTGCCGGCAAGAATCTGATCGGCAGCTTCCACCAGCCGGCGATGGTGCTGATCGACCCCGCGGTGCTGGCGACGCTCCCGCGCCGCGAACTGCGCGCCGGCTATGCCGAGGTGCTCAAATACGGGCTGATCGGCGACCGTGATTTCTTCGACTGGTGTGTCGCCAACGCCCCTGCCCTGCTGGCCGGCGACGCGGCGGTACAGGCCGAGGCGATCGCCGCATCCTGCCGCGCCAAGGCGAAAGTGGTGGCGGCCGACGAGCGCGAGACCGGTGACGTGCGGGCGCTGCTCAACCTCGGCCACACTTTCGGCCATGCCTTCGAGGCCGAGGCCGGCTTTTCGGACCGGCTGCTGCACGGCGAGGGCGTCGGGCTGGGGATGGCGCTGGCCTTCCGCTTCTCGGCGCGGATCGGCCTGTGCCCGGCGGACGAGGCCGAGGCCGTGGTCCGGCACCTGGCCGAGGCGGGCTTCGAGTTGCGGCCGCGCGCGCTGGGGCTCGATGCGCCCGGCGCCCGGCTGGTGGCGCATATGCGGCAGGACAAGAAGATGAGCGCCGGGCGGTTGCCGTTCATCCTGGCGCGCGGGATCGGCCAGGGCTTTGTGGCGCAGGATGTCGACCTCGATGCGGTGACGGCCTTCCTCGACGAAATGGTCGCCGAATAGTCAGTCGGGCAGCGGATCGCCCTCCCAGCGCGACACGGCGGTGGCGACGGCGAGGTCGCCGGTGACGTTGACCACGGTGCGCCACATGTCGAGGATCCGGTCGAACGGCAGCACGAAGCCGATGACCAGCGCGATCTGCGCCGGCGCGATGCCGATCGCCTCCAGCACCGCCGCCATCAGGAACAGCGAGGCAGACGGCACCGAGGCGGTGCCGATCGAGACCAGCGTCGTGGTCAGCGCGATCAGCAGATAGTCGGTGAGCGTCAGCGGCATGCCGAAGATCTGGGCGGCGAACACCGCGACGGCCGCCACATAGAGCGCCGTGCCGTCCATGTTCACCGTCGCGCCGAGCGGCAGCACCGACGAGGCGATCGGCGGCGACACGCCGAGGCGCTTCTCGGCCGCCTCCAGCGTTGCCGGCAGGGTGGCGGCGCTCGAGCTGGTGGAGAAGGCCAGCAGCTGCGGGGTGCGAACGCCGGTGAAGAAACGGCCCGGCTTCATCTTGCCGACCAGCCGGACGATGCTGGCATGGGTGAGCAGCATGTGCAGCGCCCCGCCCAGATAGACGACGAGGCTGAGCTTGAAGATGGTGACAAAGGCGCCCGGCCCCTCGGTGCCCATCACCCAGGCGACCAGCGCGAACACGCCGATTGGCGCGAATTCCATGACGATGCCGGTGACCTTGAGCATCACCTCGGCACCGGCGCTGAACAGCCGGGTCAGCGGCGCGGCGGCTTCGCCTGCCAGCAGCATGCCGGCGCCGAGCAGCACGCCGAAGAAGATGATCGCCAGGATATCGGCCTCGGCAAAGGCCGCGAAGACATTGTCCGGCACGATCGCCATCATCCGTGCGGCGAGTGGCATGGCGGCCTCCACCGGCCGCCCCTCGACGCCGGAGAGATCGATGCCGGACCCCGGCTGGAGGATGACGGCAAGGCCCATGCCGATGACGATCGCGGCAAGCGTGGTGCCCATGTAGAGCGTCATCGCCTTGATGCCGATCGAGGCGATGCGCGCCGGGTCCTTCATCGCGGTGACGCCGGCGACCAGCGTGACGAACACCAGCGGCACGATCAGCATCCGGATCATCCGGATGAACAGATCGCCGATCCAGCGGATCGAGGACACCTGGTCCCCGGCCAGCCAGCCGGCCAGCGCGCCGAGTACCAGCGCGCCGAGGATGCGCTGCCAGAGCGGCGTATCGAACCAGCGGCGGATGAGGCTTGGCGACGTTGACCCGGTCATTTGCGGTCGTACCGGTCGCCGGGGGCCAGCGGCGGCGGCGGCGGCGGCGCGAGGCCGAAGGTGCTCGACCAGAAGCCGGCGGTCAGCGCGCCGACGCTGCGGGCCAGGGCCGCGGGCGTTTCGCGCGGCGTGCCGGCCAGCTGCATATGGGTGGCGCCGGCAGCGACGAACAGGCTCTTGTCGCCGGGCGGCAGCGCCGGCCACAGCGCCGTGCGCTCGGCCAGCGCCCGCGCCTGCGCCTCGGGCGAGGCCTTTTCGGACACGCCGTCGAGGCTGCCGGTCACCAGCATCATCGGCATGCGGACCGGGCGGGCGCTGTCGGCCAGCGCCGGCGCCGGGCTGACCAGCGGCGAGCCGCTGATCGCCAGCGCGCCACGCACCGGCAGCGGCGGCACCGCCAGACCCGGCAGCCGCTGGCCGGCGACAAGCTGGGCCACCCAGGCGCCCATGCTGTGGCCGGCGATGCCGAGCCGGCTGGTATCGAGCCGGGCGGTGTTGCACCGCCCCACCCGGCCGCCGGCGGCGAGCACGGCATGGACATGAGCGAGGTCGGCCAGCCGCGCGTCGATCTGCTCGGCGCTGGTGCCGGCGCGGATGCGCGCGGCGCGGACGGCACGGGCCTTGACCGGGTCGGGCTGGGCGGCGGCGGCGGCGATCGCCTCGCGGTAGACGGTGACGTCCGAACCCGGGTGCTGGAACTGGACCGTGGCGACGCCGGCCCTGGCCCAGGCGCCGGCCCAGACACTGCCCTGCGCCAGCATGCCGCCAAGACCCGGAGTGTAGAATACCACCGGCACCGGCCCGCGCCCGCCGGGCAGGGTGATGCGGACCGGGATGGTTCGGCCCCGCGCCCCGTCCTCGATCAGCACGTCACAGGCGTGGGCCGGAACCGCGAGGAAAAGGGCAAGCAGCACGATACGCATGCCGCCATAGTGGCAGGGCCAGCGGTGAAGGGAAAGGCGCGGCGCCCCCGGCCGGCGGCTTCAGACCATCCGGAGACGGCGTTCGCCGCGGCGGACGGTGGCGGCGGCGCTGCTGTGGGTGGCGAGGCTGGCGGTGGTGACGGTGTCGAGGAAGATCCAGTCGTTGCGGACTTCGTCGGGCGTCAGCGTCAGCATCGCATAACCGCGCCGGCTGGTCTGGCAGTATTTCAGCTCAGGGCTCGCCGCGACCAGCGAGTCGCGGATACGGTCGGGCGAGGCGGTGAGCGCCTGCTCATAGCCCGGCGAGGTGACCGAATGGACGGCGAACTCGACGCCGGCGGGGCGGCCCTGGTGCGGCAGGTCGAAGGCCCAGGCATTGTGGCTGTCCCCGGCAAGGACGATCAGATCGGCATCGGCCGAGCGGGCGGCGGCTAGCAACCGCTGGCGGGCGGCCGGATAGCCGGCCCACATGTCCATGGCCGCCGAGATGCCGGCGGCCGAGGCGGCCATGCCGGCCTGGACGAAGCCCTTGAAGCGGGCGTCGGCATTGGCCGGGATGAACTCGAGCGCGTTCCTGGGCGTCAGCACATTGCCCATGATCACCTGCTGGGCGAGCAGCTGCCAGCGCTGGCCGGAGCCGGCCGAGGCCTTGAGCGTCTGCGCCAGCCAGGCTTCCTGGTCGAGCCCGAGGATCTGGCGCGCCGGATCGGCCAGTGCGCCGTCCCGGAAGGCGGCGATGGCGGCGGCGCCACCCTGCAGCGCCGGAGCGATGTCGAGCTGCTTGTCGCGGCCATGGATGCGCGTATCGAGGGTGATCAGGCTGGCGAGGGTGCCGATGTCATAGCGCTGCCACATCCGGTCGGCCTGGGGCAGCCATTCGCGGTGCGCCTGAGTAGCGGCGGCGCGGCGGACGCTGAACGGGCCTTCGCCGGGCTGGTGGTTCTGGGCGCCGTCCTTCCAGCTGTCATTGGCGATCTCGTGATCGTCCCAGATGGCGATCATCGGCCAAAGTCGGTGCAGTTCCTGCAGCGCGGGGTCGACGCGGTAGCTGGCGTAGCGCTGGCGATAGTCATCGAGCGCGACGATCTCGTGCAGCGGCGCGATCTCACGGTCGGCGACCGGCACCTCGGGATAGGCGCGCGACTGATATTCATAAATATAGTCGCCGAGGTGGACGATCAGGTCGATGTCGTTGCGCGCGGCGGCATGGGCATAGGCGTTGAAATAGCCGAACGGCTTGTTCGAGCAGCTGAACACCGCGATGTTGAACCGCGACAGTGGCCCGGCCGGCAGCGTGCGGGTGCGGCCGATCGGGGACTGGCTGCCATCGGGCGCGGTGAAACGGTAGAACAGCCAGCCGCCGGGCGGCAGGCCGGTGATCTCGGCCTGGGCCGTGCCCCAGCTCGCCGGGCCGGCGGCCGCCTCGCTGCGGGCGATGATGTTGGACAGGCCGGGGTCGGTGGCGACCTCGACCTTGAGCACGGTATCGCGGCCATCGGCGCTGGCGTAGCGGGTCCACAGCTTGATATGGTCAGGGCCGGGGTTGCCGGAGGCGACACCATGGGTGAAACCGCTCTGCGGCCACAGCCCGGCGAGCGCCGGCCGGGCCGGCAGCAGCAGGCCGGCGGCGGTGGCAGTGAGAAAGGCGCGGCGATCGATGGTGAAGGACATGGGACACCCCGGCTAGTAGACAGCGTCCAACTAGAGGGCTTTTGTGACAGTCTGGAGGATCGGCCCGTGACAAAGATGCGCAGCCCCGGCACGAAGGTGCGCAACAAGGCCGACCTGCCGCAAAAGCCCTGTGCGGTCTGCGGGCGGGACTTTGCCTGGCGCAAGAAATGGGCGCGCGACTGGGATAACATCCGCTATTGTTCGGATGCCTGCCGCAGCGGTGCCTATGCGCGGGCCAAGGCGGAGAAGGAGAGGCGGTGATGGCGAGTGCGATGGCGCAGGTGCAGGGCGACATGTCCGAGGCCGAATGGGCGTTGCGGGTTGACCTTGCCGCCGCCTTCCGGCTGGTTGCCCATTATGGCTGGGACGATCTGATCTTCACTCATCTGTCGGTCCGCATCCCAGGCCCCGAGCATCACTTCCTGATCGACCCGTTCAACCTGATGTTCGACGAAATCACCGCCTCGTCGCTACTGCGCATCGATGTCGAGGGTCATGCGGTCAGCGAGACGCCCTATCTGGCCAATCCGGCCGGCTTCATCATCCATTCCGCCATCCATATGGCGCGCGAGGATGCCCAGGCGATCATCCACCTCCACACCCCGCACGGCCAGGCGGTGTCGGCAATGGCCGAGGGGCTGATGCCGCTGACGCAGACGGCGATGCTGGTCCGCGATGAGATCGCCTATCATCATTATGAGGGCGTGGCGCTCGATCTCGACGAGCGCGAGCGGCTGGTCGCCGACCTCGGCAGCAAGCGGGCGCTGATCCTGCGCAACCATGGCACGCTGGCCGTCGGCCGGACCATCGCCGACGCCTTCCTGCGCATCTATTATCTGGAACGCGCCTGCGAGGCCCAGTGCCTGGCGCTGGCCGGCGGCGCCACGCTGGTCAACCACCCGCCGCAGGGCACGCCGGAGAAAAGCGCCGAGCAGGGCCGCGCGCTGCTGCCGATGATCGGCGAGAAACTGGCCTGGCCGGCGCTGCTGCGCAAGGCCGAGCGGCTCGACCCTGGGTTCAGAAGCTGACGGCTACTTCCGCGGCGTGACGAAGGCGACCGCGACGATGCCGAGCCAGCTGAACATCATCAGCGTGCCGCCGATCGGGGCGAAGGCGGCGATCCAGCGAGGGGCGCCGAGCGCCAGCGCATAGAGGTTGCCGGCGAAGATCAGGCTGCCAAGCCCTATGCCCAGCGCGCAGCTGCGGACCAGCGCATCGTTGCGCCACGCCAGCAGGGCGAAGACGGCGGCGACATGGGGCAGCTGGAACAGCACGCCGGTCATGATCCATTCGCGCGCCTGCGGGTCCTTGATGCCGTGCGCGGCGAAAGTGCCGAAAGTGAGGCTCAGAACGGCGTTGAAGGCGGCGAGCGCCGGGAGCAGCGGGCGGGTCATGCCGGCCTTAGTGCCCGGTGTCAGCCGGGCTGGCAACCGGGCTCGGCCGGTCAGGCGAGGCGTGCGACGCTGCGGCGCCGGCGCAGGGTGGCGCCGACGAGGCCGAAGCCGGCGATCAGCATCGCCCAGCTGGCCGGCTCGGGCACCTCGTTGCCGCCCAATGTATAGGCCGGCGACAGGCCCGAAATGGTCAGCGAGGCGGGTCCGAACCCGCCATCGAGGGTGCGGACGAAGAAGCCGAAGCGGTCCCCGCTGTCGACGTCGAAGCTGAATACGCCGGACTGGATGTTGTCGGCGTCATTGGTCAGGGTGACCAGCATGTCATTGACAACATAGCCGGCGGGGTCGAATTCCGGCCCGCCGCTGTCGAGCGTCAGATAGGTCCAGCTGCCGGAGAGGGTGACGGCGGCATCGGCAATGCCGCGCAGGAACGTATAGCCGCCGGCATTGTTGTCACCGCTGGTGAGGGTGAAGCCGGTGTCGGTGACGAGGCTGATCGCCCCATCGGTGCCGCCGGTGTT
>NZ_JBIMKZ010000079.1:0-14181 GCF_051860865.1 Polymorphobacter sp. | reverse complement strand
CCGGCGGCGTCCGCGCCGCCCGCATCGCCGCCGGCCACGGTGCCAGGGTCGCCGTCGCCGAAGAATATCGCGTCGGCGGCACCTGCGTCATCCGCGGCTGCGTGCCCAAGAAGCTGCTCGTCTACGGCGCTCACTTTGCCGAAGACCTGGTCGACGCCCGCCGCTTCGGCTGGACGATGGGCGAGAAGAGCTTCGACTGGACAACGCTGCGGGACAATGTCCTCGCCGAGGTCGACCGGCTGAATGGACTCTATAACAATACGCTTTCTTCCCAGAACGTTACCGTTTATCCTTCACACGCATCCTTCATCGATCCACACACGTTGCAGGTCGGCGAGCAGCGCATCACCGCGCACCATATCCTCATTGCCACCGGCGCCCGCCCGTTTGTCCCCGATCTGCCCGGCGCCGAGCATGGCATCACCTCGAACGAGGTCTTCCACCTCGATACCCTGCCCAAGTCGATGGTCATCGGCGGCGGCGGTTATATCGCCAACGAGTTCGCCGGTATCTTCCACGAGTTCGGCACCAGCGTCACCCTTCTCAATCGTTCGGACACCATCCTGCGCGGCTGGGAGCCGGCGCTGCGCGATCGCCTGCTGACCATCAGCCTCGCCAAGGGACTCAATTTCAAATTCAACTGCTCTGTCGAACGCGTTGAAAAAAATGGCGATATCATCACGCTTCATTATAATGATGGCACCAGCCAGGACACCGAGGCCCTGCTCTGGGCCACCGGCCGCGTCCCCAACACCGAAGGCCTGAACCTCGAGGCCGTCGGCGTCGACACCGGCGCCGACGGCGCCATCATCGTCGATGAGGACAGCCGCACCAGTGTCGAGCACATCCATGCCGTCGGCGATGTCACCAACCGCGTCCAGCTCACCCCGGTGGCCATCCGCGAAGGCCATGCCTTCGCCGACAGCGTTTTCGGCGACAAGCCGTGGCGCGTCGACTATGGCTGCATCCCCAGCGCCGTCTTCTCCAATCCGCCGCTCGGCTCGGTCGGCTTCACCGAGGCAGAAGCCCGCAACAGCTTCGGCAGCGTCAGGATCTTTACCAGCGATTTCAGGCCGATGAAGAACGTTCTTTCCGGCCGCAATGAACGCGCGCTCTACAAGCTCGTCGTCGATGCCAACACAGACAAGGTCGTCGGCGCGCACATGATCGGCCCCGACGCGCCCGAGATCCTGCAGGCCGTCGCCATCGCCATCAAGGCCGGCCTCACCAAGGCCCAGTTCGACGACACCATCGCCCTCCACCCGACGATGAGCGAAGAGCTGGTCCTGATGCGCTGAACTTGCCACTTTGCCCGCAAAAAGGCATGGAGCCCCCCATGAATACGCCCTCGACCCAGAGCTGGACCCCGGACGGCTGGCGCCAGTTCGAAGCGCGCCAGCTCCCCGCCTATCCCGATCCCGCCGCGGTTGCCGCCGTGGAAGCGGAGCTGAACAGCTATCCGCCACTGGTCTTCGCCGGCGAGGCGCGTGATCTCACCGCCCAGCTCGCCGATGTCGCCGCCGGCAAGGCCTTCCTGCTCCAGGGCGGGGACTGCGCCGAGAGCTTCGCCGATTTCCATCCCAACACCATCCGCGACACCTTCCGGGTGCTGCTGCAGATGGCCGTCGTCCTCACCTTCGCCTCCAAGATGCCGGTGGTGAAGGTCGGCCGCATGGCCGGCCAGTTCGCCAAGCCGCGCTCGGGGGACATGGAGGACCAGAACGGCCTCAGCCTGCCCAGCTACCGCGGTGACAATGTCAACGAGATCGGCTTCACCGCCGAATCCCGCACGCCCAATCCGCAGCGGATGCTGCGCGGCTATCTCCAGTCCGCCGCCACGCTCAACCTGCTGCGCGCCTTCGCCAGCGGCGGCTACGCCAATCTCCACCAGGTCCATAAATGGAACCTGGATTTCACCGGCCGCTCGCTTTGGTCGGACCAGTACAAGGCGCTGGCCGACAGGATCGGCGAGTCGCTGGATTTCATGGCCGCCTGCGGTATCTCCCCGGACACCGTCCCCCAGCTCAAGGGCACCAGCTTCTTCACCAGCCACGAGGCGCTGCTGCTCGGCTACGAGCAGGCGATGACCCGCCAGGACAGTCTGACCGGGGACTGGTACGACACCTCCGCCCATATGCTGTGGATCGGCGACCGCACCCGCTTTGCCGGCTCGGCGCATGTCGAGTTCCTGCGCGGCGTCGGCAACCCGCTCGGCCTCAAATGCGGCCCCAGCCTCGAACCGGACGACCTGCTGCGCCTGATCGACACGCTCAACCCCGGCAACCAGCCCGGCCGCCTCACCCTCATCGCCCGTTTCGGCCATGACAAGGTGGAGCAGCACCTGCCCCGGCTGATCCGCGCCGTGGAGCGGGAGGGCCGCCACGTCGTCTGGTCCTGCGACCCGATGCACGGCAACACCATCAAGGCCGCCGGCGGCCTCAAGACCCGCCCGTTCGACCGGATCCTCGCCGAGGTCCGCCACTTCTTCGCCGTCCACAAGGCGGAGGGCACCCATGCCGGCGGCATCCACATCGAGATGACCGGCCTCGACGTAACCGAATGCACGGGCGGCGCCATCGCCATCACCGACGAGGGCCTGTCGGCGCGCTACGAAACCCAGTGCGACCCCCGGCTCAACGCCAGCCAGTCGATCGAGCTGGCCTTCCTCCTCGCCGAAGCCATCCGCGCCGAGCATGACAGCCGCCCGGCGCGCGCGGCGTAAGCCCTCATCGCCAATACCCGGCAGCCCCAGCCCGATCGACCGCCTTTTTGCGTCGACTGGGACAGACCCCGTATTGAACACCCACCCCAGTGTTATATGTGTGAATTCCGCCGATACCGGGGGGACGGGGCCGCAGTGGCTCATGGTCCAGGTATCGATGCGCGGGCCGGGGAGTCGATGCGTCACCTTTTGACCGAATGCCTCGGCGCGCTCCTGGCGAACACTTCGTTCGATGCCGGCCGACCTGCGCTCATCCTGCTCGATATCGACCGCTTCAAGGCCATGAACGACGCACTGGGGCCCCGCACCTGCGACATGCTGCTGGCCCGTGTCGCCGCCCGGATGAACACCGTTGTTCGGGACGCGATATTCGTCTCGCAAGTCGGCACCCATGCGTTCGGCGTCCTGCTCCATGACGGCCGCCACGTGGCCACGACCGCCGCCCGCCTGCTCGAGTTCGTCGGCCGTCCCTATGCCGTCAACGGCCGCGTTGTCACGCTGGGCGTCAGCCTCGGCGTGGCGATGACCGGCCCGGACAGCGCCGATGCGCAGGATGTCCTCCACGCCGCCGATCTTGCCCTGCACCAGGCGCAAAACGACGGCGGCAATTGCATCCGCCAGTTCACGCCGTCGATGCAGGAACGCGCCGCACTCAAGCAAGCCCTGGAGAATGATTTCCGCGCGGCCATCTCAATGCAGGAGATCGAGCTGCTGCGGGTGCTCAAGGACCAGCAGTTCGATCTTCACTATCAGCCGATCATCTCGCTCGCCGATGGCTGCATCACCGGTTTCGAGGCACTGCTTCGCTGGCACCATCCGCAACGTGGCCTGGTCAGCCCGGACCAGTTCATCCCGATCGCCGAGGAAACCGGCCTGATCAACCTGATCGGCGAATGGGTCCTGCTGAAGGCCTGCCGGGACGCCGCGACCTGGCCGCTGTCCCGCAACGGCGAGCCCCCTCAGGTCGCCGTCAACCTTTCGGCGCTTCAGCTGCGAGACGGCCCGGCCCTGCTGGCCACGATCCGCCATGCCCTCGACGATTCCGGCCTGGCCGCAGGCCGGCTGGAAATCGAGTTGACCGAGGGGGCCCTGACCGGCGACGTCTGCCAGACCCTGGAGGACATCCGGACACTCGGCCCCCGGCTAGCCCTTGACGATTTCGGCACCGGCTATTCCTCGCTCAGCCGCCTGCACCGTTATCCGTTCACCCGCCTGAAGATCGATCAGTCCTTCGTCGCCGAGGTCGCCTCGAGCGACGATCGCCAGGTCGTACGGCCGGTCGAATGGATCGTTCGCGCCATGGCCTCGCTCGGCAAGGGCCTGGGTCTCGAAACAACGGTCGAAGGCATCGAGACGCCCCATCAGCTCGATATCGCCCGTCGTGCGGGATGCACCCACGCTCAGGGCTTCATCTACAGCGCCGCGGTACCGGCGACCGCCGTGGCCGGGCTCATGGCGACCCTCGAGCGCACATTCGAACAGGCAGATGGCACCGATGACACAGCTCTACACGCTCACCTATTTCAGCCGAAGTGTCCTTGATCAGGCCAATATGGCGGGCGAGATCGAGGCGATTCTCCAGTCCGCCCGGCGGAATAACTTCAAGAACGACATCACCGGCGCGCTGCTCTACAGCGATGGCTGGTTCGCCCATCTGATCGAAGGGCCGCAACAGGCCGTCGAGGCGCTGTTCGAGCGCATCGCCTGCGATCCCCGGCACCGGGATATCAGGCTCCTCCACTTCAAGCCGCTGGCCCGCCGCAGCTTCAGTCGATGGCTGATGGCCTACACCGGCTCGGTCGACTCCACCGAACTCCCCCGCCACGTCGAACGTGCGCTGACCGGCACCTACCGGATGAACGGCACCGAAGTCGGCCAGACCCTTATCGCCGTGCTGCTGGAACTGATCAACAAGTTCGAGCGCGATCGCGCGCCGACGCCGTAAGTTCGACCAACGCCACCGTCCAGCTGACCAACCTCATTCTGCATCGACCCGAAAAACGTCGCCGTCGGCGTCCAGGATGAACAGAATGCCGTCGGGACTGCCCGACACCGCGACGGGATGATCGATTGCGCCCTGGTCCGGTACGAAATCTTGTGTCCGGCGCTCCAGCGAAGCGGCCGTCAACACTGTGCCGGGCTGGATCCGTGCCGCCGGCACTGAAAAGATTGTTCCGTCGAGATCGGCGAACACATAATGGTCCCGTAGGGAAGCAATGGTGTCGGGACCCATCGCCCCGCCAACGATACCGCGCATGCTCCCCGCAGCCCCCCGTACAGGATATTCCATCACGGGGCTTACGAGCCCGGCGGGCGGTGTGCCGCGCACAGCCACCGACCCTTCCTTGAACGGCCATCCGAAATTGGCGCCGTCTCCGGGAATAAAAAAATTGATCTCGTCACGGTTCTCACCGCGGTCGGCAAACAGGAAGCCGTTCCGAAACCGGCTGACGCCATTGGGCTGGCGCACGCCGTTGCCAAGCGAGGTCAACACAGTATTGATCGGTGCCGTACCCTCATAAGGATCGAAATCGGCCACGGGAACCGAACGGAAAAGCTTGCCGAGCCGTGATGTCGGGTCCTGCGCGCTGTTCGCAGGGTCACCGATGCCCCCCGCGTCGCCAAGCGCGAACAGCGTGGCATCATCGGTGCGGTCTGGTTCATAGGCAATCCAGCCGCCTCCCCCATATTGTTGTAAGGTCACCGTCGTCGCGCCTGGCACACGAGAAACCGTAAATCCCGATCGTGCCCGCATATATCCCGTAATGGAGAGACGACCGTCCCGCTCGCCGAAAAATCCACTGCCGGCGTATATCGCATAAAATGCGCCATCGGTGGCAAAGCGAGGGCTGGCCGCGACCGATACCACACCGATATCCCCGTACGTCTCAAGCTGCACGAGAAGTGAACGCGCGCCTGTTTGCGGGTTAAACAAATAAACAGCGCCAGCCTTCTCCGCGACAAGCACGACCGTTCTGCTTACCACCGACATCGCAGCCGGATTCAGATAGCCGGTGGCCACCCGCCGAACAGCGATACCCTCCTTGGAATTGGTAACCGTGACAGCCAATGCCAATGTCGCCATTGCGTTGCCATCGCTAACAGCGATCTGCACCTGATAGACGTTATCGCCGTCCGAATCAGCCGGCAGGTCGAAGTTTGGCGCCAATGCAAAGGCCAGCTGGCCCGCCGCGGTCATGGTGAAGCGTGCCGCGTCCGCACCCCCGCTGATCGAATAGCTCAGCGCATTGCCTTCGGGATCGGTGGCGATCGCCTGATAAACGCCCCCCGTTGCATTCTCCACGACAGAGGCGGCCGTCGCCGACGTGAAGGACGGTGACTGATTGACAGGCGCGGGAACGACGGGTGTCGGTGAACTTGCGCCGCCGCCGCCGTCACATGCCGCCAGCACGCATAACAAGGTTGCGCTCATGACCTGCGCGCTGCCCCAACTCCGTCGCATGCAACCACCCCGCTACTCGCCAAAGTCATAAAGGCTGCCGCAGGCGGCCAAGTCAAACTGCTAGAGCGCGGCAGCGCCGATGGCGGTCGCTTTTCTGCTATCCACAGAGCCGCTTCGTCGTGATCGCCGCGCCTGCGGTCAGCACCGCCATCGGCCGGTCCGGCGCCGGCCAATCCGGGGCCAGCCCGTCGGGCGACAGCTGTCTGCGCATCGCCTGGAGCGAGGCACGGCATTCGCAAGCGCCCCGTTCCAGCCCCGGCCGGTCGAGAATCCGCATCGATCCGCGTGCATATTAGATCAATCCGTTAACATCATCACCGGCGCGCTGTTGTTAAGCGACGGCCGGTTCGCCCAGGTGCTTGAGCCCCCCTGTCGGCGATCGAGCCGTTATTCGAGACAATTGCCTGCGACAGATCAGGGTCCTTCACATCAAGCCTCTCGACAACCGTATTTTCGGACGATCGGCAATAGCGTTCGCCGGATGGATCGATCGGGCTCAGCTTCCCCTTCATATAGACGCTATTCTCGACGGCCTGGACCGGGACGGCATAACCGACGTTGGCGAGCATGTCATCGCCGTCCTGCTCGGCTTGATCCTCAGCTCCGAAGGCGCCGATCGGCGGCATGATGTTCAGATACAAGCTCGCCGCCGCCGAGCCGACAAGCTCGACGCCGCGATTGAAGCACGGATAGGTGATCAGCAAGAGAAAAAGGCAGATATGGAAGATCGCCGTCCAGGATTGCTGCGCGCGGCCTGAACCACCGATCCCGCCGCTGCGGCGGCAGGCCATCGGCGGCCTTCATCCTCTCCGCCGTACCGCCGCGACGATGCCGAGTCCGATCAGCCCCATGCCGGCGAAATGATACCAAAGGATCGCCTCACCCAGGAATAGCGCCGCCAGCCCCGCGCCGATCACCGGCATGATGTTGAGGTAGAGCATCGCCGGCGCCGCCCCCACGAGCTGCACACCCCGGTTGAAGCAGAGATAGGCAATCAGCGAGGGAAGCAGCGCGACATAGCCGATTGCCAGCCAGCTCTCCGCCCGTGCCACGATCAGCCGCCCCTCGACCAGCTCCGCCACATAGACCGGCAACACCGCCATCAGGCCGATCACCCCTGTAGCGGCGAGAAAGCTCAGCGGATGCACCACCGGCCGCGTCCGCAGCAGTGTCGAATAGAGCGACCAGCAGACGACGGCGATGCCGATCACCAGGTCCCCCCGGTTGAAGCGCATCGTCGCCAGTACCCCGAAATCACCCCTTGTGATAATGAGGACCGCCCCGGCAACGGACAGCACCACACCCAACCACTGCCGGCGCCCCGCCGGATCGCCGAACATCAACACCCCCATCGCCAGGATCAGGCCCGGCTGCATGGACTGAAGCAGCAGTCCATTGACCGCGGTCGTCACCTGAAGGCCCTGGTAAAGCAAGGTGTTGAACGCCCCTACCCCCAACACGCCCATCAAGACGAGCGGCTTCCACCCGGCACGAAGCACGGCCGCATCGCGCTTCAGATGCGGCCAGGCCAGCGGCAGCAGGATGACCAGCGCCAACGCCCAGCGCCAGAAGGACAGCGCCGCCGGCGGCACCACGTCCCGCGCTCCGCGCGCCACGACCGAGTTACCGGCCCAGAACAGTGCGGTGAGCGTCAGCAGCGCATAGGGCATGGCCCAGATGCGCGCGAGCGCGGGAGAGACGGACTTCGGCATGACAGCAAGGAGACAGGTCCTTACGGCCAGAACCTCCGCGAAGCAATCGCCGCGCCTTCCGCCAGCGCCGCCATCTTCGCCCAGACCACGCCCGGCTCCACCCCGCCCGATCCGGCATGGATCGAGAAGCCGCAGTCGACGCCAGCCATCACCCGCTCGCGCCCGACCAGATGGGCATAGCGCCCGATCCGCTGGGCGATCAGCTCGGGATGCTCGATATAGCCGGACTGGCACTCGACCACGCCGGGGATCAGCAGCTTGCCGTCCGGCAGGCCGACCTCCTCGAACAGCGCGAATTCATGGGCATGGCGCGGATTGGCCGCCTCGAACTGGATCGCATGCGGCCGCGCCGTCCAGACGATGTCGATGATGTCGCGCATCGGCACGTCGCAATGGTGCGGCCCCGGATAATTGCCCCAGCACAGATGCATCCGCATCTTCTCGGGCGCGATGTTGCGCGTCGCATGGTTGAGCGCCGCCACGTTGAGCGCCATCCGCTCGCGGAACTGGCTGAGGGTTAGCTCGCGGAACTGGGTATGCCGCCCCATTGCCAGGTCCGGGCAATCGACCTGGAGTATGATCCCGGCCTCGGCAATCGCCTCATATTCATGCCTCAGCCCCTCGGCGAGCGCGAACAGATAGGCCTCGTCGTCGGGATAATAGTCGTTGCGGAAGAACAGCGCCGTCACCCCCGGCGACGCCGCGCTCATGAAGGCGGTGCGCCCCGGATGCTTTGCCACGGCCGCATTGAGCGTTGTCGCATCGTCATGGACAGCATCCATGTCCTTGACCGTGATCGGCGCATTGCAGGCCGGTGTCTTGCGGTGCTTGCGCCCGGTATCGGCAAAGATCCGCGCCTTCACACCCGGAAACTCCTCGATGTCCTGGAACACATAGGTATTGCCGGTGCCGCCGAAGCCGTTCAGCCGGTCCTTGATATAGGTCGCATAGCTGGGCTTCGACTGCTCGCCGTCATTGACGATATCGAGCCCCGCTGCGGCCTGCCTTGCCACCACATAGTCGACCGCCTCATGAATCCGCGCCTGCAGCGCCGCCGCATCGACATCGCCGCCCTCCTCGCGGGTCACGATCAGGTCGAGCAGATCATCGGCCCGCGGCAGGCTGCCGACATGCGTGGTCAGAAAGCGTTCCATCTCAAACCCCGTCATACTGAATGGCCTTGGCCGCCGCACCCGACATGATGAAGCCGATGGGCCGCTCCGTCTCCTCGTTCAGATGGGCAATCAGGCTCGCCGTACGCGCCAGCAGCGAAATCCCCTTGAGCGCATTCAGCGGAAACCCGACATCGAGCATCACCGCCGGGATCGCGCCATTGACGTTGATCGGCAGGCTCCGCCCATGCGTCTCGGGCAGCGCCGCCCCGATCGCCTTCACCGCGGCGATATGCGGCCCCTCCACGCCCTTCTCGGCTGCGAGGCGCAGCAGCAGATTGGCGCGCGGATCACCCTCGGAATGCTGCGGATGCCCGAACCCCGGCACCGGCGCCTTGCGCCCCCGCAACTCCCGCAACAACGGCACCGGATCCCCCCCGGCCGCCACCACCTGCGCATAAAACCGCCCCGCCACCTCGGCACTGCCCAGCACCACCGAGCCGCAGCCAAGCAGGCCGGCGGCGACGGCGCCGTGGAAGGCTTCGGGGGCGGCGGCATAGGTCATGCGGGCCGCCACGACACTTGGCACCAGGCCATGCTCGGCGATCGCCGCCAGCACGGCATCGGCAAAGAATTTCTGGGTTTCGGAGGGCAGTGTTCCGGTTACCAACATCCAGAAATAGCTGGTGAAATCGACCTTGCCGATGACCTCCCCACACAGGTCCCTGCCGCGCACCCGGATGCTGTGGGCATCCGATGTGCAGATGGCGCTATAGGGTTCGTCCTGCTTGCCGATCCGCATCTCACTCCCCTTTTCGAAATTCGAACTTGTTTTCGTTATACGAAACAGGCTAAAACATCGCAAGTTTTTGAGCGTTTTTTTGTGCCGAAAAATGGCCCCGGATGGCCTGAATTCGTCCCAAAATGTGCCAAAAGCAGCCCGAAAGGGTGCAGAAGATGACCGGATTGGGAGGGAATATGGGGTTGCCATTGGCAGGTGTCCGGGTGCTGGAAATGGGAACATTCATCACCGGGCCGGCGGCGGGAATGATGCTCGCCGATCTCGGCGCCGAGGTCATCAAGGTCGAGCAGACCGGCACCGGGGACCCGTTCCGCGCCTTCCGCGGCGGCCTTTATGCGCCCCACTTCCAGACCTACAACCGCAACAAGAAGTCGATCACCCTCGATACCCGCAAGCCCGAGGACCTTGCCGCCTTCGACCAGCTGGTAGCGACGGCGGACGTGTTCATCCAGAATTTCCGCCCCGGCGTGGCGAAGAAGCTCGGCGTCGATGCCGAGCGGCTGCGCGGGCTCAACGACCGGCTGATCTATGCCGCCATCTCCGGCTTTGGCCAGACCGGGCCGGACCGGGACCGGCCGGCCTTCGATACCGTTGCCCAGGCCGCCGGCGGCTTCCTGCGGCTGCTGCTCAACCCGTTCCGCCCGCGCGTCGTCGGCCCGGCGATCGCCGACGCGGTGACCGGCATCTACACCGCGCAGGGCATCCTGGCGGCGCTCTACCAGCGGGCGCAGACCGCGCGCGGCGTCACCGTCGAGACCTCGATGCTGGAGGCGGTAAGCTATTTCAATATTGACGATTTCACCCATCTGCTGTCCGCCGACCAGGTGATGGACTGCTGGAGCCGGCCGCATGTCAGCCAATCCTATGTGTTCGAATGTTCGGACGGCAAATGGATCGCCCTGCACATGTCCAGCCCGCCGAAATTCTGGGAGAACCTCGCCACCGCCGTCGGCCAGCCGGACATGCTTAGCCAGTCGGCGTTCGAAAGCCGGGACGCGCGTATCGCGCACTATGAGGATGTCGTCGCCTTCCTCGCGCCGATCTTCGCCACCCGCTCGCAGGCCGACTGGCACCAGCAACTGACCGCGCTGGAGGTGCCCAATTCCCCGGTGATGAGCAGCGCCGAGGTGCTGGACAGCCCGCAGGCAAGGCACCTCGAACTGATGGTCAGCGCGCCGGGCGTGGACGGCAAACCCTTCCGCACCATCCGCTCGCCGCTCAGCTTCGACGGCGCGCGGCCGCTCGCCGTCACCGCCCCGCCGCTGCTCGGCGCCGACAACAAGGACGTGCTTGGCCGGACGCCGGAATGATCGGGCTTGCGCGCCGCAAGGCCATCCCATAGCGCTGCTGCATGGACGAACGGCCGACCAAGGACCCGGAATATCTCTCCACGCTGGAACGCGGGCTGAAGGTGCTGCGGGCGTTCGACGCCGCCCACCCGGAAATGGCGCTGTCCGACGTCGCCGCCGTCACCGGCCTGTCCCCGGCGGTGGCGCGCCGCTGCCTCAACACCTTGGTGGCGCTCGGCTATGTGGCGCAGACCGGGCGGCGCTTCCTGCTACGGCCCGAAGTGCTGGCCTTCGGCTCGGCCTATCTGCAATCGATGAACATCGAGCAGGTGGCGGCGCCGCCCTTGCAGAGCCTGCGGGACCAGACCGGCGATTCCGCCAGCCTGGCGGTGCGCTCCGGCCGCGACATCCTCTATGTCTGCCACATCCCCACCCAGCGCCGGATCCGGCTGGGCGCCGGCGTCGGCACCCGCTTCCCGGCCCACGCCACCTCGATGGGCAAGGTTCTGCTGGCCTATGAGGAGCCGGAGGAAATCGAGAAATTCCTGGCCGAAGGCCCGCTCGCCCGGATGACCGAACGCACGGTCACCGACCCCGAAGCGCTGCTCGCCCGGCTCGACCTGATCGCCGACCGCTACTACGACAGCGCCCTGGACGAGCTGGACTATGGCATCGTCTCGGTCGCCGTGCCGATCTTCGATCCCGACGACAATATCGTCGCGGCGATCAACTGCTCGACCTCGACCACCCGCATCAGCCAGGATGAACTCGTCAGCACCCGCCTTCCCCTCCTCCGCGAAGCCGCCAGCACGATCGAGGAAGAACTCCGCCGCTGGCCGATGCTGGCGCGCTCCCTCAAGCGGGGGTGAGGGGAAGGCGGAGGGGCCTCCGGCGGCCGGGGGCGATGCCTCTACAACTTGCCATAAGTTAGCCATAGGGGGTCGCGGAGCGCCCGCCTGGTTCACGTGATCAAATGGACCACGGATTCAGCGGGTCTTGACGCACCGCTGTTCCGACAACGTCGTTATGGGATCAATCGTTTGGCGCGCAATCGCTCGAAAAGACCGAAAAATGCGTCATCGGTGGACTGAAATGCAGTGAACCCTAGCCGCCGGCTCTTCGACATATCGGTCACGACTTCGATCGGCCGACCCAGATCAGCGTCGGTGTGCCAAGGTGAGGCAAGCCGCGCAAGTTCGGGCTCGACCAGTCCCTCACGGATGGCAATGTCGTTCCAAAGCCTGGCGTCTTCCGCCATCTGCTTCTCCAGGGGCCGCACGGTGCCATCAAACGCCGTCGCTTTGATATCGAACCAGTTGGCGATGCGGCTCCACATCCACTGCCACCGGAAGATGTCACCGTTGACGACGTTGAACGCCTCATTTTGCGCGACCTCGGTCTCTGCCGCCCACAGCATGTGACGAGCGAGCTGGCCGGCGTCGGTCATGTCGGTAAGCCCCGACCATTGCGCTGCGGATCCGGGGAAGGTGAAGGGCCGGCCGGTTTCACGACACAGCGTTGCATAGACCGCAAGTGTCGTGCCCATGTTCATCGCATTGCCGACGGCTAGACCGATCACTGTGTGGGGGCGGTGCACGCTCCAGGTAAAGCCGTCACGCGCCGCTGCAGCGAAGAGTTCGTCCTCCTGCGCATAGTAAAAATTTGGCATGTCGAGCCGATCTTGCGTCTCGCGGAAAGGGGTTTCCGGCAACACGCCCTTCCCATAGGCCTCAAAAGGCCCAAGGTAATGTTTCAGGCCTGTGACCAGCGCGACGTGACGCGGGCCATTGGGCTTGGGCATGCCATCCAGCAGGTTGCGGACCATTGCTGAATTCACGCGGATGTTCTCCGCCTCGCTCTCCTGACGAAGCCATGTCGAAATAAATATAGCGTCCGGATTGATATTGCGCAGTGCCTCGGCGGTACCGGCCACGTCCTGCAGGTCCGCTGCGACAGGTAGCACCCCGGCCTGATCCGTTGGCCGGCGTGCCAAACCGTGTACCGTCCAGCCTTGCTCGACCAGAAGCTTCGCCACTGCGCTGCCGACGATGCCGCTTGCGCCTACCACCAATGCCGTTTTCATCATGATTGTCTCCTTGCACCTACCAAATCAGGCATTCGTCTCAGCATGTTTTAAACGGCACCGTTCGCGCTCCGGCCTTAGGCCCCAGCCGCCGGAGGCCCGTTTCCTGCCCTCCCCCATCCATCACACCTCATCGCGGCGAAAGCACGTCAGCTCGTGGTCGTTGACGATACCGACGGCTTGGAGCCAGGCGTAGACGATTTTCGGGCCGACAAATTTGAAGCCGCGGCGCTTCAGTTCCTTCGAGATGGTTTCGGAGAGGGGGGAGCTGGCGATCCAGTCGCGGCCGGGGTTCTTGATGGTCTTGCCGTCGGTGAACGACCAGCAGAAATCGGCGAAGTTTTCGCGATGGGCGGCCATGTCCTGGTAGATGCGGGCGCCCTGGATTGTCGCGCGGATCTTGGCTTCGGCGCGGACGATGCCGGGGTTGGCCATCAGCCGCGCGACATCGTCCTCGTTGAAAGCCGCTACCTGCTCGGGATCGAAGCCGGCGAAGGCCTGGCGGAAGGCGTCCCGCTTTTTGAGGATGGTGATCCAAGCGAGGCCGGCCTGGAAGCCTTCGAGCATAAGCATTTCCCAGAGCGCGCGCGGGTCCCGCACCGGAATGCCCCATTCCTCGTCGTGATAGGCGCGCATGACGGGATCGTTCTCGGCCCATGTGCAGCATTGCCGGTGGCCTTGCATCGCTCATCAACTCCAGCAGGTCGGTTCGAGTCCATCTCCTCCCGGCAGCATCGCACGAAGCGCCGGCCAGCGCACCTTCGGCGCGGCTGGCCGGCGTTTCGCGATCAGGCGGCGAGCGCGAGCGGCTCGATGCGGGCGGCGCGGTCGAAGGCGGCGGTCATCGCCTGTTCGCGCTGCTCCGGGCCGATGGCCAGGCCTTCGGCGATGATGAACTCGGGCTCGGCAATGCCGATGAAGCCGAGCATGGCGCGGAGGTGGGTCTCGGCATGTTCCATGGCGGCGGCCGGGGCTTCCGCGTAGAAGCCGCCGCGGGC
>NZ_JBIMKZ010000078.1:0-14754 GCF_051860865.1 Polymorphobacter sp. | reverse complement strand
TGGTCCTGCGGCATCACCACAATTTTTGGGGGTCGGGGGCGTGCGCCCCCAGCCGCCGGAGGCACTTTTCTTACCGCCGGAGGCGCCCTCCTACAGCAACCCCTCACCCTCCAGCCGCGCGCGCAGCCGGGCGGCGCCGGAGAAATGGTGACCGGGGAAGCCCTGGGCCTCACCGGCGCTGATGTTTTCGGCGCGGTCGTCGATGAACAGGCCTTCGCCGGCGGCGAGGCCGAAGCGGCGGCGGGCGAGCTGGTAGATGGCGGCGTCAGGTTTCACCAGCCGTTCGGTGCCGGAGACGATGATGTCGGTGAACAGGTCGAAGATTGGCGCGGTGGCGCGGAAGCCGGGCCAGAATTCGGCCGAGAAATTGGTGATGGCGTAGAGCGGCACCTGGCGGGCGGCGAGCGCCTCGACGATCTCGAGCATGCCGGGCAGCGGGCCGGAGATGGTTTCCAGCCAGCGCGGGACATAGGCGCGGATGAGTGCTTCTTCGGCCGGGTAGCGGGCGACCAGCTCGGCGGTGGTATCGGCGGCCGGGCGGCCCTGGTCATGCTGGAAGTGCCACTCGGGGGTGACGACATGGGCGAGGAACCAGCGCAAGCGCGCCGGATCATCGATCAGCTTGCGGTAGAGAAGGCCGATGTCCCATCCGTACAGCACATTGCCGACATCGAAGACGACCGCGCGGGGGCGGACGCGTTCGGCGGTATCTGACAGACGAGAGGCCAAGATGGCCTCCGGCCGATCAGCCCTGGCGGGCCTTGAAGCGGCGGTTCACCTTGTTGATGACATAGGTGCGGCCATGACGGCGCACCACCTGACAATCCCGGTGACGGTTCTTCAGGGACTTGAGGCTGTTGCGGACCTTCATGATCTGTCTCAAAAACTCGGGTGGCGGATGGGAAGCGGGGTCGATAGACACTGGGGTGTGGCAAGTCAATGATCGATCCCCATATAGTTGTTTTACCCCCATGTTTGTTCGACCGAGGTGTCCCATGCGTCTTCTTCCTGCCCTGCTTGCTCCGGCGCTGCTGATCGTTGCGGGGTGCGCCACGACGCCGACCGCCGATGTGACGCGCTTCCATCTCGGCCAGCCGATTCCCTTCGACACGATCAGCCTTGTCTCGCCGGGCGCGGGGCCAACGCTGGAGGAGCAGCAGCGGCAGAACGCGGTGTCGGCGGAGCTGGCGCGGCTCGGCTTCCGGCCGGTGCCCAATGACGGCAAGAGCGCCTATGTGGCGACGCTCAGGGCCGAGCAATCGAGCCATGAGGGCGCGCCGCAGGGCAGCCGATTCAGCATCGGGCTCGGCGGTGGCACCTTCGGGCGCAATGTCGGCGTCGGCGGCGGGGTCAATATCCCGGTCGGCGGCGAGCGGGCCGGGCCGCGGGTGTTCGGCAATCTGGTGATGCTGGAGATCAAGCGTCGGTCGGACAATTCCATCGTCTGGGAGGGCCGCGCCATGCAGGAGGTCTCGGAAAAGGCCGGCGGCGCCAGTCTGAACGCGGCGGTGCCGCAGCTGGTGCGGGCGCTGTTCGACGGCTTTCCGGGGCCGTCTGGCCAGATGGTCAAGGTGCCGATGAAGTGAGCCTGTCGGTTTCGGCGGCGTTCGATTCGGGCAATATCGTCGTCGAACGGCTCGGCGGGCCGGATGATATCGAACTGCGCATCCGCAAGGACCGCGACAGCGAATTCTTCCAGTGGTTCCATTTCCGGCTGTCCGGGGCGCGGGGCCAGCGCTGCACGCTGCGGATTACCGGGCTGGAAGCCAGCGCCTATCCGGGCGGCTGGCCCGGATACCGGGCGGCGGCCTCAAACGACCGCCATCACTGGTGGCGGGCCGAGACGCGCTATGACAGGGACGAGGCCGGCGGCACGCTGACGATCACGGTAACGCCGCAGGGCGACACCTTATGGCTGGCCTATTTCGCCCCCTATTCGATGGAGCGGCACCATGATTTGGTGGCGCGGATCGGTGCGGCGCCCGGCGTGTCGGTGCGGACGCTCGGCACCAGCCTGGAGGGACAGCCGATTGACTGCCTGAGCCTTGGCGAGGGGCCATTGCAGCTTTGGTTCATCGCCCGCCAGCATCCGGGCGAAAGCATGGCAGAATGGTGGATGGAGGGCGCGCTCGAACGGCTGGTCGATGGCGACGATGCGGTGGCGCGGCGACTGCGCGAGAAGGCGACGCTGCATCTGGTGCCGAACATGAACCCCGATGGCAGCCGCAGCGGGCATCTGCGGACCAATGCGGCCGGGGTCAATCTCAACCGCGAATGGGCGTCGCCGAGCATCGAGCGGTCGCCCGAGGTGCTGCATGTGCGCGCCGCGATGATCGACACCGGCGTCAACTTCATGCTCGACGTGCATGGTGACGAGGCGATTCCGCAGGTGTTCGTTGCCGGCTTCGAAGGGATTCCCTCGATCACCGACCGGCAGCTGGCGCTGCTGCATGATTACAAGGCGCAGCTGGCGGCGCAGACGCCGGACTTCCAGACCCGGATCGGCTATCCGCCGTCATCGCCGGGCAAGGCCAATCTGACGATGAGCACCAACGCCGTGGCCGAACGCTTCGGCTGCCTGGCAATGACGCTGGAAATGCCGTTCAAGGACCATGACGACCGGCCCGACGCGGTGGCCGGCTGGTCGCCCGAACGGTCGAAGCAGCTGGGCCGGGACTGTCTGGTCACGCTCGCCGAAATGGTGGAAAGGCTGCGCTGAGCGCATCACGGAGACTTTGCATATGGCCTATGAGTTCATCCAGTTCGACGAAGCCGAGGGCGTCGCGACGCTGACGCTGAACCGGCCGGCGCAGCTGAACGCGATGCACACGCCGATGGTGGCCGAGATGATCCAGGCGCTCGACCGGGTGCGCGACGAGCGCACCAGCCGCTGCCTGCTGGTCACCGGCGCCGGCCGGGCGTTCAGCTCGGGCGCGGACCTCGCCGGCGGCGAGCTGTCCGCCGGCGACGGGCCGCCGGACACCGGCAAGGTGCTCGAATCGCATTTCAACCCGCTGCTGGAGCGGCTGATGGCGCTGCCGGTGCCCGTTGTCTGCGCGATCAACGGTGCCGCGGCCGGCGCCGGCTGCTCGATCGCGCTGGCCGGCGACATCGTGCTGGCCGGGCGCTCGGCCTATCTGCTGCAGGCGTTCATCAACATCGGCCTGGTGCCGGACGTGGGGGCGACCTGGATGCTGCCGCGGCTCGCCGGCAAGGCGCGGGCAACGGCGATGATGATGCTCGGCGAGCGGATCAAGGCCGATCAGGCGCTCGACTGGGGGCTGGTCTACAAAGTGGTCGACGACGAGGCGCTGGCGACCGAGGCGCGGGCGGTGGCGATCAAGCTGGCGCAGGGGCCGACGCGGGCGCATGCGCTGATCCGCCAGGGCATCCGCGCCTGCCTCGATTCGACATTGGGCGACGCGCTGCGGCTGGAGCGCGCCCACCAGCGCGAGGCGGGGCGGACGCAGGACTTTGCCGAGGGCGTGCAGGCGTTCCTCGACAAGAGGCCGGCACGGTTCGAGGGGAAATGACCATGGACAAGCCCATTCTCTACGGCGCCCTGCTGTCGCCGTTCGTCCGCAAGGTGATGGTGTTCGCCCGCGAAAAGGGCATCGAGTTCGAGATGAAGTCGATCGCGCTCGGCGACCCTGACCCCGGGTTCCGCGCCGCCAGCCCCTTCGGCAAGATGCCGGCACTCGTCCACGGCGACTTCAGCCTCGCTGACAGCAGCGCCATCGTCCAGTATCTGGAGGCGCTGCAGCCCGAGCCGGCGCTGATCCCGGCCGGGGCGCGGCCGCGCGGCCAGGTGATCTGGTTCGACGAATTTGCCGATACCATCCTGTTCGAAACCGCGCGGCGGATGTTCTTCAACCGCGTGGTGCTGCCGCTGGTGGCCGGGCGGCCGGGCGACGCGGCGGCCGCCGACAAGGCCGAGGCCGAGGAGATGCCGCCGATCCTCGACTGGCTGGAGACGCAGATCCCCGACAGCCAGTATCTGGTGCTCGACCGGCTGACGCTGGCCGACATCGCCGTGGCCAGTGCGCTCGCCAATGTCCGCCATGCCAGCCGCCTGCTCGACGATGATCGCTACGCAAAACTGCGCGACTTTGCTGCCTTTCACCACGCCCGGCCGTCGTTCGCCGGGATCATCGCGGCGGAAACCCGGTTCCTCGACAAGCGCCGCGCCGCTACCGCCTGAAATACGGGCGCTTGACCCCATGCGCCGGCCCGTCCAGAAACGCCGGCATGAACGATAGCAGCGTGACGGCCCTCAGCTTCGAGGATGCCCTGAAGCGATTGGAAACGATCGTGCAGAGTCTCGAAAACGGCACGGCCAGCCTTGAGGATTCGATCGCGCTCTACACCGAGGGCCAGGCGCTGAAGGCGCATTGCGAGGCCAAGCTGGCGCAGGCCGGGGCGCGGATCGAGGCGATCCAGCAGACCGACAGCGGCGATGCCGGCGGCACCCGGCCTTTCGACGCCGGCCAATCCTGACAATGATGGTATCGCACTCGCAAAGCCTGAAGCCGGCGCTCGATGCCATCGGCAAGGCCATCGACCAGCGCTTCGACCGGCTGATCCCGGTGCCCGAGGACAGCCGCGCTCGGCTCTACGAGGCGATGCGCCACGCGGCGATCGGCGGCGGCAAGCGGATGCGGCCGCTGCTGGTGGTGGCGGCGTGCGACCTGTTCCATGTCGACCGCGAGCGGGCACTGCGGGTAGCGATCGCCATCGAGTGCATCCATGTCTACAGCCTGATCCATGACGACCTGCCGTGCATGGACGATGACGATATGCGGCGCGGCAAGCCGACGGTCCACAAGGCCTTCGACGAGGCCACCGCCGTGCTGGCCGGCGATTCGCTGCACGCGCTGGCCTTCGAGGTGCTGGCCGACGAGGCAACGCACGAGGACCCATTCGCCCGGCTCGAGCTGATCACTGCGCTGGCGACGGCCTCCGGCCCGGCCGGCATGGCCGGCGGCCAGATGATGGACCTGGTGGCCGAGCATGAACTGTACGACATCATCGGGGTCACCCGCCTCCAGCAGCTGAAGACCGGCGCGCTGATCGGCTTCTGCCTGGAAGCGGGCGCGATCATGGGGCGGATTCCCGACAGCCAGCGGACACCGCTGCACGGCTATGCCCGCGATCTCGGGCTCGCCTTCCAGATAGCCGACGATCTGCTCGATGTCGAAGGCTCGGCCGAAAAGGCCGGCAAGGCACTGCGCAAGGACGAGGCCGCCGGCAAGGCGACCTTCGTGTCGCTGCTCGGCGTCGAGCGCGCCCGCACCCAGGCGCGGATGCTGATCGACCAGGCGATCGAGCATCTGGCGAGCTTCGGCGAGGAGGCCGACCTACTGCGCGCCATCGCCCGCTTCGCCATCGAGCGCGATCGCTGACCGGCGCGGCCATGCGGATCGGCGTCTATCCCGGCACTTTCGATCCCGTCACCCTCGGGCACATGGACATCATCCGGCGCGGCGCCAAGCTGGTCGACCGGCTGGTGATCGGCGTGGCGACCAACCCGTCCAAGTCGCCGATGTTCAGCCTGGCCGAACGCAAGGCCCATATCGGCCGGGAGACAGCCGATATCGCCAATGTCAGCGTCGTCGAGTTCGATGCGCTGCTGATGAAGTTCGCCGAGCGCCAGGGCGCCTCGATGATCATCCGGGGGCTTCGGGCGGTTGCAGATTTCGAGTATGAATTCCAGATGGCCGGGATGAACCAGCAGCTCAATAACAGCATCGAGACGGTGTTCCTGATGGCCGATGTGGCGTTGCAGCCGATCGCTTCACGTCTGGTCAAGGAAATCGCGCTCTATGGTGGCGACATCAGCAAATTCGTCAGCCCCGCGGTGGCAGCCGATGTCATCGCCCGGGTCGACGAGACGGGCCGAAAGGGCGATTGAGAACATGGCTGTTGCAGGGTCTTTTCGTGTTTCAGGGTCTCGCGTTTCAGGGCTGATCACGCTGCTGCTGGCGCTGGCCGCCGGCTTGTTCCTGTCGCTTCCCGCCATGGCCCAGAAGCCGAGCGAGAAGGACCTGCGGGCGCCGCCCAAGCTGCCGAAGATGGCCGCGCCGTCCAAGCTTCGCGGCAGCCTGACCACCATCGACGAGGATGATGTGCTGGTGCTCGACCTGTCGACCGGCGGCCGGGTGCGTATCCTGATGCGCGAGGATGTCGCGCCCAAGCATGCCGAGCGGATCAAGACGCTGGTCAAGCAGGGCTTTTATGATGGCACGGTGTTCCACCGGGTGATCGAGGGGTTCATGGCGCAGGGCGGCGACCCGACCGGTACCGGCACCGGCGGCTCCGAACTTCCCGACATGGAAGAGGAATTCAACGACCTGCCCCATGTCCGCGGCGCCGTCGCCATGGCGCGCGCCCAGGACAAGAACAGCGCCAACAGCCAGTTCTACATCGTCTTCCAGCCGGTGATGAAGCTGGACCGCAACTACACGATCTGGGGCCGGGTGATTTCGGGCATGCAATGGGTCGACGCGATCGCGCGCGGCGAGCCGCCCGAGAACCCGAGCCGTATCCTCAAGGCCTCGCTCGGCTCGGACAATCTGCCGCCGCCCGATTTCGCCGCGCTGCCCAAGCCAGTCGAGACCCCGGCAACAACGCCGCTGGCGACGGTGACGCCCGGCATCGGCCAGTAACGCACCGCGCGGCGACCCCGGTTCGGCGCGGAAGGACGGCGGCATGACGGGGTTCAGGATGGTGCTGGCCGGGGCACGACCGGGGCCGCGCCTGCTCGCAGCGCTGGGCGCCATGCTCGGCATCGCCGCCGCCGGGCTGCTCTGCGCGTCGCTGCCGCTCGATCAGACAGATTTGCCATCGATGGCGCTGCTGGTGGCCCCGATGGGGGCCAGCGCCGTGCTGATCTTCGCCGTGCCGGCCAGCCCGTTGGCCCAGCCCTGGGCGGTGATCGGCGGCAATGTCATCTCGGCCGCCGTCGGCGTCACGGTCGTGCAGTTCCTCGGCGTCTCGGCGCTGTCGGCCGGTGTCGCGGTCGGATGCGCGGTGCTGGTAATGTCGCTATGCCGCTGCCTGCATCCGCCGGGCGGCGCGGCGGCGCTGCTGGCGGTGGTCGGCGGGCCGGTGGTGATCGAGGCCGGCTATTGGTTCGTGGCGCCGGTGGCGGCCAATGCGGCGGCGCTGCTGGCGGCGGGATGGCTGTTCCACCGCGTCTCCGGCCGCTCCTATCCGCACCGCCCGGCCGCCAACCCGGCTACGCCGCCGACCTATGCGCCCGGCCTCCACCGCCGCGACATCGACGCCGCGCTGGCGGACCTGGGCGAGACCTTCGACATAGACCCCGACGACCTCGACCTGCTGATGCAGACCGCCGAGCAGATCGCGGCGGCGCGGCAGAAGGCCTGACCGCGCCGCCGGATCTTTCAGCGCCGGATCTCAGCTCGCCTTGCCGGGATCGGGCAGCACCTTCGGCCCGATGTCGTCGCTGTCGACATATTTCAGGCTGTCGCGCTTGGTGCCGAACTCCTCGGCGCTCGACGGCGACAGGTTCGGACGGCCGGACATCACGCCCATGCGGATCGTGCATTTGACATAGCTGGTCTCGCCGGGATCGACCTCGAGGTTGAGGACATCCTTGGCCTCGCTCTTGGCGTTGAATTCATAGGCACCGGGGGCGAGGTTGAGGACAAAATACTTGCCGGCGCCCAGTGCGCTGATGCGTTCCGTACCGATATTGACGCCGCAGCCCATGGCGCCGCCCACCACCGTCCCCGACCGCCAGAACACGATCTGGCCCTGCCCGTCCGGCGGGGCCGGCAGCGTTGCGGGCACCGGATTGCCCTTGTCGGCGGCCTGCACCGCCGAGAGCGGCGCCGTCATCATCAGACATGCCAGCATGGCATGACGCATCGGTGTCATTGGTCGTGCTCCTCGTTGTGAACCACATCTGTCGGACTGTCCGGCCGGGTCTCAGGGATGACGAAGGCCTCGGCGGTCTTCGCCGTGCCGATCTGCCCGGCCGAAACCAGCGCGCTGGACCCGGTGACCAGCAGCCCGGCGAGCGGCACTACATTGGTGGCGACCAGCGCCTCGGCGGTGTTGTTCGCCCCGGCCTTGCCGATTCGGAACCCCAGCAGCTTGAGCGGGACGCCGCCGACCATCAGATGCCGCGCCGCCAGCAGCAGCTCGCCCGGCCGGCCGCCGAAGCCGGTGCCGGCGCTGTGCACGACCTGGCCTTCGCCATGGGCGCCGCGCGGCACCACCACCTGGCCGTCGACGACGATGTCCGACAGCGAGGTCAGCGGGAAACGGTCGCCACGCCGCGCGGTCTTGGAAGACAGCGGGACGTCGACCTGGAGCATGACCGGCGTGCCGGCGGGGATCACCCGTGCTGCGGCAGCCATGGGCCCGGTCTCCGCCTGAAGCGGCGCAAGCGCCGCCAGCGCGACCATCAAAATCACGCACGCGCCGCGCCGACTCATGATACCGCAATCATGTCGACGGTGGCCAGTTGTACCAGATTGATGACGGCAAAAAAGAGAATCGAATTATCCGGACCGAATGTCTTGGCGTTTACTTTTGCGGCCGGAATCACGGGGATAATTTCATTTCGCGGCAGCGAAGTTTCAGCCAAAACCGGCGCACACACGAAGACAAGCATGCCGAACGTGATCCGCAGCCACTGTCGATCCACCGATGCTCGCCTTTGCCCCGACTTGCAGGAGTGACGATAGTGAAGATGAACGGGCTTGCCTAGATGGGGGATTAAGACATTTTTACGACACGGCCCGCGGGATCGATACAGCCTTCAATTCTGGGGCCGCGCTGCTAGACGGTTCCCCATGCTGGTCAGCGACTTCGATTTCGATCTGCCGCCCGAGCGGATTGCGCTGCGGCCGGTGTCGCCGCGCGATGCGGCGCGGCTGCTCGCGGTGCAGGGCGCGGCCCTGGCCGACCGGACGTTCCGCGACCTGCCCGAGCTTCTGGCGCCCGGCGATGTGCTGGTCGTCAACGATACCAGGGTGATTCCGGCGCAGCTCCACGGCTGGCGCGGGGCGGCGCGGATCGGGGTGACGCTGCATAAGCGCGAAGGGCTGAAGCAATGGTGGGCGTTCGTGAAGAACGCCCGGCGACTGAAGATCGACGATGTGGTGGCCTTCGGGGCGGGGCTGGAGGGCCGGGTCGCGGCGCGCGGCGACGACGGCGCCATCCTCTGGGACTTCGCCTGCGACGGCCCGCTGGAACCGGCGCTGGCGGCGGCCGGCACGATGCCGCTGCCGCCCTATATCGCCGGCAAGCGGCCGACCGACGCGCAGGACGCGCAGGATTACCAGACGCTCCATGCCGAAAAGGACGGGGCGGTGGCGGCGCCGACCGCCGGGCTGCACTTCACGCCCGAACTCTGGGCGGCGCTGGCAGCGCGCGGCATCGGCCGCGAGACGCTGACGCTGCATGTCGGCGCCGGCACCTTCCTGCCGGTCAAGGCCGAGCGGGTCGACGAGCACCGGATGCACAGCGAATGGGGCGAGATCGACGCCGCCACCGCAGCACGGCTGAACGCCGTGCGGGACCGGGGCAACCGGCTGATCCCGGTCGGTACCACCTCGCTGCGGCTGCTCGAAAGCGCCGCCCGCGGCGGCCGTATCGAGGCGTTCAGCGGCGATACCGACATCTTCATCACGCCGGGCTACCGCTTCCAGGCGATTAATGGCCTGGTCACCAACTTCCACCTGCCGAAATCGACGCTGTTCATGCTGGTCAGCGCGCTGATGGGGCTCGACGTGATGCGCGCCGCCTATGCCCATGCGATCGCGCGCGACTATCGCTTCTACAGCTATGGCGATGGCTCGCTGCTGCTGCCGGCGCGTTGACCGTCAGCGCTGCTTGGCGCGGATCGCGGCCTTAACCGCCTTTTTCTTGAGCCAGTAAAAAGGGCCGGGGAAGTTGCTCTCGGCCCAGAGCACGGCGCGGTTGGCCGGGCTCTGCTGGTCCTTGGGTCGGAAGACATGAACGTCGTTGACCACATCGGTCTGCAGCTCCAGCACCCTTGTCTGAAGCTGCAGGAACCGGTCGCGCGCCGGGATCATGTGGCAGGTGATGGAGCTGCGCGAGCGATGCTCGTCCTGGCTGGCCAACGAGCCATGGATCGTCCAGGCATTCCAGAACAGCACATCGCCCTTGTCCAGCTTCGGCGCCCTGATCTCCATCTGGCGGGCGCGAATCTCGTCGACGACCTTGCCGATGTAGACATCATGGTTGTCGGCGATATTGTTGTAGATGTCCTGCTCGCCAAGATCGATCTTGTGCGATTTCGGGCATATGAAGAAGCGCCCGGCGGTGGCGGCGATGTCCTCGATGGCGATCCAGGCCGCGGTCATCGTGCCGATATTCTCGGAATCGAGATAATAGCTGTCCTGATGCTCCCAAGTCGCCGAATTGCCCTCGAAATACATCGACTGGACGATCTTGGGATTATCGCCGAGGAAATGCCGCGCCACCGTCTTCAGCGCCGCACTCGTCAGGATCCGGTCGACGGCAAACTGGCGAAACGTCGGAAAACGCCGCGGATCGACGCTCTGCAAATTGAGGATCGGGTTCATGATCCAGCCGTTGCGGTTGGTGACATGCCGCTCCGCCTTTGCCGTCGCCTGGCGGTAGATGGCACCGCCGAACGGCTTGACCTCCGCCTCCCACAGCGCGCGGATGGCATCGCAATCCTCGGCAGCGATCAGCCGGCGGAAGACGACATAGCCCTCGGCCCGGTAATAGGCGAGCGCCGCGTCCAGCTGGTCCAGGCCGAACTTGGGAGAGATATCCTCATCGTCGGTGTCCGGCACATCGACGGCGATGCCATTGGGCGTGTTGATCCGGGTAACCACTATATTCCCTCTTGTTCCGGCGATGCCGGACCGAATAGTCTCGAGACCGAGCCTCACGTCGTCGGAGCATGATCATGGCGCGGCGCCTGCCATGCCGATGACCCATGTGTCCTTCGCCTGCTACCAGATCGGCCAGGGCATGGACAGACCGAAACAGCCCCCTGCCCCCGCCCGCGTCGCCTCCTTTCCGGCCGTGCTGGGGGCCGACACGCGGGTGCTGCTGCTCGGCAGCCTGCCGGGACAAGTGTCGCTGGCCCGGGCGCAATATTATGGCCATCCGCAGAACCAGTTCTGGCGACTGATCGGGGCGGTGCTCGACACTGACCTCACCGCCCTCGCCTATCCGGCGCGGCTGGCGGCGCTGACCGGCGCCGGCATCGGGCTGTGGGACGTTATCGGCTCGGCCGCGCGCGCCGGCAGCCTGGACAGCGCCATCCGCGCACCCGAAGCCAACCCGCTGGCGGCGCTGGTCGCCTCCCTGCCCGCCCTCGCCGCCATCGGCTTCAACGGCGCCGCCGCCTACCGCCTCGGCACCGCGCAGCTGGCAGGATCAGCCATCTCTATGCTGCCACTACCCTCGAGCAGCCCGGCCTATGCCGCCATCAATTTCGAGGCCAAGCGCGCGCGCTGGCTGGCGCTGCGGCACTTTCTCGACCGGCCGGCGCTGGCGCCCGGGGCCTCCACACCCTAAATCATGCTCATGTATCTGCTGATCATCCTCATCGGCCTCGGCCTGCTTTATGCCAACCGCAACCGGCTGGCACTGCTCGGCTCGGCCTTCGCCCAGGTCGTCGCCGGGCTCTGTCTGGCCCTGGCGCTCGGCGTGCTGCTCGGCACGGTCGCCGGCACCGGCTCGGCCGCGCAGGCCGGGCTGTCGGCGCTGTTCACCCTCATCCTCGCCTTTCCCTCGGTCTGGCTGCTCGGCCGGCTGGCCCCCGCCCCCGCCACCGCCCTCCCCGCCGCCACCGACCGCCGACGCTTCTGGCAGCGCGCCAACCCCGCCCAGCTGCCCGGCGCCGCCGCCTGGGATGCACTCGGCCGCGCCGCCACTGACCAGGCCGCGCGCATCGCCGTCGCCCGGCGCAGCGCCGCCCGGCTGCTCGCCGCCAGCGCCAGCCCCAACCCGCCCGCCGACCCCGGCGAACTCGCCAGCGTCATCCGCAAACACGTCCCCGCCGCCATCGATAGCGCCCTGGCCGAAGCCGCCAGCCAGCAAGGCGCCACCCGCACCGCCACGCTCGAAACCCTCGTCGACACCCTCGAAGACATCGCCGCCGAAGCCGAGCGCCTGATCGCCAGCCGCAGCGACAGCCGCGAAGGCAACCGCGAAGTGGCCCTGCTGCGGCGCCGGCTGGAAGCAATGGGGCGGCCCCGGGGGTTATAGGAAGCAGCCTCCGGCGGTGAGAGAAAATGCCTCCGGCGGCTGGGGCCGCAGGCCCCAGACCCCTATCATTTGAGTAACTCCGCAGCACCGTCTGCCGTCGCTGTGCGGAGGCCCAATTATCGGGGTCTGGGGCCTGCGGCCCCAGCCGCCGGAGGCACTTCTCTCACCGCCGGAGGCCACTTCACCCCCGCATCAGCCACCACATCCGCGCGCAGAAGGCGATCGTGGCGATGCTGGCGTGGGCGATGATCAAATTGCCGGCGGCAGCGGGTTTGGGCTTGGCGATCAGTGGCACCAGCAGGCCGGTGAGGAAGGCGGCGGCGAGGCCGAGGCCGGCGATGGTGCTCCAGTCGCCGCCCGGCGCGCGGGTGCCGTCCGGAGCGCCGCGCAGCAGCAGCGCGAGCCCTTCGAGGCCGGCGGCGGCAAGCAGCAGATGGGCGGCACTCATCGCCTTGGCGGCACGAACGCCGCACCAATATTGCCAGGCCATGTAGCCGCCGAGCATAACGGTTGTGCCGAACAGCAGCACCACGACCAGCATTGCCATCGCCTCATCTCCCCGCCTGCAGGATATCGTCGCAGATACGGACGGCAAGCGGCTGTGGCGCCGGGCGCGGCATCGGGGTAAGCGGTGGCCATGGTCGATCCGATTGCCCAGCCCTATGCGGAGACCCCGCGCGAGGCCCTTGAGGAGGGTCGGCTGAGCCGTGCCTATGTCGATTCGGTCAATGCGGCGCTGGGCGCCGAGGATATCGAGGCGGTGCGCGCGCTGGTGGCCCCGCTGCACCCGGCAGATATCGCCGATCTGTTCGCGCTGGTGCCGGAGGATACGCGCGGGCCGCTGGCCACGGCGATCGGCGAGGCACTCGATGCGGCGGTGATCGCCGAGCTCGATGACTATGTCCGCGACGACGTGCTGGCGGACATGAGCGCGGTCGAGGTCGCCGATGTGATGACCCGGCTCGATACCGACGATGCCGTGGCGATCATCGAGGACATGGAGGCGGACGAGCAGCGCGAGGTGCTCGATGCGCTGGCCCCTGCCGACCGCGCCGATATCGAGGCGGCGCTCAATTATCCGGAGGAATCGGCCGGCCGGTTGATGCAGCGCGAGCTGGTGGCGGTGGCCGAGACGATGACCGTCGCCGATGTCATCGCCCATGTCCGCGCTAGCACCGACCCGGCGACCGATTTCTGGGAGATTTTCGTCATCGACGCGGCGCGCAAGCCGGCAGGGACGATGCGCCTGTCCTGGCTGCTGACGACGCCGCCCGAGACCTCCGTCTCCGACATCATGCAGCGCGAGCAGACGCTGATCCCGGTCGATATGGACCAGGAGGAAGTGGCGCTGATCTTCCAGAAATACGGGCTGATCTCGGCCGCGGTCGTCGACGGCCAGGGCCGGCTGGCCGGTGTCATAACCGTCGATGACATCGTCCACATCATCCAGCAGGAAGCCGGTGAAGATGTGCTGAAGCTGTCCGGCGCCGGTGATGGCGATATCAACGAGCCGGTATTCAGCACCTATCTGACCCGCTCGCGCTGGCTGGTGACCAACCTCGGCACCGGCATCATCTCGGCCTCGGTGATCGGCGCCTTTGCCGGCACCATAGAGCAGTTGGTGGCGTTGGCGGCGCTGTCCCCGATCGTGGCCAGCGTCGGCGGCAATGCCGGCAACCAGACCATGGCGGTAACGGTGCGCGCGCTGGCCACCAACCAACTGACCGAGGCCAATACCCGGCGCACCATCGGCCGCGAGATCCGCGTCGCCGTGCTCAACGGGCTGACCATCGCCGCGCTGATGGGCACCGGCACGGCGCTGTTCTTCGGCAACGCGCTGCTCGGCACGGTGATCGCCATGGCGATGCTGTTCAATATCGTCATCTCGGGGCTGGCCGGCGTGCTGGTGCCGGTGACGTTGGAGCGGCTGGAGGCCGACCCTGCGGTGGCGTCCTCGGTGTTCGTGACGATGATCACCGATTCGATGGGGTTCTTCGCCTTCCTCGGGCTGGCAACGCTCGTCGGGGTGTCACACCTCGGCTGATGCTGCACCTGACCAAGGTGGCGGTGGGCTGCGCGGACATTTCGGAGATCGGCCGGCATCAGGCGGCGCAGGGCGGCGCGGCGCTCACCCGCTTCATGCCCAAGCGCGCCGAGGAACTGATCGGTGGCTCGATCTTCTGGATCATCAAGCACCGGCTGGTCGCCCGCCAGACCATCCTGTCCTTCGCCATGGCCGACACCGCCTGGGGGCCGAAATGCCGGATCGGGCTGGTCCCAGGCCCGGTGCCGGTACAGCCCCAGCCCCGCCGCGCCCATCAGGGCTGGCGCTACCTCGACCCCGCCGACGCCCCGCCCGACCTCGATGGGGCAGGCAGCGGAGACGACCTGCCGGTCTTCATGGTCCGCGAGCTGCAGGCGCTGTGGCTGATCTAGCTGCAAGATATGCCTCCGGCGGTAAAAAGATGCCTCCGGCGGTAAAAGAATGCCTCCGGCGGGGGGGGGGGG
>NZ_JBIMKZ010000077.1:0-14805 GCF_051860865.1 Polymorphobacter sp. | reverse complement strand
ATCACCATCGCGCCCGATGGCACCGTCTCGGTGACCATCGCCGGCCAGGTCGCCCCGGTCGAGGCCGGCCAGATCCAGCTCACCCGCTTCCTCAACCCCGCCGGCCTGCTGCCACGCGGCGACAATCTCTATGTCGAGACGGCGGCCTCGGGCGCCCCGCAGCAGGGCACACCCGGCCAGGACGGTGCCGGCCAGCTCCGCCAGGGCGCGCTCGAAGGCTCGAACGTCAGCACGGTCCAGGAGCTGGTCGAGATGATCGAGACCCAGCGGGCCTATGAGATTAATTCCAAGGTGATCAGCGCGGCTGACGAGATGAGCCGGTATGTTACGCAGAGTGTATAAGGCGCATCGCCCCGCGCCGCAGCGCAGCTGCGGCAAGAGAGGCGCAAGCCCGGCCGGCGGAGCGGCCGGCCCTTTGCCGGCCGAATCCGTCCGACGTCGGGGCGCGGCTCTGCCGCGACCGCTGCCCTTCATCCTGGCAGCAGCCGCTCTCCTCCTGGCCGCCTGCGGTGGCCGCTTTGCCGACGAAGGCTTCGGCCGCCGCAAGGGCATCGCCGCCACCCTGCCGTTGCCCGCGCCGCCGCTCACCCCGCCGCTGCCCTCCCCGGGCGCCACCGCCACCGGCAGCCTCTATCACCCCAGCCGCTATGTCGGGCTGGTGGCGGACCGCCGCGCCAGCCGCGTCGGCGATCTGCTGACCATCCGCCTCGTCGAGCGCACCCAGGCAACCAAATCGGCCTCGGCCGGCAGCACGCGGGACAGCGACAACCAGATCCGCCTGCCCGATGCGCCGCCGTTCAGCTTCGTGCCCCCCGGCCTGCTGCAGGGCGGCGGCGCCCAGAGCTTCACCGGCAGCGGCACCGCCGCCCAGAACAACCAGCTGATCGGGGACATCACCGTCACCGTCGCCGAGGTGCTGCCCGGCGGCGTGCTGCGCATTGCCGGCGAAAAGCGGCTGACGCTCAACCGCGGCGAAGAGCAGGTGCAGCTCACCGGCCTGGTCCGCATCGACGATCTCGGGCCGGACAACAGCGTCCCCAGCACGCGCGTGGCGGACGCCCGCATCCGCTACGCCGGCACCGGCCAGATCGCCGATCAGTCGCGGCAGGGCTGGCTGGCCCGCTTCTTCGCCAAGGTGTCGCCGCTATGAGATATCCGACGCTGCGCCATCCGCGCCCGCCGATGCTGGCGCTGCACCGTCTCGGCTGGGCGCTGCGCCGGCTGGTGCTGCTGCACCGGCTGTCCACGCTGGTGCTGCTCGGCCTCGGTGCCCTCGTCTTCCTGCCCGCCCCGGCCCGCGCCGAGCGGCTGAAGGACATCGCCCGCTGGCAGGGCGTGCGCTCGAACGCGCTGACCGGCTATGGCATCGTTGTCGGCCTGTCCGGCACCGGGGACCAGAACCTCCAGTTCACCGTCCAGTCGCTGGTTTCGGCCACCGCCCGACTCGGCGTCACCCTGCCGCCGGGGATCAACCCCCAGCTGAAGAACGCCGCCGCCGTCATGGTCACCGCCGAGCTGCCGGCCTTTGCCCGCCCCGGCCAGCGGCTCGATGTCACCGTGTCCGCGATCGGCCAGGCCAAGTCGCTGCGCGGTGGTACGCTGCTGCTCGCCCCGCTGGTGGGTGCGGACGGCGAGGTCTATGCGCTGGCGCAGGGCAATCTCGCCGTCGGCGGCTTCGGAGCCGAGGGCAAGGACGGCTCGAAGATCGTCGTCGGCACCCCCAGCTCGGGCCGCATCCCCGGCGGCGCCGCCGTCGAACGCGCCGTCCCCTCGCCCTTCGCCACCGCCGAGGACCTGCTGCTCAGCCTCACCGACCCGGATTTCACCACCGCGCGCATGGTCGCCCAGGCGATCAACGCCATGGAGGGCAATGCCATCGCCCAGGCCGAGGACGCCGCCAGCATTCGCATCGGCGCGCCGCGGTCGCTGGCCAACCGCATCGCCCTGGCCGGCCGCATCGACAGCCTGGAGATCACCCCGGCGTCGCCGGCGGCCCGCGTCATCATCAACGCCCGCACCGGCACCGTCGTCATCGGCGGCGATGTCCGCATCATGCCGGCCGCCGTCGCCCATGGCAGCCTGACCGTGCGGATCACCGAGAATCAGCAGGCCAGCCAGCCCGGCGCCTTCGGCCGCGGCCAGACCGTCGTCACCCAGCAGTCGACCGTCGATGCCGCCGAGGCGCCGGGGCGGATGGCGCTGTTCGCACCGGGGGTCAAGCTCTCGGAACTCGTCGACGCGGTCAACACGCTCGGCGCCGCCCCCGGCGATCTCGTCGCCATCCTCGAAGCGCTCAAGGCAGCCGGCGCGCTCCGCGCCGAGCTGATCGTCATATGAGCGAGCTTCCGCTGCCCCGGCTGGGGCCGATGCCGCTTCCCATCCAGCGCGAGCTGGCGCTCCAGCGCCCCGGCTGGCCGATGCCGCTGGCCAGAGTCGAGAGCCAGCCGGACATCGACGCCACCGCCCGGCGTTTCGAGGCGATGATCGTCGAGCAATTGCTGGCCAGCAGCCGCAAGGCCAGCCTCGCCGGCAGCGACAACCCGCTGACCGGCGGCGGCGACCTGCTGGCCGGGCAGGACATCGTCCATGAGCAGATCGACCGCACCCGCGCCGAGCTGATCGCCCGCGCCGCGCCGCTCGGCATCGCCCGGCTGCTGAAGGAGGACCCGCGATGACCGACATCCTGACCATCGGCATCTCCGGCGTCCGCGCCTATCAGGCGGCGCTGTCGGCGACCGGAGACAATGTCGCCAACGCCGACACGCCCGGCTTCAGCCGGCGCAGCGTCACCCTCGTCGCCGGCCCGGCCGGCAAGGGCAGCATTCTCCAGCGCGTGCCGATCGCCGGGGACGGCGTCACCGCCACCGCCATGGTCCGCGCCGGCGATGCACTCAAGACCAGCAGCGCCCGCGTTGCCGCCGGCGATCACGCCCGCCTCGCCGCCCGTGCCGACTGGCTGGGCCGGCTGCAGACCAGCCTCACCGGCGCCGGCCTCGATGCCCGGCTGTCCGGCTTCTTCGATGCCGCCACCGATCTCGCCAGCGCCCCCACCTCCACGGCGGCCCGCGCCATCTTCCTCGATCGCGCCGATCAGGCCGCCGCCAGCATTCGCACGCTCGGCGCCAGCCTGACCACGCTCGCCACCGACCTCGACACCGCCATCGCCGCCACCGGCGAAGAGATCAATGCGCTGACCAGCGCGCTCGCCCGCGTCAACGAGGAGCTGCGCCGCACCGGCGCCGGCAGCGCCCCCAGCCTCGGCCTGCTCGACGAGCGCGACTCCCTGCTCGCCGACCTCGCCGCCCGCATCCGCATCAGCGTCACCGAGGGAGAACGCGGCGCCGTGACCATCCGCCTAGGCACCGGCGCCGCGGCGCCGCTGCTGGTGCCGGCGTTCGGCGCCGCCGTCCGCGTCGGCGCCCGCAACGGCCCGTCCGGCGCCGAGCTGATCCTCGATCCCACCCACCGCGCCGAGACCGTCCGCCTCCCCGCCTCCGGCTCGCTCGCCGGCCTGCTCGAGGCCAGCCGCGATGTCGCCGCCCAGCGCACCAGCCTCGACACGCTGGCCACACGCTTCGCCGCCGACGTCAACGCCTGGCACCAGCAGGGCACCGACGCCACCGGCGCCCCCGGCCAGCCGCTGTTCACGACCGAAACACTCGCCGTCACCCCCGGCCTCGCCAACGCCGGCACCGCGGCCATCGATTTCACCCTCGCCGACGGTGCCACCCTCGCCCCCGCCGGCTACCGGCTGATCGCCGAGGCCACCGGCTTCACCCTGGCCCGGCTGGACGGCACCGCCAGCGTCACCAACGCCAGCCTCACCGACCCGACCCCGCTGGTCCTCGATGGCATCACGCTGCGCCCCGGCGCCGGCGCCCGCCCCGGCGACCAGTGGACGCTGGCCATCGAGGCCGGCGCCGAAGGCCTGTCGCTGCGCCCGCTGACCCCGGACCGCGTTGCCGTCGCCGCCCGCTTCACCACCGATGCCGACGTCCTCAACCTCGGCGACGCCCGCCTCACGGTCGAGATCGACCCCGCCGCCGCCGCCTTCGCCGCGCCGCCGCCGCTCAGCCTGATCATCTCGGCGCCGGGCGTCGTCGACATCATCGATCCCGCCACCGACGCCCTGGTGACCAGCCTGTCCTTCGTCCCCGGCGAGCGGCTGGAAGGCGATGGCTTCGCCTTCAGCCTCAGCGCCGGCGCCCAAGTCGGGGACCGTTTCCGCCTGCTGCCCACCGGCGCCGGCAGCACCGACAACCGCAACATGCTGGCGCTGGCAAATGTCCGCGCCCGCACCGGCCCGTCCGGCACGCTGGAGGCCAGCCACGACGCCGCCGTCGCCACGCTGGGCACCCGCCTCGCCGAAACCGAGCGCCTCGCCGACGCCACCCTCGCCGTCGCCAACGATGCCGCCCGCGCCACCGATGCCGTCTCCGGCGTCGACCTCGACCGCGAGGCCGCCGAGCTGACCCGCCTCCAGCTCGCCTACCGCGCCAACGCCCAGGTCATCGCCGCGGCGCGCGACCTGTTCGACACCATCCTCGGCGTCGCCGGATGAGCCTCGCCCCCGCCCCGCCGGTTGCTATCAACACCCGCGCCGCCCACGGCGCCAGCGTCTCGCGGCTGACCGCGCTCTCCGCCCGCGTCGACCAGCTGCAGGCGCAGATATCCACCAGCAAGCGCGTCAACACCCCCGCCGACGATCCGGTCGCCTTCACCCGCGCCGCCGTGCTCCGCCGCGCCCAGGCCGCCGACGCCGCCACCGCGCGCGCCATCGACGCCGCCAGCGCCCGGCTGCGCACCACCGACATCACGCTCGGCAGCATCAACAATCTCGTCCAGCGCGCCGCCGAACTCGCGCTCGCCGGCAGCAATGCCACCCTGAACGCCGATGACCGCGCTATCCTGGCGGGCGAAGTCGCCGAGCTCGCCGCCAGCTTTGCCGGCCTCGCCGAAACCCGCACCGCAGACGGCGACGCCCTGTTCGGCGGCGCCCGCAGCCCCGGCCCCGCCTATGCCCCGGATGCCGACGGCACCCTCCAATGGCAGGGCGACGGCACACCCCCCGCCGTCCTCGCCGGCGGCGCCCTCATCCCCGGCGGCGTCACCGGCCCGGAAGCCTTCGGCCGCACCACACCCCCCACCCCCGAAAACCCGCTCGGCACGTCCGATCTCTTCGCCAGCTTCGCCGGCCTCGAAGCCGCCCTCACCGAGCCCGACCCGACGCTGCGCGCCGAGGCGCTGGCCCGCCGCCTCACCGAAATGCAGGCGCACGCCAGCCAGCTCGCCGATTCCCAGGCCCTCGTCGGCGCCCGCGGCGCCCGCCTCGAGTCCGAATCCGATCGCCTCGCCAGCCAGAAGCTCTCCGCATCCTCCGAGCTCAGCCGCCTCGAAGACCTCGACATGATCGAGGCCGTCGCCACCCTCCAGCGCCTGCTCACCGTCCTCGAAGCCGCCCAGGCCAGCTTCGTCCGCACCAGTTCGAACAGCCTCTGGGACCAGCTTCGTTAACCCATCTTAACCCTGCCCCGCCTAACCCATTCCCCCCGCGCGCCGTAAACCCCCTCCAGTGCCACCAGAGCCGGTGGCGCTGCCGAGGGAGCCTGCAGACCATCCATGATATCGCTCGTCGGCCTCGCTGTGTTGCTTGTGATGGTATTCGGTGGCTTTGCGTTGGCCGGCGGCAACCTGCTGGTGATCGCCAAGGCACTTCCGCTGGAAATGCTGATCATCGGCGGCGCTGCCGCCGGCGCCACGCTCGTCGCCACCGATATCCGCGGCATCAAGCAGATGGGCGCTGGCCTCGGCCTCGTCATCAAGGGCCCGAAGTACAAGAAGCCCGATTACAGCGCCGCCATCTTCCTCACCGCCCGCCTGATGAAGCTGTTCCGCACCGACGGCGCCGTCGCCGTCGAACCCCATATCGAGGACCCGAAGACCTCCAGCCTGTTCGCCGACTACCCCCAGTTCCTGAAAGACCCCTTCTTCCTCCACCTGCTCTGCGATTCGATGCGGCTCCTTGTGGTCAGCACCGGCACCCTCTCCCCCCAGGCCGTCGACGACGTCATCGAGACCGCGCTGGAAACGCACCACGCCGCCGCCCTCAAGCCCGTCGACCGCCTGACTACCATGTCGGACGCGCTGCCCGCGCTCGGCATCGTCGCCGCCGTGCTCGGCGTCATCAAGACCATGGGCAGCATCGACCAGCCCCCCGCCATCCTCGGCGGCATGATCGGCTCGGCGCTGGTCGGCACCTTCCTCGGCGTGCTGCTCTCCTATGGCATCGTCGGCCCGATGGCCGCCCGGCTGCGCAATGTCATCGACGCCGACGCCGAGATCTACCTGATCATCCGCCGCGTCATCGTCGCCTCGCTGAAAGGCCAGCCCCAGCCGCTGGTCATCGAGGCCGCCCGCACCGCCATCGATCCCGCCAACCAGCCCAGCTTCGCCGAAGTCTTCGACGGCCTGCGCACCGCCCGATGAAACCTGCCCCCTGCCCTGACGCTCGGCACCGGCCCGCACCCCCACCCGGCCAACCACTACCGGCTATCCTGTTGGGTGGCCGGGTGGGGGTGCGGGCCGGTGCCGCCCCCGCGAAGCGGCAAAACAGATGAAACCCGAACTCCACATCGAGCCCGAAGTCGTCTACCGCAAGCGCAAGGGCCACGCCCACGCCCATCACGGCGGCGCCTGGAAGATCGCCTATGCCGATTTCGTCACGGCGATGATGGCCTTCTTCATGCTGCTCTGGATCATCGGCGCCACCAACGAGGACCAGCGCAAGGGCATCGCCGACTATTTCACCCCCACCATCATCCAGATGAAGAATTCCGGCGGCTCCAACGGCATCCTCGGCGGCCGCGCGCTGGCCTCGGAAGACGGCACCGCCCCCCATGCTCAGCTCGCCGGCCCGCGCCCCGTGGCGGTCGCCGGCGGCGGCGGCGGCGGCCCGATGGAGGCCGAAACCGCCAGCAAGGACTACAAGGTCAACCCCGGCAACCGCCGCGAGGCCGACGACACCCGCTACCGCATGGTCCGCCGGATCATCGAATCCCGCCTCGCCGGCGACCCGACGCTGAAGGGCCTCAAGGGCCAGGTCCGCCTCGTCCGCGTCCAGGACGGCCTGCAGATCGACATCGTCGAGCGCGCCGATTTCTCGATGTTCGCGCTCGGCACCAGCGTCTTCACCCCCGACGCGCTGAAGCTGGTCCGCACCGTCGCCGCCGCCGTCGCCGAAACCCCCAACCGCCTGATCGTCCGCGGCCACACCGACAGCGTCCCCTATACACAAGGCCAGGCCAACAACTGGAGCCTCAGCACGCTGCGCGCCGACGCCACCCGCCGCCTGCTCGCCGACGCCGCCATCCCCGAATCCCGCTTCCGCCGCATCGAAGGCGTCGCCGACACCGACCCCTACAATATCAAGGACGGCCGCGACCCCAGCAACCGCCGCATCTCGATTACCCTGCTGGACCAGTGAGCGCGTCATGCCGCTCGCTCCCGGGGAGGGGCGGCGGGAGGCAATTCAATCCTTGTTTTTGAGCGTCTCGAAATAGGCGAGCAAATTGGCGACATCGCCTTCATTGAACACGAACACGGGCATTTGCGTCGTGTGCTAACGGACACTCGCGTCCACAATTTTGCCGCTTGCCAACGGCCGCGGCAAAGCCGCGTCCCTCGTCGGACGGGCTCGGCTGGCGAAGGGCCAGCCGCCCCGCCGGCCGGGCTTGCGCGAGTCAGAAAATAGCGCAGCTATTTTCAGCCGCGCTGCGCCTACCGCGTCGCCAGAATCGCCACCGTGGCCACACTCGTCAGCAACCCGGACACGATCGACGTCACGTCCCGCGCCAGATCGAGCTTGTACAAGGGATCGATGTTCTTCGGCACGATGATCGTCGAGCCCGGCGGCACCACGCCGGTATAGCCCCGGCCCCAGCCACGTCCGGTCAGCGGCTGCGACGTGCCGTCGGGCAGCACGATGAAGGTGCGCTTGCGGTCGGCCGAGGATTGCGGCCCGCCGGTCTCGCGCAGATAGGCCTCGGCGCTCTTGCCGGTCACGAACTGCAGCGCGCCCGGATTGGCGACATCGCCCAGTGCGAGCACGAAATTCGGCCGCTTCGGCATCACGATTGCATCGCCGCTCTCCAGCACCGTGTCGAGGTCGGGCCGCACTTCCAGCACGCGTGGATCGGCCTCCACCACCATCCGCCCCGAGGGCTCGAAGGTCGTCAGGTCCTGGATCAGCGACTGGCCGGCGACCACCGCGCCGCCCTGCGAATCGCGTGATCGGCTGGCCAGCGACAGCAGCGCCGTCGTCAGCTCGCGGCTGGTCCGCTGCAGCCCATCCTGCTGCATCTGCTTCACCGAGGCGCGGGTGAAGATCGCCCCATAGGGATAGGCCAGCGGCGACAGCCCGCCGGCCCGCGCCGTCAGCTCGGACAGCGTCTCGCCCTTGCGGATCGAATAGAGCCCGGGCCGGTTGAACTCGCCGGACAGCAGCACCGCGCCGGCCTCGAACTGCGGCTGGGCGGCATTGAAGCGCAGGTCGTCGCCGGCGCGCACCATGGTCATCGCCATCACCCCGGGACGCGCCGCATCGGCGATTGTCTCGGGAACAACCGCGCCGCCGGCGCCGCGCGAGATATCGAGCGACAGGTCACTGGCAGCGCTCAGCACGCCCTCGGCCACCGCCGCCATCGTCTCGGCAGAAACGCTCGCCGCCACCGGATATGCCCCCGGCCGGCGCACCGCGCCGCCGATCACCACGGCATTCTCGATCAGCACCGGCAGCAGGTCGGGCTCTTCCTCGAACACTGCCGGGCAGCTCTGCAGCCCCAGCCGGCGGTCGCCGGGCTCGATGCGGTTGCCGTTCCGGTCGACCAGTTCATCGTCGAACTCGGCATAGCCCGACTGACGAGTATCGGCCTGTCGCGCCGTCGTTGCCGTTTCACGGGTCTGCCTCGTCTCGCGCGGCTCGCGCTCGTCGCGGCGCGCGCCGAGCTGGCGCATGCCGTTCTCATCCTCGTCGCGCAGCCGGTCGCTGCTCCGGTTGGCCACTCTCAGGCTACTGCCGCTGGACGCCACATCGGTCTGCCCGTCCCGCTCGACAAGGAATGCCAGCCGCGTCACCACGTTGAACCGGGTCGTCTGCCCGTCATTGACCAGCGCCTCCAGCCGGTCGAGCGACTGGCAGCTTGTCAGCGTGTTCGGCTGCCCCAGCACCACCCGGCGCAGCGGCGTCCGGTTGAGAAAATCGATGTCGTTGCGGTTGAATACATAGAGAATGTCTTCGGAGCGCAGCGGCACCGGCTCGTCGCGCAGCGCCGACACCAGATTGACCGGAACGAACCGCCGCGCCGAGGTCTGCTCGTCACGGCGGATCAGCACCGCAAGCGGCATATAGGTCTCGCGCTTGAGGTCGCCGACCTCGCCGAGCAGGTCGCGGATCGTCGGCACCGAATTCAGCGCCCGGGCGCCGGGGTTGTTGACGTGGCCGCGCAGGATCACGCGTCCGGTCGCCCCGCCGGCGCTGCCGGCCAGCAGTTGCACGCCGTCGCCGGCCATCAGGCTGGTGTCCATGCCGGCGGCCCGGATGAACTGCTCGGTGCCATCGGCCGCTATTCGGCTGATCGAGATCTGGTTGCCGCGCGGCCGCAGCGCGCCGCCGGCATAGTCGATCAGCGTCCCCACCGAGGTGCCATCGCGAAGCTCGTAGATGCCCGGCCGGTTGACGCTGCCGGCAATCGCCACCGTCCGCCCCAGCACCGGCACGATCACCCGGTCACCATCCTGCAGGCGCAGCGACGGCGGCGAGCCGATACCGACCAGCCCGTACAGATCGACCGCAATCGTCCGCCCGCCGCGCACCACCCGCACATTGCGCAGCGAACCGGAACGCCGAACCCCGCCGGCCTGGGCCAGCGCCACCGAAATATCGGCCAATGATGTCATCGCATATTGCCCGGGCCGCTCGACTTCGCCGCCGACGAACACCGTCGCCGACCGCACCGCGCCCAGCGAGATGAACACATCGGTGCCGAGCAGCACGCGCCGCGTCGCCGCCTCGAGGTCGCGGCGCACCGCCCCCAGCGGCCGTCCCGCCGCGCGCACCGGCGGCAGGCTCGAGACCACCAGCGAGCCCTCGCGGTTGACGCGCGCCGTCACCGTGTCGCTGGTCGCACCCTGGAACTGCACCACCAGCTCGTCACCGACGCCGAGCATATAGTCATCGGACACCGCGCCGGTCACCGCCGCTGTCGACGGGCTCGCCGCCTCGAACAGCCCATAGCCGAACTGGCGAAGATCCGGCTCGGCCAGCCGCTGGCGATATTCGCGCTCCACCGGCGACGGCCGGTACAGCCGCCCGATCGCCTGCCGCGCCCGGGCGCGGCGCAGTTCCTGTTCCTCGCGGGTATCGACGCGCCCCGGCACCGCCGCGCCGCTGCCGTCGTCTTGGCCCTGGTCGCTTTGGGTGCGGGACTGGTCGAGCGCACTCTGGTTGGCAGATCCGGCGCCGAGCTGCCCCTGCACCTGGCGCAACACCTGCGGATTGATCGTCTGCGCCAGCGCGGCGCCGTTCACCAGCATGACCGCCAGCGCGGCGGCCAGTCCTGCGGTGGCGCCCTTGAAAACCCGCCGAATCCGCATCAACAGCCACCCATCTCAAATTTTGCCGACCACCGCAGGTTCCGGACGTCCGGAAGCACGAAAAAAGCTACAGGCGCAACATTCTGCGGGCATAGGGAATAGGCACAGGGCCGGCCAAGGTCAACGACCCGCCAGCCTCAAATGATCCTTGCGATCAGCGCGCGACGACGCCTGCCGCGTCGTCGCCGGCATCGGCCAGCATGGGCATATCGGCCGGCGACGCCGCCAGTGCCAGCGCCAGCGCATCGGCCTGGGACAGCGCCACGCGGTCATGCGCCGGCAATGCCCGGTCGATCTCGACCGGGGCCATGGCGTTGCCCTGGCTCACCATCGCCGGCACCACCCACAGGACAAGCGTCAGCGCCAGAAGCGCCGCTGCCTCGACCCATGGCCGGATGCCCGATCGTCCGGGCTGCACTGAAGAAACCGAATTCACGCAAGAAATTCCTAATTAACACAATTCAATACGCCATTACGTCCCAGACGATTGCGGCTAGATGAACAATGCCGCAATGCGGCGGAGACCGTCGTTCAAACCGAACAGGTCGTCGCAAGTTCGGATAGCGTATCCCAAAGGCCACACCCCTTTCAGGCGCGGCCGTTCACCAGGTCGGAATAATCCTTGCCCAGCCCCAACACCGCCTGCCCGACCTCGAACCGCCACGGCCCGATCTCGGCCAGCGGCGTCACCTCGGCGGCACTGCCGGTCAGGAATGCCTGCTCGAAGCTTTCCAGCTCCTCCGGCCAGATTGCCCGCTCGATCACCTCGATGCCGCGTTTCCGCGCAAGCCCGATCACCGTCCGCCGGGTGATGCCATCGAGGAAGCAGTCCGGCGTCGGCGTATGCAGCGCCCCGTCCTTCAGGAAGAAGATGTTCGCCCCCGTCGCCTCGGCCACCTGCCCGCGCCAGTCGAACATCAGCGCGTCGTTGTAGCCGGCGGCCTCCGCCTCATGCTTGCTCATCGTGCAGATCATGTAGAGCCCGGCCGCCTTGGCTTTGGTCGGTGCCGTATAGGGCGCGGGCCGCCGCCATTTGGCGATCGCCAGCCGCAGCCCCTTGCGCAACGCCTCCTCGCCGAAATAAGCGCCCCATTCCCACACCGCCACCGCCAGATGGGGCTTTGTGAGCTGCGCCGACACCCCCATCTGCTCCGATCCGCGCCAGGCGATCGGCCGCACATAGGCATTGCTCAGCCCGTTGGCGGCCACGGTCTCGTTCACCGCCGCATCGATCTCGTCCCGGCTCCACGGCAGCGGAAAACCCAGCAACGCCGCCGAATCGAGCAGCCGCTGGCTGTGCTCGGACAGCTTGAACACCGTGCCATTGTAGCAGCGCGCGCCCTCGAACACCGCGCTGGCATAGTGCATCGCATGGGTCAGGATATGGACATTGGCCTCCCGCCACGGCCGCAGCGCGCCGTCCATCCAGATAAACCCGTCGCGATCATCAAACGGCACCATCACCAGCTCTCCCGACATTTTGTTGCGCCGGGCTAGGCACTCATGCAAGATATGTCAATATGACTGTCCCAACTTCCAGCCCCCCCGCCGCCTCGGCGCTGTTCCTGCGGGAGACCGAGATCCGCCGCGGCATCGAGCTGCTGTACTTCGGCTATACCGCGATGATCCGCGGCGCCGACGCCATCCTCGAGGCCGAGGGTCTGGGCCGCGCCCACCACCGCTCGCTCTATTTCATCGCGCGCCGCCCCGGCCTGCCCGTCGGCGAGCTGCTGCGCCTGCTGGCCATCACCAAGCAATCGCTGGGCCGCGTCCTCACCGAGCTGCAGGAGCGCGGGCTCGTCGAGCAGCAGGTCGGCCTGCGCGATCGCCGCCAGCGCCTGCTCCACCTCACCGCCTCGGGCGTCGCCCTCGAGTCGCGGCTGTTCGCCGAGCTCCAGCGCCGGATGGCCGGCGCCTATGCCGAGGCCGGCCAGTCCGCCGTCACCGGCTTCTGGGCCGTCCTCACCGGCCTCGTCCCCGCCGCCGACCGCGCGCGGGTCGCCAGCCTGCAGGCCTGAAGCCCCGCCTCCCTCGCCCCGAACCGCCGCGCCACCCGCGCCGACGCCGGCTTGCCCCGCATGCTCACCGCCCAGGCCGCCGCCAGGCTCGCCGCAAACCCCGGCACGATCTCGTAGATCACTGCCGACGGCGCCGCCCTGCCGATGGTGAACGGCGCGTAGAGCCACAGCAGCACCGTCCCCGCCCCCGCCACGATCCCCGCCAGCGCCCCGTCGCGCGACAGCCGCCGCCAGTGCAGGCTCAGCAGCATCACCGGGCCGAACGCCGCCCCAAACCCCGCCCAGGCATTGCCGACCAGCGACAGCACATTGCTCGACCGGTCGAACGCCAGCCCCAGCGCCACCAGCGCCACCGCCAGCGTCGCCAGCCGCCCCACCGTCACCAGCTCGCCCTGCCCCGCCCCCGGCCGCACGAACACCTTGTAGAAATCCTCGGTCAGCGAGCTCGATGACACCAGCAGCTGCGACGAGATCGTGCTCATGATCGCCGCCAAAATCGCCGCCAGCAGAAACCCGGTCACATAGGGATGGAACAGGGTCTGCGAGAGCAGGATGAACACCGTCTCCGGATCGTCGATCGCCAGCCCGAAGCGCTGCACATAGGCCAGCCCCGCCACCCCGCACATCACCGAGCCAACCACCGTCACCAGCATCCACGACATGCCGATCCGCCGCGTCGCCGGCATGTCCCCCACCGAGCGCACCGCCATGAACCGCACGATGATATGCGGCTGGCCGAAATAGCCGAGCCCCCAGGCGAGGCTGGACACCACCCCCAGCCCCGTCACCCCCGACAGCCAGCCCAGATAATCGGGGTCCACCGCCAGCACCGCCGCCCGCGTCTCGCCCCAGCCGCCGATCGCCTGCACCGCCACCACCGGCACCAGCACCAGCGCCACGAACATGATGCAGCCCTGGACGAAATCGGTCAGGCTCACCGCCAGGAACCCGCCGACCAGCGTATAGGCCACCACCACGCCCAGCGTCACCGCCAGCCCCAGCCGGTAATCGAGCCCGAACGACGCCTCGAACAGCTTGCCCCCGGCCACCAGCCCCGCCGAGGTATAGAGGGTGAAGAACACCACGATCACCAGCGACGCCACCACCCGCAGCGTCCGCGACCGGTCGTCGAAGCGCTTCTCCAGATAATCGGGAATGGTCAGCGCATCATCGGCGACCTCGGTGTAGACCCGCAGCCGCGGCGCCACGAGCCGGTAGTTGGCCCAGGCCCCCACCAGCAGCCCCACCGCAATCCACGCCGCATCGAGCCCGGCCAGATATACCGCGCCCGGCAGCCCCATCAGCATCCAGCCGCTCATGTCCGAGGCGCCGGCCGAAAGCGCCGCCACCGCCGGATGCAGCTGCCGCCCGCCGAGCATGAATTCCGAGACATTGCTGGTCGATTTCCGCCAGGCATAAAGACCAATGCCGATCATCAGCACAAAATACGCAGCCAGCGAAACAAACGTCCCAGTATCCATCAAAATCCCTGTTCGGAAATACAAGACAGGCGCACGCGCCCGGCCCCCGAAAAGCCCCGGACGCCAGCCTCAACCCTGCCTTCAATAGGCCATTCGTCCCCGACAGGCCACCCCGACCGCCCCGCCGCCGCCCGAATGACTGGTTTTCTGTCCCGCTATCAGAGCCCAAAGCGCACATGCCCCTCGGCATCGATCGTCCAGGCCGGATTCCAGGCGATCTCCCAGCCATGGCCATCGGGATCGGCGACATAGCCACGGAAGCCGCCATGGCCGGGCGCGTCCGCCGCCCGCAGCAACGACCCGCCAGCCGCCACCAGCCGCGCCATCAGTGCCACCACCTCGGCCTCGCCCCCGACATTATGCGCCAACGCAAACGCTCCCAAACCCCTCTCGCCTGCATGCATGTCGGCCTCCAGCGCCGCGCGCCGCCAGGTCCCCAGCATCAGCCCGTTCATCTGGTAAAAGGCGATCTCGTCATTCTCGAACACCGGCGACCAGCCAAAGCCCTCGCCATAAAAGCGCCTGGACCGCCCCAGATCCGCCACCCCGAGCGTCACCACCGAAATCTGCTGCTGCATACGCCACTCCCAGTCCCTCCAATGGGGTCTGGGGGCAAGCCCCCAGCCGCCGGAGGCCCCTTTTCTACCCCGCCGCCA
>NZ_JBIMKZ010000076.1:0-14882 GCF_051860865.1 Polymorphobacter sp. | reverse complement strand
GATGGTCGGCACAAGCTGGTGCCGTTCCTGATGCTGCCGCTGGCCGACCTGCGGTCGGACTTCTGGCCGACGACGTGCCGGACTTGCGTGGATTATACCAACAGCCTCGCCGATATCACGGTGGGCTACATGGCCGGCGAGGGCGACCAGTGGTTGCTGGTACGCAACGAACGCGGCAGCGAACTGCTGGCTCTGCTCGACGACGAGATCGAGGTAAGGCCGGTCGGCTCGAAGGGCGACCGGACGGGGCCGGTGAAGGGCTTTCTGGCCAATACGGTGCTGGCGGCCGGCGGCCTGCCGTTGCGGCGGATGCCGAACTGGCTGCGGCCGATCGTTGGTCGGTTGATGCCTTTGGTCGGGCCGAAAGGGCTGGAGTTCGCCCGTGCGCGAGTCGAGATGAAGGCGCTGGAAACCGTACTGTTTCTGCGCCGGCAACGGCCAGGGATGATGAAGAATATGATCCCGCCGCATGTCTGGACGCTGGCTGCCCGCTATGGGCTGGCGCCGGAAGACGGCGAACGCAAAGATCGGCCGGAATAAAAAGGGCCGGCGCTGGAAAGCACCGGCCCAGTTTTTCTCGAGGGAAACGCTCGAGGGAAGGTCGGGTCAGGCCGGCTTCTTGGCCCAGGCCGACATTTTCGGTTCCGGCGCGCGCGGCACCGGCTGGCCGGCAGGAACCGGGGCTGGCTTTTGCTGGCGTGCATACCATTCGAGGCTGGAGAGAGAGGGTTCTACCCATTCCTTGGGAGCTTCGAGATACAAAGGATAATTCTTCTCGACATAGGCGAGGGTCTTCTTGTCGATGATGTCCAGGCTGTCGCCGGCGCCCATGAACGTGTTGTAAATGCAATGGCCCTCGGTGGGGCCCATCAGCATCCACGGCAGCCAGGGGGTGACGCGCGACCAGGTGCCGGCATAGTTGATCGAGGTGACCTTCGGGTTCTGCATGTCGGCCCATTTGATCTGGTGCAGGAAGGTTTCGGTAACCTGGTTCATCGGATTGCCGTTTTCCCGCGGCCACTTTTCGGGCGGCAGCGACGAAGGATAGAACAGGTTGATATAGGCAAACAGGTTAAGGGTTTCGCCTCTGCGCTGCCAGTTGAGCAACAGCGGATCGCGGTTTTCCTCGGCCTTGATAAGGCCCCCATAAGCCGGAGGCTTGGGCGCAAACGGCGTGATCAGCTGGTTGAACGGATCATTGGCAATGGGAACGACCTTCACCGTCTCATTGAGATAGGGGTTGGTCCACTCCTCAATGATCTCGCCCGTTTTCAGGTCGGTGTAGAAGCCGACTTCACGCAGCACCTTGCGGTAGCCCTTGCCGCCCTCATAGGGCAGCAGCTTCGCGCAGCTCATCATGGTAAAGCCGCAAAGATCACGTACGATCTCTCCCGGACGTACGCCCTGCACGATGCCTTGCGCCCAGCCATATTTGGTCGATTTCATGTCGGTGTTGCCATTGATCCGGGCGAGGGCCTCCATATTGCCTTCACCGGTCGTCAGGTCGAGATACGGGCCCTTCAGCGTCGACGGATCGGAGGTGCGGATCTTGGCCATCGCCGGCGCCGCTGCTGCCAGCGCTGCCGTGCCGATGATGAAATTACGTCTGTCCATGGCTCACTCCCTGCAATGCACCGACAGGGGACCACCGCCGGGCTTCCCCTGCAAGAGTTGAGGCGATAGACTGTTCGCCTGACGGAGATATCGGGGCCGTCACTCTTGTCGCAGGAGGGCGTGGGGACAATCAATGGCGAGCAGCGCATCATCGCATGTCGAGATGGAGGGGGGGCTTTTGCCGGCAGCGGAGCGGGACGGCAATGTCCGGTCGATCAGCCGAGGACTGGCGGTGCTGCAGGCAGTCAATCGCGGCGGCTCGGTGTCGATGATGGAAATCTGCCGCCATGCCGACATTCCTTATCCCACCGCCTGCCGGATCGTGCAGACGCTGATGGACGAGGGCTTTGTCGAGCGGGAGCCGGCGCGCAAGCGGTACCGGCCGACGGCGCTGGTGCGCACGCTGGCGATGGGCTTTCAGGACGAGGATGATCTGGTGGCAGTGTCCCGGCCGCATATCGTCGAGCTGACCCGCAATCTCGGCTGGCCGATCTCGATCACCTCGCGGGTCGGGCCGATGATGATGGTGCGGGATACCACCCACAAGCTGACCAGCCTGACGCTGCACAACCATGTGCCCGGCTATACGCTGCCGATCATCGAGAGTTCGAGCGGCAAGACCTATCTGGCCTGGTGCGATGCCGAAGAGCGCGCCGGTGTGCTGCAGGGTCTGCGGCAGATGGACGGGCCGGCGGAGCGCATGGCGGTGCTGCTGACCTCCAGCGAGCGGATGCTCGATGAGATCAGGGCCAAGGGCTATGGGACGCAGGCGCGCAACGCCTATACGCCGCAGCCGGGCAAGACCTCGTCGATTTCGGTGCCGCTGTTCAACGATCGTCGCGTCGTCGGCGCGCTGGTGCTGATCTATTTTGCCAGCGCGATCAGCATGGCCGAGGCGGAGAGCCGCTATGTGCCGCAGTTGAAGGAGACAGCGCGGCTGATCTCGGCGGAAATGGGGGCGGGCGCGCTTTATCCGCCGCCCCGCTATGCTGCGTGACAGTTTCGCAACACCGCCGAAAATTGGACGGTAAACTCTCCACCTAGCGGATAATCTGTCGCAACCCCTCATCAATGTTCTGCAAGGCGTGATGCATATTGCTGATCGACGCCGTGCTGGGGGATGCACAGGGTATCAGGCAACGGCGACAGTATAACAGGAGGGTGTATGACATTTCGGTCGATGTTGATCATGGGCGCGAGCCTGAGCGTTCTAGCCGGCGAAGCGGCGATGGCGCAGGCGGCGGCGGAAGCCGATGACGCCATTATCGTGACCGCGCGGCGCGCCAACGAGCGACTGCAGGATATTCCGTTGAACGTTTCGGTGATCAATGCCCAGCAGATGCGTCGCCAGGGCGTCGACGACATGATGGACATTGCCGAACGGACCGTCGGCTTTGCCTTCGAGGCCATCAGCCCGATCGTCGTCCAGCCAGCCATTCGCGGCCAGACCAACCTGCGCACCACCTCGCCCGTGCAGAACGTGCCGATCAATATCGACGGCATCTATCTGCAGCGTGGCTATATGGTCGATAACAGCCTGCTCGAACTGCAACAGGTCGAAATCGTCAAAGGCCCGCAGTCGGCGCTCTATGGCCGCAACGCCTTTGCCGGTGTGGTCAACATGACCACCCGCGCGCCGAACCTCGACGAGATCGAGGCCGAGATTTCCGGCACCATCGGGAATTACGACCGCTACGATGCGCGCGGATTTGTCAGCCTGCCGATCATCCCCGGCAAGCTGGCCGTTCTGGGCGCGATCGCTCATTCGCAGTACGATGGCAGCTGGGAGAATGGTCACCCACTGGCCGATGAAAAGGGCGCCAATACCCGCGGCAACCTCGGCGGCTGGAACAAGGAGAGCTACCAGGTCCGCGTCATCGCCAAGCCGACCGACTCGCTCACGCTGGATGCCCTGTACATCCGCACCGAGCGGCAGATCGATCAGGTGCCCGGCTATGCAGCGGGCACGATCGGTCTTGCCACGCTGGAGAACACGTTGAACGCCTCGCCAGTCACGGGCTTCGATGGCCGGCAGAATCGGCTTCTGGTTGGTGAACTGCCGGCGCTTCCGGTTCTCAACCCAGGCGAGAACCGGCCGGCCGGGCTGCTGGTCGATCCGCGCGCCTTTGGTTTGCGTGGACCGACGGAAGTCGTGTCGGCGAAAATCGAATGGGCACCAGAAGGCGACTGGACCGCGATGTATCAGTTCGGTTTCACGCGGGCCGCTGTTGATGCGCGCGGCAGTCCGATGCGTAATCCGCTGATCCCGATCGGGACATTTGGCGGTGCCCTTCCTGCAAATTCGGTACTGTTCGATTCGTCCGGCAGCGATTCAAGCTTCCGGGGCTGGAGCCATGAAGTGCGGTTCAGCTATACACCGAGCAGCACGTTCAGGGCGTTGTTCGGTGTCAACTATTCCAAGACATCGGATATCGAGTCGAACGGGTCCGAAGTTGCGCCGATCCTTTCACTGGTCGAGCCCAGCCCGAACTTTTTCTTCCCGATCGGTCCCGGACTGCCTTTCCCCAGCAGCTTCCTGCAGCGCAATACCAACCTTCTCCGCGAAGAAAATATCTACAGCGGCTTTGCGTTCCTTGGGTTTACGCCCAGCGACCAGTTGGAGATCACGCTCGAAGGCCGCTATACGATCGAGGACCAGGTCAATTTCGACCGGTTGACCCGCGAGCCCACCAACACGGCAATTCAGGCGCTGGTGCCGCCGCGTCAGGCGCAAACGCAGCAGTTCTTTACGCCGCGCGCCTCGATCACCTACCGTCTCTCGCCGGACAACATGATTTACGCCTCGGTTGCCCGCGGCGTTAAATCTGGCGGGTTCAACGGTTTCGTACCTTTCGTGCCGCAGCGCAGCTACGATCCGGAAACTAACTGGACGTATGAAATCGGTACCAAGAACCAGTTCTTCGACCGACGCCTGACGCTCAATATGGCCGCTTATCACACTCGTTGGCGCAACCTCCAGACCAACGGCGTCCGCCTGCAGGCCAATGGTACGGCGCCGAGCTTCACGGCGATTGTGCCGTCACTGATTGAAAACATCGGGGGCGTTGATGTCTGGGGCGGTGAAATCGAAACGACCTATCGGGCAACCGACTGGCTGACGTTCGACGCCGCTGCGGCCTATACGCGCTCGCGTTATATCGACGGTACCACATCCCAGCGCTTCGGTGCCTCGGGGAACTGCGATGGGGTGGTATGCTCCTATATTCCGGATCCTGTCATCGGCCGCGTGTTGCCGATCGGCGGCAATCAGGTCGAGCGTATCCCCGCTTTCGACGCTGTGGTTGGGGCGAGCTTCAACGGCGATATGGGCAGCAACAGCAGCTGGTTCGGGCGCATTGAAGGGACGTACCAGACCAAGCAATATGTTGACGAGGCGAACCTGGCCTTTGTGCCCGATCGTCTGCTCCTTAACGCAAACCTCGGCTTCGAATTCGACCGGTTCACGATCAATGGCTGGATCAAGAATATCGCGGACAAGAAATATGTTTCGTCCTCGCTGTTTTTGATTGGTACCGGCGGCGCCGGCTCTGCCTCCTATGTGCCAACATTGGGCGAGCGCCGGACGTTCGGTCTGACCGGGACCGTCCGCTACTGAGCCTGTTCCCGGTGGCCGCGCGGGCGGCCACCGGGGGCTTGGTTGACCTCGACCGAGGGCTGGCTGACAACGGCTTCCGGCTTTGCGGCAAAGGACCCTGCGTGACATCTGGCACCCACCCTGATCGTTCCAAATCGTCTCGGGGCCTGCGCTTCAGCAGGCGCACGCTGCTCGCGGCAACAGCGGCCGGGCTGGCCCTGCCGGCGCGCGCGATCACCCCCGTCGATGGGGTGCGGGCGCGCGAAACCAGCCTGACGCTGGCCGATGGCCGGGTCGTGCCGATCAATATCTGGGCGCCGGCCGTCGGCGGGCCACATCCGCTGATGCTCTTTTCGCACGGCGCCAACAGCCGGCCGGACAAATATGAGAACCTCGCCCGGCCGCTCGCTGCCGCCGGCTATGTCGTTGCCGCGCCGACGCATGCCGACAGCCCGGACCATCCGGGCGGCGGCAAGATCGAGCAGGCGATGGCAACCGGCATGCGCATGCAGGACGTGCGGGCGATGATTGCGCGCCGGGCCGAGCTTGGCGCCAGTGCCGGCAAGGTGATTGCCGCCGGACATAGCTATGGCGGGCTGGTGGCACAAATCCTCTGCGGCGCCCGGTCGCCGGCCAGCGGTACCGCCACCGATCCGGTCGATGCCGATGTCGTCGCCGCTCTGGCCTATTCGCCGCCAGGCGAATGGCTGCCGAGCGTGCCCGGGGACAGCTGGAAGACAGTCAGCAAGCCGATGTTCGTCCAGACTGGCACCGCTGACATGCTGCCCGGCCTGGCGCCGGACTGGCGGGCGCACCGGCTCAGCTTCGATACGACGCCGGCGCCGGCGGTGCTTTTCGTCGGCGAGGGCGTCGACCATTATTTCGGCAATCTTATCTGCCGGCCGGAGCGCACCGAGCCGCCGCAGCGGGTGCAGCTGGACAGCGCCATCGCCGTGTCATTGGCATTTCTGGAAAAAGTGCGCGGCGGCCAGTCGCTCGACGGCCTCAAAAGTCTCGAGACCCCGATGGGCTGGGTTGAGGTGCGTTAGACCGCCGCCGGGCCAATGGTGACGGTGCAGTCCGACAGGCCGTCTATCGAGACGACAAGCGTGTCGCCCGTCGTTACCGCGCCAACGCCGGCGGGGGTGCCGGTGTAGATCAGGTCGCCCGGCTGCAGCGCATAATAGCGGCTGATATGGGCAATGACCTCGGGCACGGTCCAGATCAGCTCGGCGAGGTCGCCGTCCTGTCTGGTATCGCCATTGACCGTCAGGGCGATGCGGCCGGTGGTCGAATGGCCGACATCGGCCGCGGCATGGATCAGGCCTAGCGGGGCGGCCTGCTCGAAATTCTTGGCGGCGTCCCAGGGCCGACCCTTGTCGCGCGCCTCGAACTGGACGTCGCGGCGGGTCATGTCGAGGCCGGTGGCATAGCCATGGACATGCTCGAGCGCGCGCGCAGCCTCGATGTTGCGCCCGGCCGCGCCGATCGCCACCACCAGCTCGGCCTCGTAATGGAAGTCGGCGGTCATTGGCGGATAGGCGATGGTGGCGCCGGTCGGCACCACGGCCTCGGCCCATTTGGTGAAGAAGAATGGCGGATCGCGGTCATCCATCCCCATTTCGCGCGCATGGGCGGCATAGTTGCGGCCGATGCAGAACAGGCGGCGCACCGGAAATAGCCGGCCATCGCTGGTGGCGGCGAGGACGGGCGGTGGCGGGGCGAAGAGCATGTCCATCGCCGGGGCATATCCGAAAGCGGCGGCTGGACCAAGGCGCGACCCCGGTTAGCCGGCTGCCTTTGCAAGGCTGCGGAAGGTGACCGACCAGCGCGGGGCCGTCATTGGGGCGATGCTGTGTTCCCATAGGTGGCGGGCTTCGTCGGACAGGCGATAGGCAGCGCGGGGGTCGAGCGGCAACGTGCTGCGCTCGAAGCCGCGAGCGGCGCGGCGGCGGAAGCGCATCACCGCCGGGGCGCCGAGCGAGATGCCGACGACATGGTCGAACACCGGGCGGTCGCGGTGCCAGCCGATCCCGGCGCCGGGATCGTAGCGCGTCACCAATGCCTGGGCGAGATCGGCCTCGGCCAGGCCGGCGAAAGTGGCGGCGCGGGCGCGCAGCGGCATCAGCACGTCGGGCATCGGGCGCGCCGGCGCGAACTGTGCCGTGTCGAAATCATAGTGCCAGCCGAACGACGCGGTCTGGCGGTTGCCCAGCCAGCCATGGAAGCGGAACGGCGCCAGGCCAAGGGCGTCCAGCGCCGGGATCAGCGCCGCCTCCTCGGCTTCGGTGATCAACGCCGCCTGAACGTCCAGGCCGGGCAGCAGGGCCGGCGTGAACAGGTCTGGCTGCATGGCTCAGGCGGCGAGGCTGTTGCCCATCGAGCGCGCGGCCTCGGCGATGCGCTGGAAGGAACGAAGCCGGTCCTGATGATCATAGACGTCCGAAACGATCATCAGCTCGTCGGCGGCGGTTTCGGCGATCAGCGCAGCGAGGCCGGCGTTGACGGTCGCCGGCGAGCCGATGATCGAGCGCGCCAGCATTGACGAGGCCTGGGCCTTTTCCGCCGGCGACCAGTAAAGATCGATATCGTCGATCGGCGGCTGGCTGAGCCCGCGGGTGCCGCGCAGCAAGTTGGCGAACGACATCTGCTGGCTGGTGGCGAGGCGCCGGGCCTGGCTGTCGGTATCGGCGGCGATGATGTTGACGCCGATCATCGCGTGCGGGCGGGCGAGTTGGGCGGAGGGCTTGAAGCGGGCCCGGTAAATCTGCAGCGCCGGCAGAAGCATGTCGGGGGCGAAATGCGAGGCGAAGGCATAGGGGAGGCCGAATTCGGCCGCTACCTGCGCGCCATAGGTGCTGGAGCCAAGGATCCACAGCGGCACCTTGGTGCCGGCAGCCGGAACGGCCTGGACGCGCTGGCCGGGCTGGGCTGGCTGGAAAAAGGCCTGGAGCTCGAGCACATCGCGCGGGAAATCATCGGGATCTGTCAGCGAGCGGCGTAGGGCGCGGACGGTCAACTGGTCGGTGCCGGGGGCGCGGCCGAGACCGAGGTCGACGCGGCCCGGGAACAAGGTGGCCAGCGTGCCGAACTGCTCGGCAACGACGATCGGGGCATGATTGGGCAGCATGATGCCGCCGGCGCCGATGCGGATGGTGCTGGTGCCGGCGCCGATATGGGCGAGGACCACCGCGGTGGCGGCGCTGGCGATACCGGGCATGTTGTGATGCTCGGCGACCCAGAAGCGTCGGTACCCCCAAGCTTCGGCATGGCTGGCGAGATTCCGCGCGTTGTCGAGCGCGGCGCGAGCGTCGGTGCCTTCGGTAACACGGACCAGATCGAGGATGGAGATATCTGTCATGGGTTGAAGATAGGGAGGCTCAGCCAGCTTTGCTATGCCCAACGACCTGATCGGATTGGTCGCCATCATGACGGGGCGCCGCCGCAGCCGAATGCGACAATGTCGCGCGCCCGTCGGGGCAATTGCAGGTCGTCGCTATCAACTGTAAAATTGGTATAAATCTACGGTCGGGTACTGGGCCAGGCTGTCAACGTGATGGACCCGAGGCTTGCAGTGACCGATGCTTCCGCTGATGCACGTTTGGCAGAGATCGACACCATGATTGCCGGACTTGGTGTGATTGCTGATCGATTAGGCAGCCGCAATACCGTGGCGCAGTATGAAGCCGATTTCGGCGATCCCGCGCGGACTCGGGCGGGCACGTCGCTCGCCGGCAGCGAGGGGCCGTTGCCGCGACTGCTTTCCGTTCGCGATATCGTGCGGATCAGCTTCAATATTCTCGATCTCGTTCCATGGGCGGTGATCGCGCAGCGATTGGCACGCAACACCCGCATCCCTGCGGACGACAACATGACCGCCTGCCTGCCCTATGCGCCGACGCTGCTCGATGCCCTGGAACTGGCGGTACGCCACGGCGAGGCGACCCTGCCATGGTGGCGATGGCGACTGGAACCGGACGGCGAGGAGTTGCGCATCGCCTATTATCCAGCCGCCCCGCTCGGCCGGCTTGAGCGGCTTTCCACCGAGCTGACGCTGGTCTCGACGCACCGGGTTGTGGAGATGTTCATCGGATCGCGCGTGGCGGCAGCCCGTGTCAACTTCGCGGTGCAGCCTGTATCCGATCCTGCGGCGCTGGCGGGGCAGCTGGGCTGTCCGGTCAGCATCGGCGGGCCGGCCAGCTACATGGCGATTCCGCAGACGTGGCTCGGCCAGCCCAGCCCCTATCATGACGCTGCGTTATGGCACGAAGGCGTGGCGCGATGCGAGGCCGATATCCGGTTGCTGCAGGATGTGCCGCTGGTCGGCCGGATACGCACCTATGTACGCGGCAGGATTGAGCAAGGCCGGGTGGCTACGCTGGAGGAGACGGCGCGCGCACTGGCCATGTCCGCGCGTTCGCTTGTCCGAGCGTTGGAACGCGCCGGCACCACGCATCACCAGATCGTCGATACCGAACGCAGGATCATCGCGCGGTCATTGTTGAGTCGATCGATGTTGCCGCTTGCGGAAGTCGCCGAGCGGCTGGGCTTTCCAGACCAGTCCAGCCTGGGACGCAAATGCCGGCAATGGTTTGGTGACAGTCCGGCACGTCTGCGCAGACAATGGCGATAAGCGAAGGCTGCTGCTGGAACCAAGGCAATTTGGCGTGAATTGTCAAATTCATGGCGGATAATGATCTCGCAAGGTAAAGAATGTTCAATTACTCACATTAGCTGTCGTCGTGGGGCGGTAGATGATGTTTGTGGTGCGCTCGGTACTTGCGATATCCTGCCTCGCTCTCCCGTCGTGCGGACAATCAACGCCAGCTAAGAAGTCGGCTGAAAGCGATGCGGCCGACAGCCCCAGCGATACCAGCGAGCCCTCCAAGGCCGATATTTCCGAATCATTTGCCTGGCCGTCGGTCATCGCCGTGATGGGCGATGGCTATCCGGGCGCCGGGGATCCTTGCCGCCGGCTCGGGGAAAGCGCCCTGACGGTGAACTATCTCGATGACAGCGCCATTCTGGTGGGATGCCCGGGCGACCGCAGCGACCCTGCCGCCGTAGCGGTGCTGGCGGCCACCGGCGGTGAGGTCATGGCAGTGGCCGAGGGAGTGACGATGATTTCCGTGCCCCAGGGAGATGCCAATGCCGGCATGTCGGAGAGGCCCGGCGGGGCGCAATAACGCCGAACAGGAAGGACGATGACGCGATGACGACCGGCGAGAGAATGATGATGGCGCAGGGGATGCGGGCGCTGGTGGCGTTGGCGCTGGTGGCGACGCCGGTGGCGGCGACGGCGAAGAGTGCCAACGAGCTGCGGGATCTGGTCGGCGCGCGGGCGGCGGGGGCGGAGAACGACCTCGAATCACGTGGCTGGGTCTCGATTTCCAACCACAGGGACGGCGACCGGAGCCAGAACTATTGGTGGAACCCCAGCCGCAAGGACTGCGTGCGGGTGACCACGCGCGACGGCCGCTACCAAGCGATCACCGATGCCGGCGCCTCCGATTGTAACCAGAAGGGGGGCAGCGACGGCGCGGTGGCGGCGGCGGTGGGCGTCGCGGCGCTAATCGGCGTGCTGGCCCTCAGTCACAAGTCGCACCACCGCGATGACAAGGAGTATCAGAACCAGAACGACTATGCCGACTTCGAGCGGGGTCATCGCGACGGCCTCTACAACCACAGCTACAGCAACGACCGCCGTTCGGATGCTTATTCGGACGGCTACCAATCGGGTGTCAACGAACGCAACCATCAGTCCAGCTATCGGCCGGAATATCGGCAGTATCGAGATGGTTACCAGAACAGCAACTATGGAGAGTCCGGTAACGGCGGCGACGACTTCTCGAGCCTCGTCGGGCAGCGGGCATCCGGGGTGGAAAGCGATCTGCAGCGGCGGGGCTTCCGCTCGGTCGACGGCTTCGAGTCCGGGCGCAATGCCAAGGGCGCGATCTGGTGGAATGGCCGTACGCGCCAGTGCCTGCAGGTGATCACCGCCGATGGCCGGGCCGACAGCGTCAACGACATCCAGACCCATCCGCGCTGCCGCTGACCGGCGCCATGCTCCGGGTCATGCGCCAGGATTTTTCCCGATGATGCCTTGGCCGGTCAGGGGCGGCGCCGCGTCAGGAAGACGGCAGGGTGCAGCGGACGGATTTTCCCGCTTGCGGGCGGAGCACCAGCCGGCGGCCGGACTTTTGCCAACTCAGCCATGGTTGCCACAAGCGGTCGGCGGCGAGGTGGAACCGGGCGACGGCGACGAGGCGGCCGCCTTCGGTAATAGTGAGCGCCTGGCCATCGCTGGCAGCGCTGCTGGCCAGCGTCCGGCCGCGCAGGGCACCGTCGCAGAGAAGCGGCAGAATTGTCTCGGCCAACGCAGCGGCGAGCACGGCCTGGCGGTCCGCATAAGCGGCAGCCAGGCAGGCGCGATGATCGGGTTTGAAGGCGCACAGGCTGCGGCGACGCTGCCAAGCTGCCTGGTCTTCCCATATCGCGCCGTCCGCCAGCGGCGGGGTTCGGTCGGCCAGCGTGGCAACCTCGGCATCGAGGGCGCGCAAGCCCGGGTCGCTACAGACCAGCGTATCGGACGCATATTGCGGCCGGGCGCAGTCGGCCTGCCGCTGTTCAAGCGGCGGGGGCACGGCCGGCTGGGACGCCGCCGAGCTACAAATGCCGAGCACCAGCAGCCATGAAGCGACTGAAAAGCGACGGGCGGCATGCTTCGGCATGGAAGTCAGCATCGGCGATCTGCAGGACGCTGACAATATTCGTCGTGCCCATGCCCCTGTTTCGCAGCAATCGGTTAGTTCGAAGGAGTTTTCGATGATCAAGCATAGCATTGTCGCTGCCGCGGCGGCCGTCCTCCTGCTTAATGCGCCGGCCGAGGCGCAGCAGCGCACCACCGTGACCTTCGCCAAAGGCACCACCAGCGCGACCTTGAAGGGTCGGATTGCCGGGGATGCCGATCACAGCTATATCGTCAACGCCCGGGCCGGGCAGACACTGACGGTCGACTTCAAGCCGAGCAATGCATCGGCCTATTTCAACGTCACCGCGCCCGGCGCCAATTCGGCGATGTTCATCGGCTCGACATCGGGCAACCGCTTTTCCGGGCCGTTGACGGTCAATGGCCCGCATGTTGTGCAAGTCTATTTGATGCGCAACGCCGCGCGCCGTGGCGAGGTCGCGAATTACAGCATCACCATCGGCGCCCGGGGCGGCCCGGCCGCCGGGACGGCGCCACGGCCGAGCCGGGATGCGCTGGTGCCGGGCACCAATTACAACGCCACAGCGGAAATCCCCTGCGTCGCCTCGGCGGGGGCACCAAAAGGCCGCTGCAAAGCCGGGGTGATGCGCATGCCGATGGGCGAGGCCACCGTGGAGCTGAAGACGCCCGATGGCGGCCAGCGTTACATCTATTTCAAGAACGGGCGGCCGACGAGCAGCGACGCCAATGCGCCGCTGCGCGCCTCGCGCCAGGGGGATGTCAACATCGTCCGAATCGGCACGGTCGAAGTCTATGAAATTCCTGATGCCTTCGTGATCGGCGGCTGATTGCCCGCCTAGGGGGATGCGACCATGAAACCAACCAGACTTGTCCTGCTGATCGCGGCAATGGCCCTGCCGCTGCCGATGTTGCTAGCCGCAACGCCCAAGCCGGCGATCGGCCAATGGGGGGTCGATATTAGTGGCCTGTCGCGGACGGTGCGGCCCGGCGACGACTTCTACCGCTATGTCAACGAGGCCTGGCTCGGCACTGCCAAGGCACCGCCGGGGGTGCCGTTCATCGATGCCTTCGTCGAGGTCTATCTGGCCACCGAGCAGCGGGTCGGCGGGATCATCGACGAGGCCCGGCAGGGCAAGGGCGCACCGGGCACCCCCGCGCAGATGATCGGCGATTATCACCGGTCGCATGCCGACACGGCGCGGCGCAACGCGCTGGGCATTACGCCGATCGCCAGCACGCTGTCGATTGTCGCCGGGACTACCGACCGCGCCGATCTGGCGCGTATCATGGCCTGGCCATGGATGGACGGACTCATTGCCGGCGGCGTCACGGTAGACGCTGATAATCCGGAGCGGCAGATCGCCGCCATCGGCGTCGGCGGCCTCACCATGCCGTCCCGCGACTATTACCTGGCTGATGCGGAGCCCTATATCGGGCATCGCCAGGCGCTGCGCGACTATATCGCGGACAGCTTCCGGCGCGCCGGCATTGCCGATGCCGATGCCCGGGCGGCCAGTGTGATGGCGCTGGAGACCGAGATTGCCCGGCGCCAGTGGACACTGGCCGAGCGCCGCGACGTGGTGCGCATGAACGATGTGATGACCCCGGCCCGACTGGCAGCCTATGCGCCGGGCTTTCCCTGGGCAGCGTTTCTGGCCGAGGAAAGGTTCGACACGCAGCCCCGGCTGAAGATCACCACCGACACCGCCGTTCGCGATATGGCAAAGCTGTTTGCCGAGACGTCAGTGGCAGACCTCCAGTCCTTCCTGCTGTTCAAGACCCTCGATGCCTGGGCGGATTCGCTGTCCGAGCCCTGGGTGCAGGCGTATTTCGATTTTCACAACAAGCGCCTGCAGGACACGCCAGAGCGTCGCGCCCCGGAATTCGAGAGCATCACCGCGGTCAATGGCGCGATGGGTGAGGAAATCGGCCGTATATATGTCGGCAAATATTTCGGTGCCGACGATAAGGCCAAGGTCAACGAGATGGTTGGCTATCTGCGCGCCACCTACCGCGACCGCATCGGCAAGCTGGACTGGATGGATGCCCCGACGCGCGCCGAGGCGCTGAAGAAGCTGGACAAGATCACCACCCATATCGGCTATCCCGATCGCTGGCATGATCGGTCGACCGTACGGATTACTGCCGATGATCTGGTCGGCAACGAGAATCGGCTCGCCCAATGGGCCGTGCAGGACAATCTGAAGAAGCTGTCCGAGCCGACGCGGAAATGGGAGTTTCCGTACAGCCCGCAGGAGATCAACGCCGGCTATAGCCCGGGCAGCAACTCCATGACCTATCCGGCCGGCATCCTCCAGCCGCCGTTCTTCGATCCCAATGCCGATCCGGCGGTCAACTTCGGTTCGATCGCGGCGGTGATCGGTCATGAGATCGGCCATGGGTTCGATGACCAGGGCAGCCGGTCCGACGGCGACGGCAAGCTGCGCGACTGGTGGAGCGCCAGGTCACGGGCCGAGTTCGAGAAGCGCACGGCAGGCCTCGTCGATCAGTTCAACCAGTATGACGCGCTGCCGGGTCTGAAGATCAACGGCCGCCAGAACCTCGGCGAGAATATCGGCGACCTCGGCGGGCTTTCGGTCGCCTATGCAGCCTATCAGACCTATGTAAAGGAAAAGCAGGGCGGAAAGGCGCCGGTGATCGATGGCTTCACTGGCGACCAGCGGTTTTTCCTCGCCTGGGCACAGGTCTGGCGCAACATCACCAGCGAGGGCGAGACGCGGCGGCGCACACTGGCCGATCCGCACAGCCCCGGCGAATTCCGGGTTAATGGCGTCGTCCGCAATGTCGATGCCTGGTACACGGCGTTCAACATCAAGCCGACTGACAAATTGTACCTGCCGCCCGAGAAGCGCGTCAGGATCTGGTGAGCGGGGGCTGTCTCAATCGGGGGGCGCGGCGAGGGCGCCGAACAACAGCCGGTGG
>NZ_JBIMKZ010000075.1:0-15407 GCF_051860865.1 Polymorphobacter sp. | reverse complement strand
CGGGCGTATTGGGCATGGCGCGAACGATCCGCCGTCCCGGCAGCGCCGCGGCGAGCGCGTCCATGGTGACGCCGGCCATCACCGACACCACCACGGCATCCGCCGGAATGCTCAGATCGCTAACGACCGCCCGCCAGACCTGCGGTTTCACCGCCAGCACCACCAGTTCCGGCACGCTGTCGCCGGCACCCAATGTGGTGCCCTCCGGAGGAGCGGCGAGGCCGGGGTCGATCACCCGCCAGCGCCCGAGCCCGGCCGCCAACCAGCGGCGGAGCAGCGCCCCGCCCATGTTGCCACAGCCGACCAGCCAGCGGTCGTTCCCGGAAATCTCAGGCCTCCCCAACCGTCTCGAGCAGCGCCGCCGCCATCGCCTCGGCGGGCGCCTTGTCGGCGAACAGCACGAGCTGGAAGACCGGATAAAAGCGGTCGAATTCCTCCACCGCCGCGTCGACGAGGATCTCGGCCTGGCCGATTGTCAGGTCGGGAGAACCCTCGCCCTCGGCGGCGTCGAGCAGCGTCGCATGGCGGAAGATGATCGAGCCATCGGCCGACCACAGCTCGAAATGACCCATCCACAATTGCTCGTTGATCAGCCCCAAAGTTTCATAGGCCGCCGGCCGCCGCGCCTCGCTGGCGGTCAGTTCGGTGCGGGCGATGATCTGCAGCACCCGCTCTTCCTCGCGCCACAACGCCCGCAGCTCATAGGCCGCCCAGCCGCCCCGGATCGAGGTCGAGATTTCCTCGTCCCCCGAGCGCTCGAAGGCCCATCCATTGGTGTCGAAGACATGCTCCAGCATGTCGATCGGCGCCGCCGGCGCCGGCCCATGGTCTATTTCGATCAGGCTCATCTTGCAGGCCCTCCCGGCACCATTGTTCCGCAAGCCTGCGGACACGCGCGCGATTCGGCAAGCCCCATGCCGGTATCGAACCACACAAAAACAGCGACAATCACGCTTCCGGCTTGGCCTTGCCAGACGCCGGGCGCGCCCCCTTCGAAGCGGAAAGCTCGGCCCGCAGCGCCGCCACTTCGGCCTTCAGCGTCTCCACCATCTCGCGCGCCGCGGCGGCATTGGCCTTCACCGCCTCGAATTCGTCGCGGGAGATGCCCTCGTCGCCGGCCACGAATTCGCGCGCCTTGCGCCGGGCCTGTTCCTCCACCTCGCGGGTCATGCCGGCCAGCGTCCCCAGCGCCGATGTCGCGACCTTGGAGAAATCCTCGAACAGCTTGTTCTGGCTCTGCATCACTTACACTCCCAGCTGGAACGCATCGGCACCCGGATTGAGCCGCCATATCCAGGCATTCAACAAGGCGGCGAACGTTAGCCACGCAATATAGGGAAGCATCATCGCCGCCGCCAGTCTGGACAGTTTCGCAAAAACGACCGTCGTCCACACCGCCACCGCCCACATCACCAGGATGATCGCCAGCGCCGGCACGATCAGATGCGCCGAGAAGAACACCGGGGACCAGGTGAAGTTGATCAGCATGCCGATGGCGAACAGCCACAAGGCCCGGGTCCGCAGCGCGCCCGCCGGCTGCGCCCAGATGATCGCGGCGGCCACCGCCAGCACCGTGTAGAGGATGCTCCAGGCGATGCCGAACGCCGCGCCCGGCGGCTGCACCGGCGGCAGCACCAGCGACTGGAACCAGCCATTGTCCTCGGTCGAGCCGGAAATCCGCGCAACCAGCCCGCCGACGGCCAGTATCAACGGCACCAGCACCAGCCCGGCACGGATGCCGGCCCCGCGGTTGGCGCGGCGCCGGGGGGTGAGGTCGTCATCAATCTCGAGGGTGGAAGCCGTTGTCATCACCCCCTTATAGCCGAGCCTCGCGCCGCCGACAGCCCCGCAACGCCGCAGCGCACAAGAACGTCATCCCTCGAACACGCCGCCCAGCAGCCATTCGCGGTTGCCCTCCGGCCCGGTGATCGGGCTTTCGGTCAGCCCCGCCACGGACCAGCCCGGCTGCGCCGCCAGCCAGTCGGCGGCGGCCGCACAGACCCGCGCCTGCACGTCCGGATCGCGGACCACGCCGCCCTTGCCGATCTCGCCGCGCCCGGCCTCGAACTGCGGCTTGACCAGCGCCACCAGCCAGCAGCCTTGCCGGGCAAAGCCCAAAGGCACTTCGAGCACCTTGGCCAGCGAGATGAAGCTCGCATCACAAACAATCGCCCCCACCGGCTCGGGCACATGCGCTGCCGTCAGCAGCCGCGCCGAAAGCTGTTCGAGCACCACCACCCGGCCATCGCTGCGCAACTTCCAGGCCAGCTGGTTGGTCCCCGAATCCACCGCATAGACCCGCGCCGCGCCCTGATGCAGCAGCACATCGGTAAAGCCGCCGGTGGAGGACCCCACGTCCATCGCCACCACGCCGCCGGCATCGAAGCCGAAATGCGCCAGCCCATGCGCCAGCTTGACCCCGCCGCGCGACACCCAGGGATGGTCCCGCCCCTTGACCAGCAGATCGGCGTCCTCGGCCACCGCCTCGCCGGCCTTGTCGACCCGCCGCGTCCCCACGAACACCAGCCCCGCCAAGATCAGCGCCTGCCCCCGCGCCCGGCTCTCCACCAGCCCGCGCGCCACCAACAGCTGATCCACTCGTATCTTCGCCATCGCCCCCCATAGCGCCCAACCCCACTCCCCGTCACCCAACGCCAATAGGTATCCGTAGCCCAACCCCCACCCGTCGCCCCGGGCTCGACCCGGGGCCTAAGCACCGCCCGTTCCACCAATCCCATGGACAAAACAAACCAAATAGGATATAAACAACGCATCCCAAAACCAGCCCCATCCCACCCCTGCCCCTGGGCAACCCCCTAACCTTAGTAACCTTCCACCCCCATTTGCGCCGCCGAACCCGCCCGTATACACCCCGAAAATGACCCGATTCCGCTTCGAAATTGCCCAAAAAGATGCCCGGGCACGCACCGGAACGCTGCATCTGGCGCGTGGCAGCATCAGAACCCCGGCGTTCATGCCGGTCGGCACCGCCGCCACCGTCAAGGCGCTGCGCCCGGCCGAGGTCGAGGCCGCCGGCGCCGACATCATCCTCGGCAACACTTATCACCTGATGCTCCGCCCTACCGCCGAACGCATTGAAAAGCTTGGCGGACTCCACAAGTTCATGGGCTGGACCAAGCCGATCCTCACCGACAGCGGCGGCTATCAGGTGATGAGCCTGTCGGCGCTGACCAAGCGATCGGAAGACGGCGTCCGCTTCGCCAGCCATCTGGACGGCAGCCGCCACCTGATGACGCCCGAGAGAAGCATGGAAATACAAAGGCTTCTCGGCTCGGATATCGTCATGGCGTTCGATGAACTGGTGGCCCTGCCCGCCCCGCGCGAGGCCGTGGAGGCCGCCATGCAACGCTCGATGCGCTGGGCCAGAAGATCCCGGGACGCTTTCGATTCCGGCGCCGAACATGCTGAAAGATCAGCGCTTTTCGGTATACAGCAAGGCGGCCTCGATGAGCGGCTGCGCGCCGAATCGGCCAGCCGCCTTATCGAAATCGGCTTCGACGGCTATGCCATCGGCGGCCTCGCGGTCGGCGAAGGCCAGGCCGCGATGTTTGCCTGCCTCGATTATGCCCCCGAGCAACTCCCTGAAAACGCACCAAGATATCTGATGGGCGTCGGCAAGCCCGATGACATTATCGGCGCCGTCCAGCGCGGCGTCGACATGTTCGATTGCGTCCTCCCCACCCGCTCGGGCCGCAATGGCCAGGCCTTCACCCGCGATGGACCGCTCAACCTGCGAAATGCCCGCCATGCCGAGGACCTGGCCCCCCTCGATGCGACATGCGGCTGCCCGTCCTGCCGCACCGGGGTCAGCCGCGCCTATGTGCATCATCTTGTGAAATCAGGAGAAATGCTCGGCGCCATGCTGATGACCGAGCATAATATCTGGTTCTACCAGGAATTGATGCAGGCGCTCCGCACCGCCATCGCCAGCCAGCGACTGGATGACTTCGCCGCCCGCGTCCTCAGCCGCTACAACGCCCGCGCCGCATCATAAATCCCTGCATTCTCCGTCTCTTGGGTCAATATCCGGGCACAGAGATCGGATACTGCCGGCGCGGTCTGGATGCCGAAGCCGCCCTGCCCGGCGCACCAGAACAGCCCTGCCACCTCCCCGTCCCAGCCCAGCACCGGCCGCCGATCGGGCGCGAAGGTGCGCAGCCCGGCCCAGCTGGTCTCCAGCCTTATGATCCGGAAATTCGTCGCTTTTTCAAAGCGATCGATGACCACCGCAATGTCCATCTCGTCCGGCCGTACATCATGCGCGACGTCCGGCGTCTCGTCATGCGGGGACAGCCAGACCCGTCCGCCATCGGGCTTGAAGTAGAAGCGCCCCGCCGCATCGAATACCACCGGCATGTCGGTCGGCGGTTCGGGATCGGTGCGGAGCACCACCATGCTCCGCCGCAGCGGCTGCAAGCCCTTGGCCTTGCTTCCGAAAACCGCCCCCACCGGGTCCGCCCAGGCGCCGGCGGCATTGACCACCACCCGCGCCTCGATGGTCTCCGCCCCGGTCTCCAGTCGCCACTTTCCGCCGGCACGGACCGCTGACTGCACCCGGGCGTCAGTGACCAGTTTCAGCCCGCGCAGATAGCCCTGGTGGAGCGCCGCCACATCGATGTCGTAGCTGTCCCCCTCCCACAGGCCGGCCGTCTGCCATTCCGGACGCAGCATCGTCCAGCGCGCCAGATCATCGGGGCCAAGCCGTTGATAATCAACGCCGCCTTCGTCCATCTCAGCCTTGAGAAGTTCGAGAGCCGCGGCATCGTCCGGCGGCGCCAGGTACAGGCCGGGGCGCGGCGCCAGCAGAGTCCCGAAGCCTTCAGGCGGAGCGGTTAGAAACCCGCGCGAGGCCAGCGACAGCGGCACGATCGCCGGCCCGCCATAGCTGGCCACCCAGAAGGCCGCGGAACGGCCGGTGGTGTGATAGCCGGGCCGGTCCTCGGCCTCGATCAGCAGCACATCGGCGCCGCGCTGGCGCAAGGCCCAGCCGAGGCTGGCGCCGGCGATCCCGGCGCCGATGATGGCAATGTCGGTATGGATCATGGCTGGTCCAGATAGTCGTTGATGCGCGCCAATACCCGCGCCCTGATGTCGCTGCGCTCGCGCAGCAGTTCATGGGCGGCGCCGGGGATCACTTCAAGCCGGATATTCGGCTTCCGGTCCAGCAGCCTGATTGTTGCGTCATTGGCCACGAGCTGCTCCTTTTCGCCCATCAACACCAGCAAGGGCGTGGTAATCCGTGCAACATCGAGCGCCTTCAACGAGGCATAGGCGGCCGCCAGCCAGCCCCAGGTGGCGCTGCCCAGCGCCAGGTCCGGCTGCCGTTCGATCCACCAGCGCTCGTCGGCATAGCGCGCCGGGTCCGACGTCAGCAGCGGCTGGCGGACATCGCCGGCAGTGCCATAGGGGCCGCCGCCGAGCACATAGTTGCCGCCCCGCCCCATCGCCACCATCGCCCGCGCCGCGGCGGCGGCATAGCGCGGCGCGCTGAGCCCGAGCATCGGGGCGAGCAGCACGGCACGAGACAGGCAGGCGGGATCCTCCGCCAGCTGATGCAGCAGCAGATGCCCGCCCATGCTATGGGCAAGCGCATGAAAAGGCGGGGCATTGGCGGCACGGAACCAGGCCATCACCTCGGCGAGGTCGCGCCGCCACAGCGAAAAATCTTCGGCATGGCCATGCATCGGCGTCCGTCCCAGCCGGCCCGAGCCGCCTTGGCCGCGCCAGTCGAAGACCGACACCGCCCAGCCAGCCTCGAGCAGATCATGCAGCGATTCGGCATATTTCTCGAAGAAATCGCCGCGTCCGGTCATCAGCAACAGGCTGCCCCGGCCCTGCCCCGGCCAGCGACGGGTCCGCAGGACGGCGCCGTCCGCCATCGCCAGCGCCTCGGGGATGCCGCCGGGCGGCAACCGGCGGCGGCGCGCTGCGGCGGGGTCGGTCTGGTCACCGGTCATGGCCCGTGGCTTAGCGACAGCAGCCTTGCACAACAATGCCCGCTCGGCGCATGTGATCGGGCACAGGAGATTGACCCATGACGATGACCCTTGATCCGCAACTGGTGGTGATTGCGCTGGCGGCGCTGCTGATCGGCCTGTTCATCGGGCTGGCGCTGCGCTCGCCACTGAAGCGCAAGGCCGATGTGCTCGGCGAGCGGGTGGCCGGGCTGGAGCGCGAGCGCGCCGCCCTGACCAGCGACCGCGAGCGGCTGACCGGCGAACTGAAGGCGCGCGAGGCGCAGATCCGCCCGCTGGCCGACGAAATCGACAAGCTGCGCCGCGATTTCGCCCGCACCAAGCCCGGCCATGAGCCACTGGCCGCGACCGCCTATGACCCCGAGGATCTGCGCCAACTGAAGGGCGTCGGCCCGAAGTTCGCCGACAAGCTGGCCGCCGTGGGCATTACCCGGATCGACCAGATCGCCGGCTGGACGCAAACCGATGCGGCGGTGATCGACGGCCAGATGGGCGAATTCAAGGGCCGCATCGCCAGCGATCAGCTGGTCGATCAGGCCCGGCTCCTGCACGAGGGGCGGATGACCGAATATGAGACGCGCTTCGGCAAGATCGGACCGGCCTGACGCCGGCGCATGACCCTGGGGAGACGATGATGACGCAAGCGGTGTATCCGGTGCCCGACGACTGGGCGGCCCGGGCGCATGTCAACGCCGACGACTACCGGCGCAAATACGACCGCTCGCTCGCCGATCCCAATGGCTTCTGGGCCGAGGAGGCGCAGATCCTCGACTGGATGACGCCGTTCACCGTCGCCGGTAACTGCTCGTTCGACGAGGCCGATTTCGGCATCCGCTGGTTCGAGGACGGGGCGCTCAACGTCTCCGCCAACTGCCTCGACCGCCATCTGGCGACACGCGGCGACCAGCCGGCGATTCTCTGGGAAGGCGATGACCCGGCCGACACGCGGACGATCAGCTATGCCGAGCTGCACGCCGAGGTCTGCCGCTTCGCCAATGTGCTGAAGGCCAATGGCGTCCGCAAGGGCGACCGGGTGACCATCTACATGCCGATGATTCCGGAAGCGGCGATGGCGATGCTGGCCTGCACGCGGATCGGCGCCATCCACTCGGTGGTGTTCGGCGGCTTCTCCCCCGATGCGCTGGCCGGGCGGATCGAGGATTGCGACAGCACCCATGTCATCACCGCCGACGAGGGCCGGCGCGCCGGCAAGCGGATTCCGCTGAAGGCCAATGTCGATGCCGCACTCGCCCGGCTGCCGGCGGTGACGCGAGTGATCTGCGTGCGCCATACCGGCGGCGATGTGACCATGCAGGAGGGCCGCGACCTCTGGTACCATGAGGCGCGCGAGGCGGTGTCTGCCGATTGCCCGGCCGAGCCGATGGGCGCCGAGGACCCGTTGTTCATCCTCTACACCTCGGGATCGACCGGCAAGCCGAAGGGCGTGCTCCACACCACCGGCGGCTATCTGGTCTGGGCAGCAATGACCCACAAATATGTCTTCGACTATAATCCGGGCGAGGTGTTCTGGTGCACGGCCGATGTCGGCTGGGTGACCGGGCACAGCTATGTCGTCTATGGCCCGCTGGCCAACGGCGCCACCACGCTGATGTTCGAAGGCGTGCCGAACTGGCCGGATTTCAGCCGCTTCTGGCAGGTCTGCGACCGCTGGGGGGTCAACATCTTCTATACCGCGCCGACGGCGCTGCGCGCGCTGATGCGCGAGGGCGACCAATGGGTGACGGCCGCCTCCCGCGCCTCGATCCGGCTGCTCGGCACGGTGGGCGAGCCGATCAACCCCGAGGCCTGGGAATGGTATCACCGGGTGGTCGGCGAAGGCCGCTGCCCGATCGTCGACACCTATTGGCAGACCGAGACCGGGGCGACGCTGATCGCGCCGATGCCGGGTGCCACCGCGCTCAAGCCCGGCTCGGCGACGCTGCCGATGTTCGGTGTCGAACCGCTGCTGGTCGATGCCGAGGGCGGGGTGCTGGAGGGGGCGACCGACGGCAACCTCTGCATCGCGCGCAGCTGGCCGGGGCAGATGCGCACCGTCTGGGGCGACCATGCCCGCTTCTTCCAGACCTATTTCACCACCTACAAGGGCCGCTACTTCACCGGCGATGGCTGCCGGCGCGACGCCGATGGCTATTACTGGATCACCGGCCGGGTCGATGACGTGATCAACGTCTCGGGCCACCGGATGGGCACGGCCGAGGTGGAGAGCGCGCTGGTGCTGCATCCCAAGGTGGCCGAGGCCGCCGTCGTCGGCATGCCGCACGACATCAAGGGCCAGGGCATCTATGCCTATGTGACGCTGAACGCCGGCGAGCAGGGCGATGCCGCGCTGCGCGCCGAGCTGGTGCAATGGGTCCGCCGCGAGATCGGGCCGATCGCCTCACCGGACAAGATCCAGTTCTCGCCGGCGCTGCCCAAGACGCGATCGGGCAAGATCATGCGGCGGATTTTGCGCAAGATTGCCGAGGGCGAGGTGGGGGCGCTGGGCGACACCTCGACGCTGGCCGACCCGGGCGTGGTCGACAGCCTGGTGGCGGGACGGCAATAGGCGCGCTTGCCTTTCCGCGGACCTTCGCGTTGGCTAACATCGAGACATTGAGGCGAAGGGCGTCATATGGATAGATCGGCACTGCAATGGGCGCTGGAACCGCTCCGCAAATTCGCCACATTCTCCGGCCGAGCCCGCCGCGCCGAATATTGGTGGTTCAGCCTGTTCGTTATGTTGATTGCGATCGCGCTGACCGCGGTCGATTTCATGCTGGTCGGGGCGGAAAGATTGGAAGAATATGGCATCGGCCCGCTGGGCGGGCTGTTCAGCCTTGCTCTCGTGATTCCGGGGCTCGCCGCTTCGATCCGCCGCCTTCATGATCGCGACAAATCCGGCTGGTGGCTGCTCTGGGGCCTGTTGCCGGTGATCGGCGGGCTTATCCTGCTCATCCAATATGTGCAGCGCGGCACCGTGGGCGACAATCGCTTCGGGCCCGATCCGGTGCCGGCTGACCATTAATCCTTATCGGCTGGTGCCCTTGTCTGCCGGGGACTGCGCATGAGCCTGCCCGTCGAAACCATTCTGCCGGCGCTGCGCGCGGCGCTGGCCGACAATGCGCCGGTGGCGGTGGTGGCGCCGCCGGGGGCGGGCAAGACCACGGCGCTGGCGCCGGGGCTGCTCGATGAGCGGTGGATGGGCGCGGGCAAGCTGATCCTGCTGTCGCCGCGCCGGCTGGCGGCGCGGGCGGCGGCCGAGCGGATGGCCGAGATGGCCGGCGAGCCGGTGGGGCGGACCATCGGCTACCGGACGCGGATGGACAGCCGGGTATCGGCGGCGACGCGGATCGAGGTGGTGACCGAGGGCATCTTCACCCGGATGCTGATTGCCGAGCCGGACCTGCCGGGGGTGGCGGGGGTGCTGTTCGACGAGGTGCATGAGCGGAGCCTGGAGAGCGACCTGGCGCTGGCGCTGGTGCTGGAGGCGCGCGAGGCGTTGCGGCCGGACCTGCGGCTGGTGCTGATGTCGGCGACGCTTGACGGCGCGGCCTATGAGGCGATCGTGCCGGGACTGGTGCGGCTGGAGAGCGAGGGGCGCATGTTCCCTGTCGAGATCCGGCATGTCGGGCGCGATGCGGCGCTCAGGATCGAGGAGGCGATGGCGGCGGCGGTGCGCGAGGCGCTGGCGAGCGAGCCGGGATCGGTGCTGGCGTTCCTGCCCGGCGCGGCCGAGATCGAGCGGACGGCGGGGCGGCTGGCGGGGCGGCTGCCGGCCGATGTCGACCTGCATCTGCTCTACGGGGCGCGCGAGGCCGGCGACCAGCGGGCGGCGATTGCGCCGGCGCCGGCGGGGCGAAGAAAGCTGGTGCTGGCGACGTCGATCGCCGAGACCTCGATCACCATCGACGGGGTGCGGGTGGTGATCGATTCCGGGCTGGCGCGGCGGCCACGGCTGGACCGGGCGGTGGGGCTTTCCCGGCTGGTGACCGAGCGGGCCAGCCAGGCGGCGGCGACGCAGCGGGCCGGGCGGGCCGGGCGGACGGCGACGGGGGTGGCGATCAGGCTCTGGGAGGCGGGCGAGACGCTGGGGCGGCCACGCTTCGATCCGCCGGAGATGGTGGAGAGCGACCTGGCCGGGCTGGTGCTGGAGTGCGCGCGCTGGGGGGTGAGCGAGCCGCGTGACCTGCGCTGGCTCGATCCGCCGGGCGAGGCGGCGCTGGCCGAGGCGCGCGGGCGGCTGCGCGGGCTGGGTGCGATCGATGCCGATGGCCGGGTGACGGCGCATGGCGAGCGGCTGGCGGCGCTGCCGCTGCCGCCAGCGCTGGCGCACATGCTGGTCCGCGCCGTGCCGATGGGGATGGGGCAGCGGGCGGCGCGGCTGGCGCTGCTGATCGGCGAGCGCGGGCTGGGCGGGCGGAGCCTGGACCTCGATGAGCGGCTGCGCGGGCTGGGGCGCGAGCGGGGACCGCGAGCCGAGACGGCGCGGCGGCTGGCCGGGCGCTGGGCGGCGTTGGCCGGGGCAGATCGCGAGGACGGCGAGGCCGAGGCGGATGCGGCGGGGCAGATGTTGGCGCTGGCCTGGCCTGACCGGGTGGCGCGGCGGCGCGGGGCGGCCGGGTGGCTGATGGCCAATGGCCGGGCGGTGAGCGTGCCGGCGGACGAGGCGCTGGCGCGGGCGGAGTGGCTGGTGGTGGCCGATGCCTCGGGCGCGGCGGCGGGGGCGCGGGTGATGATGGGGGCGGCGATCGAGGCGGCGAGCGTGGAGCGGCTGTTGGGGGACATGATTGAAACGCGGGCGGTGCTGGAATTCGATATGGCGAGCGGCGGCGTGGTGGCGGAGACGCGGCGGCGGCTGGGGGCGATCACGCTGGCGCGGTCCCCGGCCGAGCGGCCCGATCCGGCGCTGGTGCTGGCGGCGCTGCTCGACGGGCTGCGGCAGCATGGGCTGTGGCTGCTGCCCTGGGGCGAGGCGAGCGCGGGGCTGCGGGCGCGGGCGGCGTTTGCGCATTCGCAGGGAGCGGAGGTGGTGGATCTGTCCGACGCGGGGTTGATGGCGCGGCTGGAGGACTGGGCGGGGCCGTTGCTGGCGGGCAAGCGGCGGCTGGACGCAGTGGGCGACGGGGCGCTGGCGGGGGCGCTGGAGGGGCTGGTCGGCTGGGCGGGGATGCGCGCGCTGGACCGGGCGGCGCCGTCGCATTTCGAGACCCCGGCGGGGAGCCGGCATGTCATCGATTATGCGGCGGTGGGCGGGCCGGCGGTGGAGGTGCGGGTGCAGGCGCTGTTCGGGCTGGGGGTGCATCCAATGGTCGGGGCCGTGCCGCTGACGTTGCGGCTGACGTCACCGGCGGGGCGGCCGGTGCAGGTGACGACCGACCTGCCGCGCTTCTGGGCGGGGAGCTGGGCCGATGTGCGGCGGGATCTGCGCGGGCGCTATCCGAAGCATTCATGGCCCGAGGACCCGGCGACGGCGGCGCCAACATTGCGGACAAAGGGAAGCCGACGCGACTGACGCCGGATCATGATCGGGCGGAGGTTGATTGACACGAATTTCCGCGTTGTTTACTAATTGAAAATATCTTTTGTCGGGGGATGAAACGTATGATCGCTCGTACAGTGTCGGCTTTGGTGGGTCGCCGCATGGGGCATGTCGTTGCCAGTGCGGGTCTTTTGGCGGCGTTTGCGCTTGGCAGTCCGGCGTCGGCGGCCATCTATTCGCTGGCGGATGACTTCGGCGCTGTGAACAGTCAGGGCAGCGCCTGGTCGATTACGCAGGGCGATACCCTGCTCGATTTTTATCCCCAGCCGACGACGGCGAATACGCTCAATGCCGCCGCCGCCAACGGCTATTGGGGGGTCGGGCCGAATTTCAACACCTTCGTGCCGTTCATCGTCCAGGCGTCGGTGAACGGAGCGGCGACCGGTGTTTATAACAACAATGACTTTCTTGCCGGCGATGTGATCATCCATAGTCCGAATGCGGGAGAGCCGCTGTTCATCAACTGGACGGCGCCCGCTGCCGGCCTGATCAGCTACACCAGCAGCCTCTGGTATGGGCACTCGCCAGTGAACCGCATCAATCAGGTCAGCGCCTTGCTGCAGGGTTCATCGCTTGGCGGCACCAGCGTGAGCAACAGCAACACCCGCGCGAACCCGATCACCAGCCTGTCGGGCTCGAACATCGCGGTCAACGCCGGGGATGTGCTGGCCTTCTCGTTTGCGCGGGCATCGGGGCAGCCGGTGGGATCGATCAACGGACTGTCGCTGATCGTCGACTTCACCGGGTCGACGGTACCCGAGCCGGCGACATGGGGCATGATGCTGATCGGGTTCGGCGGCATCGGCGCGGCCTTGCGGTCCCGTCGCCGTTCGCTGGCGTTGGGCTGAGCCGCAAGACTGTTCCGGGGTTTGGGGCCTGTGGCCCCAGCCGCCGGAGGCATTCTTTCTTCTAGAATCGCGAGATGGCGCCGCCGCAGACCTTTAGGCCGGCGCCGTTGACGTAGCTGGCGCCTTCGGTGGCGAGGAACAGGGCGGCGGCGGCGACTTCTTCCGGTTCGCCGATGCGGCCGGCGGGGGTTTTTTCTTCCCAATAGGCGCGGAAGGCGGGGTCGGACATCGACGGGGCCGCAAGCGGGGTCAGGATGGCGCCGGGCTGGATATAGTTGGCGGTGATGCCGGACTTGCCGAGGTCGGCGGCGAGCGACTTGGTGAAGCCGGCGATGGCGTGCTTGCTGGTGCCATAGGCACAGAGCGACGGGCCGCCGAAGTCCGACATGATCGAGCCGAGGTTGATGATGCGGCCCCAGCCATTGGCCTTGAGATGGGGGACGGCGGCCTTGGTCAGCAGGAAGGGCGCGGTGACGTTGATGGCCATGGTCCGGGCCCAGGTCTCGGGGGTCTGGTCCTCGATGGTGCCGGGGAGGCAGACGCCGGCGTTGTTGACGAGAATGTCGATGCGGCCGAAACGGGCCAGCGCGGCCTCGACGATCCGCTGCGGGGCGTCGGGCTCGGTGATGTCGCAGACGAGCAGGGCGAGGGTGTCGCCGGCTTCGAGGCCGCTGGTGTCGAAGCTGTCCCGGTCCACGGCCAGCAGCTGCGCGCCTTCGGCGAGATAGAGGCGGGCGATGGCGAGGCCGATGCCGCTGGCGGCCCCGGTGACGATGGCGATCTTGCCGGCAAGCTGTGCTGTCATGCGCAAATCCTCTTCATGGAAAACGGATCAGCCCTTCCTGTACCGCCGAGGCGATCAGGCGGCCATCGGCGGTGTAGATGAGCCCGCGGCCGAGGCCGCGGGCATTGCCAGCATAGGGGCTGTCGAGCACATAGAGCAGCCACTGGTCGATGCGCGCCTCGTCATGGAACCAGATGGCGTGATCGAGGCTGGCGTCCTGCAGCTCGGGATCGGCCCAGGTGCGGCCGAAGGGGGCGAGCGCGGTGTGGAGGATGTGCAGGTCCGAGGCATAGGCGAGCAGGCGCTGGTGGAGCGCGCGGTCGTCCGGCAGCGGCCTTGTGCAGCGGAACCAGATGTGGCGGCGCGGCGGGGTGACCGGCGGCTCGAAGACGTGGAAGGGCTCGACCGGCCGGTATTCGATGAACCCGTCCCGCAGCCAGAAGGCCTGATGGCGGGCGGGCAGCCGGTCCCCGACCTTCGACAGGATGTCGAGCTGGGTGGGCAGGCCGTCCGGGCCGGGGACATCGGGCATGGCGATCTGGTGGCGGGCGCCGGGCTCGGGAACGTGGAAGCTGGCGGTCATGGTCAGCACCACCCGGCCCTGCTGGCGGACCGTGACGCGACGGGACGAAAAGCTGCGGCCATCGCTGTCCCGGCTCACCTCGAAATCGAGCGGCAGGGCCGGATCGCCGGCGCGGATGAAATTGGCGTGGCAGCTGTTGGCGAAGCGGCCGGGCGCGACGCTGTGCTGGCAGGCGGCCAGCGCCTGCGCCACCACCTGGCCACCATAGAGGCGGACCATCGGGCTGTGGGTCGGCGGCAGCCGCAGCGCGTCCGGCGCCATTTCCTCGAAAGCGAACAGGGCGGGGATATCGAGCGAGGTGTCGATGCTCATGCTTGCACCGCGTCGGTGCGGATGCGACACCGCCCCTCATGACCAACAGCCCCAGCCGCACCTTCGAAGACCTCAGCGTCGGCGAGTTCCGCCAGTCCCGGACCCGGACGGTCAGCCAGGACGAGATCATCGACTTCGCCCGCCAGTATGACCCGCAGTGGTTTCACAGCGATGCCGAGCTGGCCAAGGGCTCGGTGTTCGGCGAGGTGGTGGCCAGCGGCATCCACTTGCTGGCGCTGTGGCGGCAGCTCGACCATGAGATCAATGCCGATATAGACTATGTCTGCGGGGTCGGCTTCGACGACATGCGGCTGAAGAAGGCGCTGCGGCCGGGCGATACCATCCATGTGACCTCCGAGATCATCAGCCTGGAACCCTCGACCAGCGGCAAGGGTCGCGGCACCGCGCGGACCCGCTATGCGATCATCAATCAGCATGGCGAAGAGGCCGCAAGCTTCATCAGCATCAACCTCGTCTATACCCAGGAAGGCCGGGACAGGCGCTCGGCCAGCGCCTCGGCCTCGGCATAGCCGCGCGCCATCGCCGCCTCGATGACCTCCGGGCCGCCATAGGTCGGCTGGACGCGGATGATATGCACATCACCGACGCCGATGAAGCCGAGCCACGCCTGCATGTACGCCACCTGATGATCGAGCCCCGCCAACGGCGAGCCCGGCGTCGTGTCGAGCGCGCCGGCGGCGATGATAATCGCGGTGCGGCCCGCCGCATGGCCGTTCACGTTACCATCGGGCGTCACGCTGAACGCCAGGCCGGGCTGGGTCAGCAGATCGATATAATGCTTGAGCCGGTACGGAATGCCGAAATTCCACATCGGCACAGTGAACAGCAGCGTCTCGAACGACAGGAAATGATCCACCAGCCGGCGGATCTCCTCCCAGGCGGCAACGCTCTCCGGGTCCGCACGCTCGCCATGGATGATCGCATAACGCGCCTCGATGGCGGCATTGTCGAATTCAGGCAGCGGGTCGAAGACATCCAGCGTTTCGGTGACGGCGCCGGCCAGGCGGGTCAACAGATGGTCGGCGACCATGGTGGAGCGCGAACGCGGGCCTCGGGGGCTGGCCTGGATGTGGAGGATTTTCATGAGAGGGGAGCCTCCGGCGGCCGGGGCCTGAGGCCCCGGACCCCAAGATGGGGGCGGTGCGCGGCTTCGAAAGGCGGACGCGCCGAAGGCATTTCAATACGCTTCGCGCGGGGACTGGTTCCGGACGCGCGATGGCCTCGCTTGGGGTCCGGGGCCAGAGGACGCGGGGGCGGGAGGGGCAGTGGGTCTTTCACGGGGTGGATGGCGGGGTGGGTGGGGTCCGGGGGGGGGGGGGGGGGG
>NZ_JBIMKZ010000074.1:0-15474 GCF_051860865.1 Polymorphobacter sp. | reverse complement strand
GGTCTGGGGCCTGCGGCCCCAGCCGCCGGAGGCATCTTGTTCCTGCCGGAGGTGCGATTTGGCGGCACGCCCGGACGCTAGAATCCCTTCAGCTCATCCCCGGTCAGCCGCACGACATGGACGACGTTGGTGGTTCCCGGCGTGCTGAACGGCACCCCGGCGATCAACACCAGGGCGTCGCCGCCCTTGGCGAGCCGGCTGCGCAGCGCCATGCGGCGGGATTTCGCCACCATTTCCTCGAAGTCGCGGACGTCGCGGGTGCCCATGGCGTGGACGCCCCAGACCAGCGCCATCCGCCGCGCCGTGCTCGGCCGCGGCGTCAGGCAGAGGATCGGCACGGCGGCGCGTTCGCGGGCTGCCCGCAGCGCTGTCGTCCCGCCGATGGTCACGCAGACGATTGCGGCGGCGCCGATGCTGCGGCTGATCTGCGCGGCGGCCAGCGAAATCGCGCTGGCCGTGCTGACCCGGTTGCCCAGCTCGGTGAAATGCACGCGGCTGTAATAGCTCGGGTCCGATTCGACCTCGCGGGCGATGGCGTCCATCATCGCCACCGCCGCCATCGGATGCCGGCCGACGGCGGATTCGGCCGACAGCATCACTGCGTCGGCGCCGTCGTAGATGGCGGTGGCCACGTCGGAGACTTCGGCCCGGGTCGGGGTCGGTGCCTCGATCATCGATTCGAGCATCTGTGTCGCCACCACCACGGGCCGCCCGGCCTCGCGCGCTGCCGCGACGATGCGCTTTTGCGCTGCCGGCACCTGCTCGGGCGGCAGCTCCACGCCGAGGTCGCCGCGCGCCACCATCACCGCGTCGGCGCTCTCCAATATCTCCTGCAGACGCTCCAGCGCCGCCGGCTTCTCGATCTTGGCCATCAGCGCCGCGCGGCCGCGGATCAGCGCCCGCGCCTCGGCGACATCCTCGGGCCGCTGCACGAAGCTCAGCCCGATCCAGTCCACCCCCTGGTCGAGCGCGAAGGCCAGGTCCGACCGGTCCTTGGCGGTCAGCGCCGGCAGCGGCACCACCACATCGGGCACGTTCACCCCCTTCATGTCAGAAATCCGCCCCGGCACCTCGACCGTGCAGTGCAGCAGCCGCGACGCCACCGTCCGCACCCGCAGTACGATCCGGCCATCGTCGACCAGAAGCCGCGCGCCGGGCGCCAGCGCCTCGAACAACTCCCGGTGCGGCAGCTGCACGCGCCGCGCGTCCCCCGGCGTCGGGTCCATGTCGAGCTGGAAATCCTGCCCCGCCTCCAGCAGGCAGCCGCCATCGGCAAAGCGCCCGACCCGCAGCTTCGGCCCCTGCAGATCGGCGAGAATCGCGATCGATCGCCCGCTGTCCGCCTCCGCCAGCCGCAACTCCCTGATCCGCGCCGCATGCTCGGCCTGGGTGCCATGGCTCATGTTGACCCGAAAGGCATCCGCCCCGGCGTCGATCAGCGCCAGCATCCGCTCGCGCGTGCCCGAGGCCGGGCCGATGGTGGCGAGGACCTTGACCCGGCGGCGACGTGGTTCAACATGCTTGGACATGCACCGTCCCTAACCGGTGACGCCGCCCGTTTCCACCGAAAGGCCACTGCCATGTCCGATTCCGCCCTGAATTCCGCCACCCGCGAGGCCCTTGAAGCCGCCGCCTTCCGTCGTCTCGTCGCCCATCTCCAGCACCGCACCGACGTCCAGAACGTCGACCTGATGGGCATCGGCGGCTTCTGCCGCAACTGCCTCGGCGACTGGCTGGCCGACGCCGCCGCCGAAGCTGGCATCCCCCTCGACAAGGCCTCGGCACGCGAATCCGTCTACGGCATGCCCCAGGCCGAATGGAAAGCCCGCTACCAGACCGACGCCACCCCCGAGCAACTGGCCCGGATGGCCGAAAGCGTCGCCCGCAACGCGCATTGAGGGAGGAAGAAGGTTTGCCTCCGGCGGGTAGAATGCCTCCGGCGGCTGGGGCCGCAGGCCCCAGACCCCGATAAATGCGCCTGGGATACCGTGGCGCATGTCGTTGCTGGCGGGTGAATCCCTTTGATGGGGTCTGGGGCCTGCGGCCCCAGCCGCCGGAGGCACTCGTCCTTGAAACGTTGCGGCTCGCCCCTTTCCCTCCTCCCCCGCTCCGGCTAGCACAGGCGCTGGACGAATCCGGGGGCGAACCCCGTCGAGGGAGCAGGCATGAACGAGAATGTATCGGCGGCGCAGTTGCGTCAGTTCATCGAGCGCATCGAGACGCTCGAGGAAGAGAAGAAGGCCGTCGCCGACCAGATCAAGGATGTCTATGCCGAGGCCAAGGGCACCGGTTTCGATACCAAGACGATGCGGTCGATCATTCGTCTGCGCAAGATGGAGGCGAGTGCCCGGGCCGAGGCGGAGGCGCTGCTGGATACGTACAAGACCGCGCTTGGATTGATCGATTGAGGGGGAATTGATGAGCGATATCAAGCTGTATGGGGCGCTGCTGTCGCCGTTCGTGATGCGCCCCGTGCTGGTGGCGCGGGCCAAGGGCCATGAGCTTGCGGTCGAGCCCTTTCCCGGCGGCAACAAGAGCCCCGAGTATCTGGCGCTGTCGCCGATCGGCAAGATCCCGCTGCTGGTGCAGGGTGATTTCGTGCTGACCGAGAGCCAGGTGATTGCCGAATATCTCGATGCCGCGCTGCCCGGCCCGGCGCTGATGCCGGCCGATCCGCAGGCAGCGGCGCGGGTGCGGCTGCTGGTCCGCATCGCCGATCTTTATCTGACGCCACATCTGGTCGCCCTGTTCCGCGGCCGCGAGAACCCGGAGGTGATCCCCGGTGCCATGGCCGGCATGGCCGAGGCGCTCGGCTATCTCGAGCATTTCCGCAACGGTGCGGACAGCCATGCCGTGGGGGACAGCTTCAGCCAGGCCGATGCAGCACTGATCCCGCTGCTGTTCTTCGTTGATGCGCTTGATCCATCGTTGGGCACCGGCAAGCTGCTCGATCCGCTGCCCGGCCTCGCCGGCTGGTGGAAGGATGCGAAGGCCGGTACACATGGCGCGCGTGCCGTGGCAGAACAGGCGGAGGCCATGCGGGCGATGATGGCAGTCCGTGCGGCAGGAGAAACAGCATGAAGATCAGCCTGACGTTGAACGGCCAGCCTCAGGAGGCGGAAGCCCCCTCGGCGACCCTGTTGGTCGAGCTGCTGCGCGACCACCTGTCTCTTACCGGCACCCATATCGGTTGCGATACCAGCCAGTGCGGCGCCTGCAACGTGCTGCTGGACGGCGCGGTGGTGAAGGCCTGCACGGTGCTTGCCGCCCAGGCCGACGGCGCCTCGGTGACCACCATCGAGGGGCTGGCCGAGGGCGAGACGCTGCACCCGATGCAGGCGGCTTTTCGCGAGCATCACGGCCTGCAGTGCGGCTTCTGCACGCCGGGCATGGTCATCGCCGGCCTCGGCATCGTTGACCGCCACGGCCCGGAGGTCAGCCGCGAGACGATCGTCCACGAGCTGGAGGGCAATCTCTGCCGCTGCACCGGCTATCTGAACATCGTCGACGCCATCGAGGCCGGCGCCCGCGCCATGGGGGAGACCGCGCATGCGTGATTTCGATTATGCCCGCCCGGCCAGCCTCGCCGAGGCGGCGTCCGCCTTCGCCAATGGCGGCGAGGCTGCCTATCTCGCCGGTGGCCACACCTTGCTGCCGGCGATCAAGAGCCGGCTGCGCGCCCCCGATGTGCTGATCGATCTCGCCGCCATTCCCGGCCTCACCGGCATCAGCCATGAGGGCGACCGGCTCTGGGTCGGCGCCATGACCCGCCACGCCGCGCTGGTCACCGACAGAATCGTCAACGACACGCTGCCCAGCCTCGCCCGCATGGCCGCGCTGGTCGGCGATCCGCAGGTCCGCAACCGCGGCACCATCGGCGGTGTGCTGGCCAACAATGATCCTGCCGCCGATTATCCGGCCGCCGCGCTGGCGCTCGACGCGGTGATCGAGACCGACCGAGCCAGCCATGCGGCGGGCGATTATTTCCAGGGCATGTTCGCCACCGCGCTGGAGGACGGCGAGATCATCACCCGCATCGGCTTCAAACTGCCGGCCCGCGCCGCCTATGCCAAGTTCCGTCACCCGGCCTCGCGCTATGCGATCGTCGGCGTGTTCGTGGCGAAGCATCACGATGGCAGCGTCGCTGTCGGCATTACCGGCGCCGGCCCGGGCGCCTTCCGCTGGGCCGAGGGCGAGGCGGCGCTGGCCGCCGACTGGAGCGCCGCCGCCGTTGCCGGTCTCGCCCTTGAGTCCGCCGATCTCAACACCGATATCCATGCCAGTGCCGAGTATCGCGCCCATCTCTGCGGCGTGATGCTGGCCAAGGCGATTGCGGAGGCCTGAGATGAGCAGCAACCCCTGGGGAACGGCGACGACCATGATCATCAGCACCACGCACAGCGTCGAGGGCCAGAAGATCGCCGAATATCTCGGCCTGGTCTCGGGCGAGACGATCATGGGCGCCAACATCTTCCGCGATTTCTTCGCTGGCATCAGGGACATCGTCGGCGGCCGCGCGGGGTCCTATGAGAAGGTGCTCCGCGACGGCCGCGAGCAGGCGATCGAGGAAATGGTGCAGGAGGCCAAGTCGCGCGGCGCCAATGCCATTGTCGGCGTCAACCTCAACTATTCGGCGCTCGGCGCCAGCGATTCCATGCTGATGGTGGCGGTATCGGGCACGGCGGTCAGGTTGGGCTGATTGCCCTTTCCCGTCCGCATGGCGTAAGGCACCCCTGAACGATCACAGACGCAGGGTTCCATGGCCGGCCATTCCAAATTCAAGAACATCATGCACCGCAAGGGCGCGCAGGACAAAAAGCGCTCGGCGCTGTTCTCCAAGCTCAGCCGCGAGATCACCGTCGCCGCCAAGATGGGCCTGCCCGATCCGGCGATGAACGCCCGGCTGCGCGCCGCCGTCCTCGCCGCTCGCGCCGGCGGCATGCCCAAGGATAATATCGAACGCGCCATCAAGAAGGCCGAGGGCAGCGAGGGCGAGAATTACGAAGAGCTGCGCTACGAAGGCTTCGGCCCCGGCGGCGTCAGCCTGATCATCGAGACTCTCACCGACAACCGCAACCGCACCGCCACCAATGTCCGCACCGCCATGGCCAAGAATGGCGGCAACCTCGGCGCCTCCGGCTCGGTCAGCCATGGCTTCGAGCGGCTCGGCCTGATCTCCTATCCCGCCACCGCCGGCAGCGCCGACAAGGTTTTCGAGGCTGCGCTAGAAGCCGGCGCCGAGGATGTCGAATCGAGCGAGGACGGCCATGAGATCTGGACCAGCGTCGACGCGCTCCACGAAGTCGCCAAGGCGCTTGAGGCCGTGCTCGGCGAGGCCGAGGGTACCAAGCTCGCCTGGAAGCCCGGCACTGTCATCACGCTCGGCGCCGACGACGCCGGGCAGCTCCTCAAGCTGATCGACATCCTCGAGGAAGACGACGACGTCCAGACCGTCTGGGGCAATTACGACGTGCCCGAGGATGTGCTGGCCGCCCTTTGAGTGGCCGTGACGATCATCCTCGGCCTTGATCCCGGCCTCGCCGCCACCGGTTGGGGCGTCATCCGGTCCGAGGGCAATCGCCTCTCCCATCTCGCCCATGGCACGGTCAAGACGCCGGCCGCCGCGCCGCTGGCGGAACGGCTCGGTGCGCTCTACGATGGGCTGAAGGCCGTTATCGGCGCGCATGGGGCAAGCGAGGCGGCGGTGGAAGAGGTGTTCGTCAACGTCAATCCGCAGTCGACGCTGAAGCTCGGCCAGGCGCGCGGCGTCGTGCTGCTCGCCGCCACCCGCGCCGGCCTTGCCGTCACCGAATATTCCACCCGCTCGGTCAAGAAGGCGATCACCGGCACCGGCGCCGCCCAGAAGCAGCAGGTCCAGGCGATGGTCGAGCGGCTGCTGCCGGGCCTGAAGATCACCGGCGCCGACGCCGCCGATGCGCTGGCGGTGGCCATCACCCACGCCCATCTGCGCGGCCGGCCGCAATGATTGCCCGCCTGAAAGGCCTGCTGGACAGCGCGTCCGCCGATGCCTGCGTCGTCGATGTGAACGGCGTCGGCTATCTGGTCAGCGCCTCCACCAAGACCCTGTCGGCGCTCGGTACCCCCGGCAGCGCTGTCTTGCTCCACATCGAGACCCAGGTCCGCGAGGACGCCATCCAGCTGTTCGGCTTCCTGTCGCTGCCGGAGCGGGACTGCTTCCGCCTGCTGACCAGCGTCCAGGGCGTGGGCGGCCGCGTCGCCCTGGCCATCCTGTCGGTGCTCGGCCCGGACGATCTCGCCCATGCCATCGCCAGCGCCGACACCGCAAGCATCGCGCGCGCCAATGGCGTCGGCCCCAAGCTCGCCGGGCGCATCGCCAATGAGCTCAAGGGCAAATTCGGCGCGGTCGCGCTTGGCACCGCCGCGCCGCTTCCGGTCAGCAGCGGCACCGTCGCCGATGCGCTGGCGGCGCTTGCCGGCCTCGGCTTCCGCCCGATGGAAGCCAGTCGCGCCGTCGCCGACGCCCAGGCCGAGCTCGGCGACGGCGCCGAGGTCGGCGCGCTGATCCGGCTGGCGCTGCGAAAGTCTGCCAAATGACCCGTGAGATGGACGCGCTCCGCAAGCCCGACGACATCGATGCCGCGCTGCGCCCCAAGTCGCTGTCCGAGTTCATCGGCCAGCAGCAGCTGCGCTCGAACCTTGCGGTCTTCGTTGCCGGCGCCCGGGCGCGTGGCGAGGCGATGGACCATGTCCTGCTCCATGGCCCGCCCGGCCTTGGCAAGACGACGCTGGCCCAGATCGTCGCCCGTGAGCTCGGCGTCGGCTTCCGCGCCACCTCCGGGCCGGTGATTGCCAAGGCCGGCGACCTTGCCGCCATCCTCACCAACCTCGACAATCACGATGTGCTGTTCATCGACGAGATCCACCGGCTGGCGCCGGCGGTGGAGGAAATCCTCTATCCGGCGATGGAGGACCGGGTGCTCGACATCATGATCGGCGAAGGCCCCTCGGCCCGCTCGGTGCGCATCGACCTGCCGGCCTTCACCCTCGTCGGCGCCACCACCCGCGCCGGCCTGCTGACCACGCCGCTCAGGGACCGTTTCGGCATCCCGCTGCGCCTCAATTTCTACACCGTCGCCGAGCTGGAGCAGGTCATCACCCGCGCCGCCCGGCTGCTGACGCTGGACCTGACCGCCGACGGCGCCCGCGAGATCGCGGCGCGCGCCCGTGGCACCCCGCGCATCGCCGGCCGGCTGCTGCGCCGGGTCCGAGATTTCGCCGCCGCCGACGGCACACAGACGGTCGATGCCAGGGCCGCAGACCGTGCCCTCAACCGGCTCGAGGTCGATGCGCTCGGCCTTGATTCGATGGACCGCCGCTATCTGATCATGATTGCCGATCTCTATCGCGGCGGCCCGGTCGGCATCGAGACGCTCGCCGCCGGCCTGTCCGAGGCGCGGGATACCATCGAGGATGTCGTCGAGCCGTTCCTGATCCAGCAGGGCCTCGTCGCCCGCACGGCGCGCGGCCGCGTTCTCAACGGCCCGGCCTGGAAGCACCTCGGCCTGAAGGCCCCGGCCGGCCAGCCGCAGCAATTGCCGCTGCTCGATGAGGATACTGACATCTGAAGGAGACCGACTGATGATCCGTCACACCCTGCTCGCCCTCGCCGTGCTGTCGGCGCCCGCCGCCGCGGCCATCCCCGCGGTTGGCGACCCGGCCCCGGCTGTCGACGCCGTCGATACCGCCGGAAAGGCGCGCACGCTGGCCGAGCTAAACGGGCCCAAGGGGACGGTGCTGATGTTCTTCCGCTCCGCCGCCTGGTGCCCCTATTGCAAGGCCCAGCTGATCGACATGAACAGCAACGCCGCTGCCGCCATCAAGGCACGCGGCTATGCGCTTGTCGGCCTCAGCTATGATTCGCCGGACGTGCTCGCCAAATTCGCCGCGGAGCGGAAGGTGGGCTGGACCTTGCTCTCCGACCCGCAATCGAAGGTCATCGATCGCTGGCAGCTGCGCGACCCGGCCTATGCGCCGGACAGCCGGGCCTATGGCGTCCCGACTCCGGCGATTTTCGTCATCGACCGGCGGGGACGGATTACCGCCCGGCTGATGGAAGCCGATTACAAGAAGCGGCCGCAGGTTCAGGCAGTGCTCGCCGCGATCCCCAAATAGCGGCAAATCCGCCGCCAAACCGCCCGCCTGAAACGGCGGTCGCGCCTCTTTTCCCCGTGTCGATTTTGCGTTAATCTTCGCCTGCATTTGGCGGGGGCTGAATCATGGCAACGGTGGCGGGGGCGACGCAGCGGCGGTCCGATTTTCATGTGCGCATGGCGCTGGTGTTTTCAGCCATCGCCTTTGTCGGTTTCGTACCGACCTATTGGTCCCGGCTCGCCGCCGGCACCTTCACCGGCCAGCCCGTCATGCACCTGCACGGCGCCCTGTTCTTCGGCTGGTCTCTACTTTATCTGGCGCAGACAATCCGGGTCTCCGCCGGTCGGGTGGCGGCCCACCGGGCCTGGGGGTTGCTCGGGCTGGCGCTGATCGGCGCGATGGCGGTGACCGTGCCGCTGGCCGTGATCAACTCCATTTGGCAGGCGACGCGGTTCGGCCCGGAGGAAGTCGACCTGGCACGACGGTTTTCGGCGGTGTCGCTGACTTCGCTGATCCTGATCCTGGGCCTTTTTGCGCTGGCGATGGCCAATGTGCAGCGACCCGACGTCCACAAGCGGCTGATGCTGCTGATGCAGATTCCGTTCCTGCAGGCGGCCAGTGGCCGCCTGGTGGCAGTGGCTCTCACGCCCGCGGGAACCCCGGCCTTTTACCCGCCGCCCGGCGCCTTCGTCAGCGTGCCGTCCGGGCTGGCGATGTGTCTGCTGGTGGTGGTGGCCATGGTCCACGACCGGCGAACGATCGGCCATGTCCACCCGGTCTACAAGGTCGGGCTGCCGCTGTTGGTGGCGCAGATCCTGCTGGTCGTGCCGCTGTCGATGACCGGATGGTGGCTGGCCTTCGCGACCTGGCTGCAGGGGCTGGTCAGGCTGGGCTGAGCGCAGGGTCTGGACCGCGCGCGCCAGATGCGGCAGAGGCAGCCGATGAGCCAGACTCCCGAGCGCCAGCCCCGCACCCTCTACGCCAAGATCTGGGACGATCATCTCGTCCGCACGCTTGAAGACGGCACCGGCCTGATCTTCATCGATCGCCACCTGATCCATGAGGTCACCACGCCCCAGGCCTTCGAGGGCCTGCGCCTGGCCGGCCGCCGCCTGCGCCGTCCGGACCTGACACTGGCGGTGCCCGATCACAATGTCCCCACCACCAGCCGCAAGCTGCCGGTTGCCGACCCGATGTCCAAGGCCCAGCTCGAGGCGCTCTATGCCAATTGCGCCGACTTCGGCGTCGAGCTGATCGCTGTCGATGCGCCCGAGCAGGGCATCGTCCATGTCATCGGCCCCGAGCTCGGTTTCACCCTGCCCGGCGTCACCATCGTCTGCGGGGACAGCCATTCGGCCACGCACGGCGCGCTGGGTGCACTCGGCTTCGGCATCGGCACCAGCGAGGTCGAGCATGTCTTTGCCACCCAGACGCTGCTGCTGCGCAAGTCCAAGGCGATGCAGGTCAATGTCACCGGCACGCTCGGCTTCTCGGTCAGCCCCAAGGACCTGACGATGGCGATCATCGGCAAGCTCGGCACCGCCGGCGGCACCGGCTATGTCATCGAATATACCGGCCCGGTGATCGAGGCGATGTCGATGGAAGGCCGGATGACCGTCTGCAACATGGCGATCGAGGCCGGTGCCCGCGCCGGCATCATCGCCGTCGACCAGGAGACCATCGACTATGTCCGCGGCCGCCCGCGCGCGCCCACTGGCGCCGACTGGGACCGCGCGGTCGCCTATTGGAACACGCTCAGGACCGATCCCGGCGCCAGCTATGACGCGGTGATCGAGATCGACGCGAGCCAGATCGCGCCGCTGGTCACCTGGGGCACCAGCCCCGAGGACGTGCTGTCGATCACCGACAGCGTGCCCTCGCCGCAGAGCTTCGCCGACCCCTCCAAGCAGGCCGCCGCGCAGAAGTCGCTGGATTACATGGGCCTTACCCCGGGCACCCCGATGGACGAGGTCGAGGTCCAGCATGTCTTCATCGGCAGCTGCACCAATAGTCGCATCGAGGATCTGCGCGTCGCCGCCGACGTGGCGCGCGGCCGCAAGGTCGCCGCCCACATCAAGCAGGCGCTGGTCGTCCCCGGCTCCGGCCTCGTCAAGGCCCAGGCCGAGCGCGAGGGCCTCGACCGCATCTTCATTGAGGCCGGCTTCGAATGGCGCGAGCCCGGCTGCTCGATGTGCCTCGGCATGAACCCGGACCAGGTGCCGGCCGGCGAACGCTGCGCCTCCACCTCCAACCGTAACTTCGTCGGCCGCCAGGGCGTCGGCGCCCGCACCCACCTGCTGTCACCGGCCATGGCCGCCGCCGCCGCCGTTACCGGCAGGCTCACGGATGTCCGGGAGCTCATGGGCGCAGCGCGGCCATGAGCAAGCACAGCTTGCGAATGGACTCGCGCCAGCCCGGCCGGCGGGGCGGCGGGCCTTGTCCCGCCGATCCCGTTCGACGTCAGGCGCGGCTTTGCCGCGCCGCCCTCGGAGCCTTCATCCTCATGACAGCCCCTTTAGCAGCCGCCGAAATAAAGGTGACCGAGTCCGTCCCCGTGCCCGCCGGCGAGAAGGTCTCGACACTGGCCCGCGCCACCATCTTCGTCCGCAACCAGGCCGAGTCGCTGAAGCTCTACCGGGACATTCTCGGCCTCAAGCCGCACATCGACAATCTCGTCGAAGGCGAGGCAATCAACACCATCCAGGGCACCAAGGGCGTCTCGCTCAAGGCCGCCATCCTCCAGTCCGGCGACAGCATCTCCGGCAACCTCGGCATCTACGAGATCATCAATGGCCCCCCGGCCGCCCCGATGACCGATACCCGCACCAGCGTCCGCACCGGCGACTATGCCGTGGTCTTCTATACCGACCAGCTCGACGCGCTCTCGGACAAGATCATCAAGGCCGGCTACCGCATCGTCTCCCCGCCTATCATCCTGTTCACCGACCCGAAAAAGACCAAACAGTCCCGCGAGATGCTGTTCTTCGATGCCGACGGGATGCTGGTCAATCTGATCGAGCAGGGGAAGTAAGGGGGCCTCCGACGGCTGCGGCCTGCGGCCCCAGCCGCCGGAGGCACTTTCTCTTGCAGCCGTAGCCGCTAGCTCCGCACCAGCACCGGATCGAGCACCGTATCCCGTGCCTCGTTCAGCGTCGCCGGATAGTCGGTGGTGAAGTGCAGGCCGCGGCTTTCCTTCCGCGCCCGGGCCGAGCGCACGATCAGGTCGGCGACGGTGACGAGATTGCGCAGTTCGATCAGGTCCGGCGTCACCCGGAAGTTGCCGTAATATTCGGCCACTTCCTTGCGCAGCAGCTTGACCCGGTGCGAGGCGCGTTCGAGGCGCTTGTCGGTGCGGACGATGCCGACATAGTCCCACATGAACCGCCGCAGCTCGTCCCAATTGTGGCTGACGACCACTTCCTCGTCCGAGTCCGTCACCCGGCTCTCGTCCCATTTGCGCACATCGGGCATCGGTAGCCGCGCGTCCCAGCTGCGGGCGATGTCGTCGGCGACCGCCTGGCCGAACACCAGGCATTCGAGGATCGAGTTGGAGGCCAGCCGGTTGGCGCCGTGCAGGCCTGACTGGGTCACCTCGCCGGTGGCCCAAAGCCCCGGCAGGTCGGTCCGCCCGGCGAGGTCGACGAGCACCCCGCCGCAGCTGTAATGCGCCGCCGGCACCACCGGGATCGGCTCGATCGTGCAGTCGATGCCGAGGTCGAGCAGCCGGCCATGGATCATCGGAAAATGCTGGCGGACGAAGTCGGGCGGCAGATGGCTCATGTCGAGCAGCACATGGCTGAGCCCCAGCCGCTTCATCTCGGCATCGATGGCGCGTGCCACCACGTCGCGTGGTGCCAGTTCGAGCCGCTTGTCGTGCCGCGCCATGAAGCGCTCGCCATTGGGCAGCAGCAGATGCCCGCCCTCGCCGCGCAGCGCCTCGGAGATCAGGAAATTCTTGACCTTGGGGTGGAAGAGGCAAGTCGGGTGGAACTGGTTGAATTCCATGTTAGAAACCCGGCAGCCGGCGCGCCAGGCCATGGCGATACCGTCCCCGGTCGAGCCATCGGGGTTGGTGCTGTACTGGTAGACCCGGCTCGCCCCGCCGGTCGCCAGCACGACGCCGCGCGCCACGAACCGCCTGACCTTCCGCGCCTCGACATCGAGCGCATAGACCCCATGGCAGCGCCGCGTCGCGAACCGCTCGCCCTCGACATGCCGCTCGGTGATCAGGTCGACCGCGACATGGCCGGTCAGCAGCGTGATGTTGGGGTGTGCCAGCGCGGCCGCCTGCAACGCCTGCTGCACCGCCCAGCCGGTGGCGTCATCGACATGAACGATCCGCCGGTGGCTGTGCCCGCCCTCGCGGGTCAGATGCCAGCGCGTGCCCTCGGCCTCGCCTGAGTTGAACGGCACGCCGAGCGCCGCCAGCCGCTCGATCGCCTCGGCGGCATTCTCGACGACATATTCGACCGTGGCGCGGTGGTTGAGCCCGGCGCCGGCCACCATCGTGTCTTCGATATGGCTCTCGAAGGTGTCGCCCGGCTCCAGCACGGCGGCGATCCCGCCCTGCGCCCAGGCCGTGGACCCGGCGCCCAGCTCGCCCTTGGCCAGCACCGCCACCTTGAAGTGCGGCGCCAGGTTCAGCGCCGCCGTCAGCCCGGCCGCGCCCGAGCCGAGCACGATCACGTCATGGGTGAACGGGTCATGCGGCGCCCGGCGCGGCATCAGGCGACCGCCCTTGTCAGCGACAGGAACACATCCTCCAGGTCCGCCTCGGTGGTGGAGACATCGACGATCGTCAGCCCCGCCGCGCTGACCCCGGCCAGGACCTCGCCGGCGGTCGTCGTCCGCTTGTCATAGGTGATCGTCAGGATCCGCCCCTCGCCGGACAGGCCGGCACGCCCGGGCAGCCCGGCCGGCACCGCGGCCATCTCGGCATCGAGCGTCACCACCAGCTTCTTGTCGCCGGCGGTGGCGAGCAGCGTCGCCGTATCGTCATTGGCGACGATCCGCCCGCCGTTGACGATGGCGATCCGGTCGCACAGCGCCTCGGCTTCTTCCAGATAATGGGTGGTCAGCACCACCGTCGTCCCGCCGGCGTTCAGCTCGCGCACATAGGTCCAGAGCAGCGCCCGAAGTTCGATGTCGACACCGGCGGTCGGCTCGTCGAGCACCAGCACCGGCGGGTTGTGGACCAGCGCCTTGGCGACCAGAAGCCGTCGCTTCATGCCGCCCGAGAGCGCCCGGGTATAGGCATGGGCCTTGTCCTCGAGCCGCACGGCACGCAGCAGGTCCATCGTCCGCCGCTGCGCCTTGGGGATGCCATACATGCCGGCGGTGATTTCCAGCGTCTCATAGGGGGTGAAAAAGGCATCGAACACCAGTTCCTGCGGCACGATGCCGATGGAGCGCTTGGCGTTGCGGGGATGCTCGTCGATATCGAACCCCCAGATGCGCGCCGTGCCGCCGGTCTTGTTGACCAGCCCGGCGAGAATGTTGATCGTGGTGGACTTGCCGGCCCCGTTCGGCCCCAGCAGCCCGAAGATCGAGCCGCGTGGCACCATCAGGTCAATGCCATGCAGCGCCACCTTGCCGCCGGCATAGGTCTTCTCCAGACCCTTGATATCGATGGCGGCGTCCATGCCGGGAGCGTTAGTCCCGGCATGGCGATGTCGCAAGAGGGGGCCGGTGGTAGCGACATTCAGCCGACCTGGGCCGCCGGCGGGAACCATGTGCCTTCGGCGGCGAGAGAAGATGCCTCCGGCGGCTGGGGCCGGAGGCCCCAGACCCCGATAATCCCGCCACCGCAAGGCGATGGCTGACGGTCCTGTCGGAGAGACCGCACAATATGGGGTCTGGGGCCTGCGGCCCCAGCCGCCGGAGGCACTTTCTCTGACCGCCGGAGGCCCCTGTCCTTGCCGCCGGCGGCCAGCTGCTCGTGAATGTCGATCCCGCCTAGAAGCGCACCAGCGCCTCGACGCCGAACAGCCGCGGCAGGCCGCGGATGAAGGTCGGGATGCCGAACGAGCCGCCGGTGTTGCCGGCGTCGAGCAGATATTCCTTGTTGGTCAGGTTGGTGGCGAAGCCAGTCAACTGCCAGCGGCCCTCGGGATGCTGGAAGCCGGCCCGCAGATTGACCAGCGTCACCGGCCCTTGGCTGGTCACCGGATTGTTGGGCAGCTCGAAGAACACGGTCGAGCGGTGGGTGACGGTGGGGGTGGCGTACAGCTCGACCTGCTCCGAGAGCGGCACGGTGAGGGTGCCGCCGGCGGCAAACTGGAACTTGGACTGCAGGCGGAAGCTGTCGCCGGAGAAGGCGACGAAGCGCGGGTCGTCATCGACCTTGGCATCGATATAGGCGCCATTGGCGAAGACGCTGAGGTTATCACCCAGCGCGGCGGTGAATTCCGCCTCGATGCCCTTGTTGGTGGCGCTGCCGGCGCTCTGCGTGGTGGTGATCGGGCTGCCGGCTTCGCGAACGCTGACCTGGAAGTTGCGATACTTCATCAGATAGGCGCCGATGTTGAAGTTCACCGCGCCGAAGCCACCCTTGACGCCGACTTCATAGTTGGTGACCTTTTCCGCTGCGATCAGCGTGTTGTTCGGCAGCACCTCGGTGCCCACCCGGCGCGCGCCGAGGTTGACGACCGGCGAGCGCCGGCCCTTGGACCAGGTGGCATAGAGGTTGATGTTGTCGGTCGCCCGGAACAGGATGTTGGCGCGCGGCAGGAAGGCATTGTTGCTGCCCGAGCTGCGCAGCACCACGCCATTGGTGCTGACCCCGCCGGGGATCAGCGTTGTCCCGGTCAGCACGGTGTTGGGGATGTTGCTGGAGAAGCCGCTGTCCCGGCCTTCGATCAGGTAGCGTCCGCCGACGCTCAGCTCCAGCGCATCGACAGGGATCCAGGTCGCATCGCCGAAGAACGACAGCGCATCGATCTCGGCCGAATTCTGGAACAGGATCGCGCTATAGGGCAGGGTGGTGAACCGCCCACCAGTCAGCAGCCGTGTCGCCTGCGCGGCGGTGACAACGCCGGTGGCATTGTTGATGCAGCCCAGCCCCGGCACCACGCCGGCCGCGCACTGCAGGAAGGTGCCTTCCTCGGAGCTGAACGGCACCCGCTGGAAGCCCTTCTCCCAGAAATAGTTCATGCCGCCAAAGGCCCGGAACCGGTCGGTGGTGTAATTGACCCGGCCCTCGAAGCTCATCTGCTCGCCGCGCGCATCCTCGCCGAATTCGAGGTACCAGGCCTGGGTGCCATCGGCGTCGAACACCTCGTTCGAGTCGAAATTGCGGTAGCCGCCGACGAAGGTGTAGCTGAACGGCCCGGCATCCTTGTA
>NZ_JBIMKZ010000073.1:0-15525 GCF_051860865.1 Polymorphobacter sp. | reverse complement strand
CGGAAAGCCCGCGGCGACGAGCTCGGCGCGGAAGTCGCAGGTGGCGTATTCGAGCCAGAAGGGTTCGTTGTTGTAGTTGAGGTCATAGGCGCGTTCGGCTTCTTCCCAGGGGGCCTTGTCGCGGAACAGCAGGTCGACGTCCTGGTGGATGCAGATGCCGCCGGGTGCCAACAGTCGCAGGCTTTCGGCGGCCACGCGTCGCCGGGTTTTGCCGGAGATTTCGTGGAAGAGGTTGTGGCTGACGATCAGGTCGAAATGGCCATCGGGAAAGCCGGTGTTGCCGGCGTCGGCCTGGTGGAAGTGCACGGGCACGCCGATGGCTTCGGCCCGGGAGTGGGCGTAGCGCAGCATCGAGGCGCCGATATCGCAGGCGTGGACTTCGCAGTCGGGGTAGGCGACCGGATATTCGACGCTGGCGCCGCCGGCCGAGCAGCCCATGTCGAGCATGCGCCTGGGCTGCCAGCCGGGCCGTTCGCCGGCCAGCCATTTGATCAGGGCACCGGCCTTGGAGTCGCTGCCGGCCATGCCGCGGCCCATCGAGTAGAGCCGGCCGCCGCTTTCGTAGAAGGCGCCGGCGATGATGCTGTCGCCGTCCGGATCGGGCGGGCAATAGCCTTCGGGCTGCAGGTGGATGAAGCAGTCCTCGTAGATCTTTTCGGGGGTGAACGCCGGGTCGAGGGTCAGCGAGCCCCGCTTGGCGGGGTCGGCGATCAGCCGCGCGGCCTCGGCCTCCATCCGGTCCTTTTCGCGGTAGACGGTCTCGCCGACCGACTGCCACATCATCTCCTGGCTGGCGCGGTTGATCGACTTGGTGAAGCGGTAGTGGGACGTGTTGTCGAGCGCCTCCTCGGCCTCGGCGCGGGTCTCGGGCGGCCGGCCGTGTGCGGCGATATAGGCCGGCTCGCCCTGCTTGCGATAGGCCAGCCCGGCGCCGGGGCGCAGGCTGCCCATCACATGCCGCTTCAGGGCCAGGACAAACCGCTGCCGTGCCATTTCATCGGCGGTGCTGCGGGCCAACATGCTGTGCGCGCTCATCGATCGGCTCCTTTTGGGTAGTTTATGCTCATCCTCAAACCAGTTCCAGCAGTTGCAAGGCCGCACGTTCGCCGGCCTCGCAGGCGCCTTCCATGCCCTGTTGCAGGTCGGCGAGATGCTCGCCGGCAAAGCGCACCCGCCCCCAGGGCTGGCGCATCGCCTCGAACAGCGTCGTCCCCTGCCCCGGCGCCAGATAATGATAGGCCCCGCCGGACATGCTGGTCGCGTCCCAGCGCGTCACCGCCCCGGCCGCCAGCGCGCCGGCACTGGCCGGCCGCGCCTGTGCCAGTTCGTCGATCACCCAGGCGGACAGTGAAGCATCGTCCATCGCAGCGCCACGCGCCGCAGACGTGCCGCGCAGCCAACAGGCCAGCGTCGGCAGCCCGCCGTCCTGCCCGCCGGCAGCGGTGATCCGCTGCACCGGCCCGTCGACATACATCGCCGGCGGCAGCCCGTCCTGCTCCCAGAACGGCCGCACCACCCGCAGCGTCACCATCAGGATCGCCGAATAGGGCAGGCTGCGCACGGCGTGCAGAAAGGCCGGCGCCGGTGCCGGGTCGAGCGCCACCCGCGCCAGCGCCGGAAACGGCAGCGCGCAAATGCCGAACCGCCCGCGGTAGCGCCGCCCGTCCCGCGTCCGCATCTCGACGCCGCGCCCGTCCTGGCTGATCGCCGCCACCACCGCCCCTGTCCGCACCGCATCGCCGAGGCTTGTCGCCATGGCGCGCGGCAGCGCCTGCGACCCGCCCTTCACCCGCCAGCTCTCCCCGGCCTCGAAGATTTCCGCCAGCCGCTTCCGGCAGGCGAACTGCGCCGACATCGCCGGGAGAGAGGGCCCGTCGAACCAGTGCTGCATCAGCCGCAGCGCCTCGGCGTCCGCCCCACCCTGGCGCAGCAGCGCCGACACGCCGATCGCATCGAGCCCGGCATGCGCCGGCGCCCGCCAGTCATCGAGCACCGCCACCGGATTGGCCCGGTCGAGATAATGGGCATAGAGCCGCCCCGGGGACATGCCGCGCGCCGCCCCGACCAGCCGGTTCGCCGGGCTCGCCGCCCAGTCGGCCGCCGCCATCGCCTGCCCGCCGGCCAGGATCGCGTCGCCCGGCACCGGCCCGGCGCGCGGGAAGGTCCGCAGCCCCAGCGCATCCATCTCGCGCCGCACCCGCGCATACATCGCCCCGATCGTCTGCCCGCCCGCCTCGGGCCGCCCCGGCAGGTGATCGAGCGTCTTCAGCCGCCCACCGACCTCGGCGCCAGCCTCCAGCACGATCACCGTCAGCCCTTCCGCCGCCAGCAGCCGCGCCGCATAAAGCCCTGCCAGCCCGCCCCCCGCCACCAGCACATCGGCGCTCTCGATAGCCGCCGCGTGGACGGGGAGCGCCGCAAGCGCCAGCCCGGCGCCGAGCAGGCTGCGCCGTCTCACCGCGCCGCCCGCGCCGCCTCATCGGCGGACAGGTCCCGCGCCACCCGAAAGCCGAACATGAAATAGCGCACATCGGCCGGATCGCGCCCCCGAAAGGTCACCCGGTTGCGGTCCGGCCGCGTCATCCAGCTCCCCCCGCGCACCCCGCGCCGGTCGCAGGGCGAGGCCTCCACCGCCGCCTGCCCGCCATGATCGGCCGGATAGGGCACGACATGGCAGTCCTGCACCCATTCCCAGACGTTGCCAATCATGTCGTGCAGCCCGAAGGCGTTGGCCTTGTACCGCCCCACCGGCGCCACCGTCGCGGCGCCGTCATTGCACCTCACCGAGGCCCAACTGAACCGCCCTGCCCCCGCCGCATCATAGAGATTGGCAAAGCCGCACCCCGCCTCGGGGTCATCACCCCAGTAGAAATCGGTCGTCGTCCCGGCCCGCGCGGCATATTCCCATTCCGCCTCGCTCGGCAGCCGGTACGGCTTGCCAGTCACCCCCGCCAGCCAGTCGGCATAGGCCCGGGCATCGTTCCAGGACACGCAGGCCACCGGCTCGTCCGGCCTCGGCTCGCGGCCATAGCCCGGGTCCTGCCACCGCGCCTTGTCGAACGCCACGCTGTCCTTGGGCCAGACCTCGCACCCCGCCGCATCGGCGGCGCCGGTCGCCTTGACGAAGCGCGCGAACTGCCGGTTTGTCACCTCCGTTACCGCCATCCCGAACGGCCGCTCGATCGTCACCGCATGCGCCGGCCCGTCCGGCCGCCCCGGCTCACCCCGGTCAGCCCCCATGGTGAAGCGGCCAGCCGGGATCAGCGCAATTGCCGCACAGTCCCGGCAATCCCGCACCTGCGGCGGCTGCGCGGTCGCCGCCGACGCCCAGGCCAGCAGCAGCAGCAACCCCGTTCGCCCGTGCATCATTGCCGCATCCCCGAATTCCCCGGCGTAAAGCCCTTGAGCCCGCGCCCTTCCGCGCTTAAACATTATGTTGTCATAACGACATTATCTTGTCACCATCAATCGTGTTTCATCGGGGGGAATTCCAGTGCCGGCCACACGCATCATGAGCCCTGCCGCCTGACATGCCGGCCCGCACCGCGCCCGATTCCCTGCACGCCCGCTGGACGCTGTGGCTTGTGGTCTTCGTCGACCTGATCGGCTTCGGCATTCTCGCACCGCTGGTCCCCTTTTACGCGATGCGCACCGGGCTGACACCCGCGATGATCACGCTGGTCATCGCCGCCTATTCGCTGTGCCAATTCGCCGCGATGCCGCTCTGGGGCCATATCTCGGACACGCGCGGCCGCCGCCCGGTGCTGCTCGTTTCGATGGCCGGCCACGCCGTCTCCTATGCGATGCTCGGCATCGCCGACAGCTGGCCGATGCTGCTGCTTGCCCGCGTGCTCGGCGGCGTCACCTCGGCCAACCTCGTCACCGCCTATGCCTATATCACCGACGTCACCCCGCCCGCCGACCGCGCCAAGGCGATGGGCCGCATCTCCGCCGCCTTCGGCCTCGGCTTCGTCGTCGGCCCGGCGCTCGGCGGCCTGCTCGCCGGCGGCACGTCGGTCGACGATGCCAACCTGCTGCGCCCGGCGCTCGCCGCCGGCGGCCTGTCGCTCGTCTCGTTCATCGGCATCCTGCTGTTCCTGCCCGAGAGTCACCACCCCGGCGCCGCCGACCCCGGTGCCCCCCGGCGCAGCCTGCTCAAGGGCTTCTCCAACGTGCTGGCGCGGCCGGTGCTGGCCGGGCTGGTCGCCATCTGCATCATGGTCATCACCTTCGTCGCCGCCCGCGAGGCGATCTTCGCCATCTGGGCGCATGACGAGATCGGCCTCAGCCCGCGCCAGATCGGCCTGCTGCTCGGCGTCTCCGGCGGCACCATCTCGCTGTTCCAGTTCTTCGCCATGGGGCCGCTGGCCCGGCGCTTCGGCTCGTTCGGCCTCGTTCAGACCGCGCTGTCGCTCTATGTCGTCGCCTTCGGCAGCCTGATCTTCGCCACCAGCTGGCTGCATGTCGGCATGGCCACCGTCGTCGCCGCCATCGCCACCGCGCTGTTCCAGACCAACATGCAGACCTTGATCTCGGCCGGTGCCCAGCCGCATGAACGTGGCATGGTGATGGGGGTCTATCAGGGGTCGAGCTCGCTCGCCCGCTTCGGCGGCCAGGCGGTCGCCGGCTCGATGTTCGCCTTCATCGGGCCGAACGCGCCCTTCGCCGCCGGCGCCGCGATGATGGTCCCGGCCTTCCTGCTGCTGCTCTGGGTCGGCCGCCGGCTACGCGCCGAAGCCGACACTGACCTCGCGCTCGCCGAGCCCGACATCGGAGGGGGCCACTGACATGGGCGGTCTCATCCTCCGGCGGCTGGCGGTGGCGCTGCCCACCATCTTCCTGATCATCACCGCCTCCTTCTTCCTGATGCGGCTGGCGCCCGGCGGCCCCTTCGATGCCGAGGTCGATCTCGATCCCTTCGTGAAGGCCAATCTGGAAGCCATCTATGGGCTCGACCAACCAATCGGCACCCAGTATCTGCGCTATCTCACCGGCCTGTTCCAGGGCGAGCTCGGCCCCTCCACCACCTATCCCGATCGCAGCGTCGGCGAGCTGATCGCCGATGGCCTGCCGGTCACCCTCAAGCTCGGCTTCACCGCCATCGCGCTCGCCGCCTTCCTCGGCATCGTCGCCGGCATCACCGCGGCGCGCAACCAGAACAGCCTGCTCGATGCCGGCGTCATGGGCTTCGCCTCGATCGGCATCGCACTGCCCAATTTCGTCGTCGCCCCCGCGCTCACCTTGGTGTTCGGCATCTATCTCCAGCTGCTCCCCGTCGCCGGCTGGGGAGACGGCGAATTCCGCAACTGGATCCTGCCGGTAATCGCGCTGGCGCTGCCGCAGGTCGCCGCCATCGCCCGCATCATGCGCGGCGCCATGCTCGAAACCCTGTCCGCCGACTATATCCGCACCGCCCGCGCCAAGGGCATGCCGGAGGGCCGGGTCATCCGCCGCCACGCGCTGCAATCGGCCTTCCTGCCGGTGATGAGCTATCTCGGCCCGGCCATCGCCGCCGTGCTCACCGGCTCGGTCATCGTCGAGCAGCTGTTCGCCCTGCCCGGCATCGGCCGCTTCTTCGTCCAGGGCGCCGTGGCGCGGGACTATGGCCTCGTCCTCGGCGTGGTCATCCTCTATGCCACGGCGCTGATCCTCATCAACCTGATCGTCGACATCGCCTATGGCTGGCTCGATCCGCGCGCGAGGGTGAAATGACCGCAACCGTGTCGCCATCCGTATCGATGTCGGTCTGGGCGCAGGCCCGCCGCCGCTTCCTCGCCAACCGCGCCGCCGTCGGCGGACTCATCGCGCTGACGCTGATCGCGCTGCTCGCCATCCTCGTGCCGATGGTCTGGCCGCACAGCCTCGATGAGGGCTCGCTGACCGCCATCGGCCAGCCGCCGAGCCTCGCCGATTTCCACTGGTTCGGCACCGATGCCAACGGCCGGGATCTGTTCGTCCGCGTCTTCTTCGGCGCCCGCATCAGCCTCGCCATCGGCCTCATCGCCACCGTCATCGCGCTGACCATCGGCGTCGTCTACGGCGCCACCGCCGGCTATGCCGGCGGCACCACCGACCTGGTGATGATGCGCGTCGTCGATATCCTCTATGCGCTGCCGTTGCTGTTCCTGATCATCGTGCTGGTCACCATCCTCGGCAACAACATCTTCCTGATCTTCGCCGCCATCGGCGCCGTCGAATGGCTGACCATGGCCCGGATCGTCCGCGGCCAGACCATCTCGATCAAGAACCGCGAATATATCGAGGCCGCCCGCGCCATCGACCTGCCCACCGCGCGGATCATCAGCCGCTATGTCATCCCCAACGCCATCGGCCCGGTCATCGTCTATGCCACGCTGCTGATCCCCATCAACATCATCGTCGAAAGCTCGCTGTCCTTTCTCGGGCTGGGCGTGCAGGAGCCGCTGACCAGCTGGGGCCTGCTGATCAACCAGGGCGCCAGCCAGCTCGACAGCGCGCCCTGGGCGCTCGGCTTTCCGGCAACGCTGCTGGCGATCACCATGCTGTCCTTCAACTATGTCGGCGACGGGCTGCGCGACGCTCTCGACCCCCGGCAAAGATAAGAAGGCAACACTGATGCCCTTGCTCGAAATCGAGAACCTCTCGGTCAGCTTCCGCACCCCGCGCGGGATCGTCCGCGCCGTGGACAGCGTCAGCTTCAGCCTCGAGCCCGGCCGCTGCCTCGGCATCGTCGGCGAGTCCGGCTCGGGCAAGAGCCAGACCATGCTCGGCCTGCTCGGCCTGCTGCCGTCGAACGGCATGGTCAGCGGCTCGGCGCTGTTCAACGGTGAACAGATGGTCGGCATGCCACGTTCCCGGCTCGATCAGTTGCGCGGCTCGGCGCTGGCGCTGATCTTCCAGGATTCGATCACCGGCCTCACCCCGCACATGCGGATCGGCGACCAATTGGCCGAAGTCCTCCAGGTCCACAGCGGCCTGTCGCGCCGCGCCGCCTGGGCCGAGGCCGCCCAGCTGCTGGAAATCGTCCAGATCAGCGAGCCCGAGCGCCGGCTGAAGCAATATCCGCACGAGCTGTCCGGCGGCATGCGTCAGCGGGTGATGATCGCCATGGCGCTGCTCTGCAAACCCGCGCTGCTCATCGCCGACGAGCCGACGACGGCACTCGATGTCACCGTCCAGGCCAGCATCCTGCGCGCCTTCGCCAAGCTCAAGCAGCACACCGATACCGCCATCATCCTGATCACCCATGATCTCGGCGTCGTCGCCGGCCTGTGCGACGAGGTCGCGGTGATGTACGCCGGTCGCCTCGTCGAGCGCGCCCCAGCCCAGGCGCTGTTCTCGGACCCGAAGCACCCGTACACGCGCGGCCTGCTCGCCTGCATGCCGCGCCCGGACACCGATCCGCTGGACGAGCTGCCGGTCATCGCCGGCCAGCCGCCCGATCTCGGCGCGCTGCCGGCCGGATGCGCCTTCAGCCCGCGCTGCCCCCAGGCCGGCCCTGTCTGCGCCGACACCCCACCCGCCCTCCGGCAATCACCCGCGCGCGCCGTCGCCTGCCACGCGGCCGAACCCGCATGACCGCTTCCCCTCTCTCGGCCGCCCTGCTCTCGCTCGAAACCGTCTCCGTCACCTTCCCGGTCGGCGGCGGCCTGTTCCGCAAGCCGCAGCCGCTCCAGGCCGTGCGCGGCGTCAGCCTCAGCGTCCGCGCCGGGGACCGGATCGGCATCGTCGGCGAATCCGGCTGCGGAAAATCCACCCTCGCCCGCGCCGCGCTCGGATTCGTGCCCGCCAGCGAAGGCCGGGTGCTCTGGCGCGGCCAGGACATCGCCACCCTGTCTGACCCCGACCGCCGCAAGTTCCGCGCCGCCGTCCAGATCATCTTCCAGAACCCGCTGGCCAGCCTCAACCCGCGGATGACGGTCGGGGACATCATCGCCGAGCCGCTGGAGATCTTCGCCCCCGAGCTGCCCGCCGCCGAACGCCGGGCGCGCGCCGAGCAATGGCTGGTCCGCGTCGGGCTGCGCGCCGACATGGCCAACCGGTTCCCGTCGGAATTTTCCGGCGGCCAGGCCCAGCGCATCGCCATCGCCCGCGCCATGATCAGCGGCCCCGAGCTGCTGATCTGCGACGAAGCCGTGTCGGCGCTCGATGTCTCGATCAAGGCCCAGGTCATCAACCTGCTCAAGCAACTGAGCCGAGACACCGGCGTCGCCCTGCTGTTCATCAGCCATGATCTCGCCATCGTCCGCCAGATCGCCACAAACGTTATGGTCATGTACCTCGGCCGCACCATGGAGACGGCGCCGGCCGCGACCTTGTTCGCCGATCCGCGCCATCCCTATACCCAGGCGCTGCTCTCCGCCGCCCCGATCCCCGATCCCGCCGCCGAAGCCGCGCGCACCCCGATCATCCTCGGCACCGACCTGCCCTCGCCCCTCGCCCCGCCATCCGGCTGCGTCTTCCGAACCCGCTGCCCGATCGCCAAGCCCAACTGCATCCGCATCATCCCGCCGCTCACCGGCCCCGACACCCACCAGACCGCCTGCCATTATGCCGGCACCGACCTTCGCGCCCTCGCTGCCGCGCAATAGCCGATATTGCACTGGCCCCGGCGCCTGTTATTGATGGGCACAGGGGGGGCCCGATGCATCGTTCAGCAATTCTCGCCGCGCTGTTGTTCAGCACGCCCAGCCGGTCGCAGCCAGCCTTGCCGGACCCGGCAGGCATCGCCGTGCCCGATCTCTCCGGCTCGGCCGCGCCCGATGTCGTCGCCAACGGCTGGAAATATTTCGTCTTCCGCAAAGCCGGCATCAGCTTTGCCAAGGCCCATGACGACATGACCGATTGCGCCCGCCATCTGCGCCCCGCCATATGGGCCAATGTCATGCTGCCCCGCTTCGTGCCCTGGCAGCGCAGCACGGCAACCAGAACCATCACGATCGTCAACCCTTATGGCCTGGTCGGGGATCTGATGCTTGGCGCCATCGAAGGCACGCTGATTCGCCGCGACCGGCAGTCGAAGATGCGCCGCTGCCTGGAGCCGCGCGGTTATATCCGCTACGGCATCGCCGAGGAAATCTGGGAGAATATCACCGCGCTCCCCGCCGACCAGTCGGTCGCGGTCATGGCAAAAATCGCCGCCGGCCCGGACTTCGGCGGAAAGGTGCCGATCAAATGAACCGCAAGACGATCACTCTGCTCCTCGCCCTGCTTGCCCCCGCACCGTCATACGCTGCCACGCGGACCGAGCCTCTGGTCCCCATCCTCGCCACCCAGCCGCTCAGCCTGCGCGCCGACCGCGCCTATCTCCTGCTCCGGACCCGCCCGCGCAGCCCGGCGCCGACCCTGATGCGCATTCCGGACGATGCCGAACTCGCCGCCTATGATCACGCCCGCCGCACCGCGTTCACTGCCGCCGAGCCCAGGCTTGTCGAGCGTCGCAATGCCATGATCGCCCGCCAGCAGGCGGCGCTTGCGGCTGGCAAGTCGTTCAACCAGGCCATCCCCCCGGTGCCGAGCCTCGCCAGCTTCGAATTCGTCGACGAGGAGCGGTCGAACCTCGCCAATGTGCCGATCGGCAAGCCTTATGAAAAGACCGAATCCGCCCGCACCTATCTGCTCGAAGTCACGCCCGGCGATTACCTGTTCTACGGGATCGGCTTTGCGAACGCGCTCCACACCTGCCTCTGCCTCGGCACCGTCGGTTTTGCGGCGCCGGCCGGGCGCATTACCGACCTCGGGGAAATCATCGCCGTCCCCGCCGCCCAGCCGTCCGACATTCCCGAGCTCGCCGGCGAAACCGGGCTCGGCGCGAGTGTCAACGGCCATATCGCGCTGTGGGCCGCCGCCGTCAGACCTGATCACCGACCCCTGCCCGCCCCGCTCGCAGCCCAGCCCGTGCAGCCCGCCGACTACCGCGCCATCGGCAAGTTCGTCAGCCCGCTGGCTTTCAACATCAACCGCCTTGCCCCTATCCCCGGCATTCTCGGCTATCGTGCCGGCATGGTCATGGACCTTAAATCGAACAGCCCAGCCCCGGACAATTACGCCAATTAAGGCTGTGGCCCCAGCCGGTCGAGCATCGGCGCGTCTACCGGCCCCGGCGCCGCGCAGTTCACCCGCATTCCCGCCACGCTGTTCGCCGATCCCCGCCACCCCTACACCCAGGCGCTGCTCTCCGCCGCGCCGATCCCCGATCCCGTCGCCGAGGCCGCGCGCACCCCGATCATCCTCGGCACCGACCTGCCCTCGCCCTTCGCCCCGCCATCCGGCTGCGTCTTCCGCACCGCTGCCCGATTGCCAAACCCAACTGCATCCGCATCATCCCGCCCCTCACCGGCCCCGATACCCACCAGACCGCCTGCCATTATGCCGGCACGGATCTGCGCGCCCATGTGGCGGCGTAGCGGACCCCTGAGACTGCAAAAGATCATGGATCGGGGATGCCGACTGCCGGATCAAAAAATCCGATCTGATCGCAATGATTAACGCAAAAGCCCGAGCATCACGATTGCCGTACATCTAGTATGCCATGGTCGTATTTGTCACTGTATACATTTGAACATTTAATCAATAAGGGGATTATGGTCGAATCAAAATCATGATGTTCGGTGCGTAAATAGTGGAATCGCGACATGTTTCGCAAATATTTATCCGAAGATCTGTTGCATTGGCAATCAAGTGACAGTTTGCTGGCAGAGCAATTTTACAATTTGCGGCCGCAAGTACCAACAATGTATATCGCGGTCTTTATCAACATGTTGTTCCTCGCGGCGGTGAGCGCGCCGGAAGCAGGCCGCGTCGCCTTGGCACCTGCCGCCATCATCGGATCCCTGATCGGCATACGTCTTGTCAGCTTGATCTGGCAGCCCGGCGTCAGGGCTGAATCGACGATCCGCCAAATGCGCACATCGATGACGCAGACGTTGATCGTCGCCGCCCCCCTGTCGATCGGCCTCGCCATCTGGAGCCATTATATTCTGCACAACGCCAATGAAGCAGGGGCCTATGTCGCGCTTTTCGCGGTGCTGTGCACGATATCCTGCGCCGCCTGCCTGTCGAGCCTGCCGCTTGCCGCCTATATCGTCATCGTCATCGGCACCATTCCGGTATCGATCTCGCTGCTTACGAGCGGCGATACGATGCTCGCCAGCATGGGGGCGAACATCCTGCTGATCGCCCCCCTGATCGTCGGTCTTATCCACCGCCAACACCAGCAGCTTCGCCGCCTCGTCGAATCACGCAGCTTCATCGCCGCCGAACAGTTGCGGGTCAGCGAACTGGCCTACAGCGACTCATTGACCGGCCTGGCCAATCGCCGGGCCTTTCTCGATGAGCTTGAAATTGCCTCGTCGGCGCGACCCGGCCTGATCCGCGCCGTCGGCATCCTCGATCTCGACGGCTTCAAGCTGATCAACGACAGCTATGGCCATCAGACCGGGGACGCGCTGCTGGTCGAAACGGCCAAACGCTTCCAGCAGCTGGACATCGGCGACGCAATGATCGCCCGGCTCGGCGGCGATGAATTCGCCGTCCTTCTCCGCAATGCCGACCGGCTCGAAGACGCCCGGCAGCGCATGGCGTTGCTCGGCGGGGTATTCGACCGGCCTTTCGTCGTCCACGGCAAGACATTCCGGCTCCGGGCCTCGACCGGCATGGCGATCGACGTGGCGGACACGGCGACGACGATGGCGCTGATCAATCGTGCCGACCTCGCGATGTACGAAGCAAAACGCGCCCACAGCGGCGCCATCGCCCTGTTCGAGCCGCTGATGGAGGCGCGTAACCGGCGCCGCGTGATGATCGAGCAGGCCCTGGCCATACCCGACGAGAGCAAGCTGATCGAGCTGTTCTATCAGCCGATCTTCGATCCAGGGACCCACGAGATCGTCGCCTTCGAGGCGCTGGCCCGCTGGACCCATCCGACGCTCGGGGTCATCTCGCCCGCCGAATTCATTCCGCTGGCCGAGCAATCGGGCATGTCACAGCCGATCACCATCCAGCTGCTGGCCATCGCCCTCGAGGCCGCAGCGCATTGGCCCCCATCGATTGCCCTGTCGTTCAATCTGAGCGGCGCCGACCTGAACTCCCCTTTACTGCCCAACTGCATCCTGGAGATGGTCCGAGAGCGCGCGTTCGATCCCGGCCGATTGTGGATCGAAGTCACCGAAACCGCGCTGCTCAGCGATTTCGCCACCGCGCGGTCGGCCCTGTCGCTGCTGCAAGCCGGCAACATCCGCATCCAGCTCGACGATTTCGGCGCTGGCTATGCCTCGATCGGCTATCTGCGCGAGCTCCAGTTCGACGGCATCAAGCTCGATGGCAGCCTCATCGCCCTGGCGACGGAAAGCCGGTCTGCGCTCGAACTGCTGGAAGGTGTGCTGCAGCTGTGCCGCGCGATCGGCACCCCGGTAACCGCCGAAATGGTAGAGAGCGCTGCCCAGCATGACCTGTTGTGTTCCCTGGGCGTCGAAAAGCTCCAGGGATTCTATCTTTCCAGGCCCCTGACGGCCGCGCAGGCGCTGCAGGCCTGCCTGGCAACACCGATGCGCCCACCCTCAGGCGACCCGTCGCGCGCCGCCGCCTGACGGCCCCATCGCTCAATCCAGCACCATCCCCCCCGACGGATTGAGCACCACCCCGGTCATCGCCCGCGCATTCTCCGACAGCAGAAACCCCACCGCCCGCGCCACGTCCCCCGCCGTCGCCAGCTCGCCCGTCAGCATCGCCCGGGCCAGCGCCGGCCGCCCCTCCGGCCCCAGCCGGTCGAGCATCGGCGTGTCGACCGGCCCCGGCGCCACGCAGTTCACCCGCACGCCCGCCGCCGCCCATTCCCTGGCCAGGTAGCGCGTCAAATTGATCAACCCGGCCTTGGCGCAGGCATAGGCCGCCCCGGACAGCGCGCTGCCGCCATTGCGGCCATTGGTCGAGGACAGCCACACCAGCCGCCCCCGGCTCGCCGCCAGCGGCCCCGCACAGGCCCGCGCCAGCAGAAACGCCGAGGTCAGGTTGGCGTCCATCACCCGCTGCCAGTCGGCCAGCGCCATCTCCGCCAGCGGACCCGCCCCGACGATCCCGGCGCAATGCACGACATCGTCGATCCGCCCATGCAGCGCCAGCACCTCGGCCACCGCCTCGCCCACCGCCGCCTCGGACGTCACGTCACACGCCCGCACGCCGGGGCCGGCAACAAGGTCGAGTCCCGCCACCGTGCCCCCTGCCTCCCGGTACATCGCCGCCACCGGCGCGCCGATGCCCCCCGCCGCCCCCGTCAACAGCAGCACCCGGCCGCTGGCGTCGAGCAGCGGCGTCACCCTCACGCCGCCTTCGACAGGCTCAGCGCCTCATGCACCTGCGACAGCATCGAATAGCGCAAGCTGGCCGATCCCCGCACCGCCTCGATCGCCATGTTCTGCGCCGCCTCGGTGTCGGCATATTTGTAGCAGAGCTCCAGCCCGATCCGCGCATGCTCGACATCATTCTCGACATGGACATGGAAGAATTCGAGCTCATCCTCGCTGAAGCCCATCCGCTCCATCGCGGTGATATAGCCCGGGTACAGCGTCGGCAGCTGCCCCTCCAGCGCCACCATGATGCCGGCGCAGGCTTCGTGCATCGGCCGGATCGTCGCCAGCTCCCAGATCCAGGCCCGCATCGCCCGCGTGCCGCCCAGCACCTCGCCGTTCATCTCGGCGTCGATCACCGCCTGCCGGTCCAGCCCGCACGCCTCGGCAAACTTCAGCAGCAGATTGGGATGGGACTTCTCCGGCGTCTCCGGCATTTCCTCGCCGACGAGGTTTTCCATCAGCAGCAACCGCCCCGCGGCATCGGGCATCCGCGCATAAAGCGCCGCAAACTGCTGCGGGATCGCCGAAATATAATAATAATGCTGCATCGCCCAGGCACCGAGCTGGGCTCGGCTCAGCCCGCCTTCGGACCAGGTCAGGCTGAACGGATGCTTGCCCGATCCCATCGGCTTCCGCGCCGCTTCAAGGGCGCTGTAGAATTCCTGCTCGCTACGCTTGGCCATGATCATTCTCCTCAAAAATCAGTCGGCAAAAAATTCATGATGACAGGCCGGGCAGTGCATCGGCACCCTGCGCTGGCCATGGATGGACGGGGACACCGGAAATGCCGTCCCGCACGACGGGCAGGACACCCAGATGCTGTTGCCCAGCTTTTCGGTCACGCCTTCGGACGGCGCCGGCAGCGGCTTCACTGGCATGGCCAGGCCTCCATCGCCCGCCCCTGCAGGATCGCCGCCGCCGCCGCCACCGCCTCGGCCGGGCTCTCGGCCACCGGCGGGCACGGCCGTGGCAGCCCCGCCCCGGCCCGCGCCGGCAGCGTCGCATCGATCCCCAGCTTGGACGCCGTCCGCGCGCCGGCCGCCAGCGACGGGTCGAGCGTCGAGGTCGACAGCCCGTCGACGCGCAGCACGTCGCGGTCCCACTGCACCCGCGTCGCCAGCCCCCACATCACCCGGCTCTCGTCGAACACATCGACGTCCATGTCGAACGCCGCCACCGTCTTCAGCCGCCGATAGGCCATGGCCGCGGCCAGCGCGTCGCGCGCCTCGCCCGGCCCCGGGTCCTCCAGCTGCAACCAGGCATGCAGCCGCCGGCCGGAGCTCGGCACATGGACATTGCGCAATGACGGCGCGATCTGGCGGATCAGCCCGAACAGCTTGCCCTCCATCGCCATATTGTCGGGCACCAGCATGTCGGCCAGCCCCGAGCCATAATCATGGTAGATTGCCCCCCGCCGATGAGTGATCGCGCTCACCTCGACGACCGGCGCCATCACCTGCGGCCCCAAATAGCCAGTGAACTCGCCGAACGGCCCGTCCGCCTCCAGCTGCCCCGGATGCGCCCAGCCCTCGATGACGATCTCGGCATCGGCCGGCACCATGATCTCCGGCCCCAGCGTCAGGCTCGGCGTCAGCGCGATCGCCTCCGCCGCCAGCCCGCCGGCGGCATCCCAGTGGGTGCGCGGATAGGCCAGCTTGGCCTGGGTGCCGATCACCACGGCGGGATGATGGCCGATCCAGAACGCCACCGGGCAGGGCTCGCCGCGCGCCCAGAACTTCCGCAGATTGATGGCATTGTGCGACGCCGGATAGGGATACCAGCTCATCCGCCTTGCGCCCTTGATCCAGCAGCGCTGGATCGCGGTGTTGTCGATGCGGCTTTCCGGGTCATAAGTCGTGGCATGGGCGGCGGTCAGATACGGCCCCGGATCGAGCCGGTGCTGCGTCGTCGCCGGCAGCCGGGTCATATCGGCCCTGTCGGTCAGCTCGACCTGGGCAATCGCCGCCTGCGCTCGCGGCACCCGGATTGGCTCGATCCCGCCGCGCGCCGCCGAGGCCAGCGCCATCGCCGCCTCGCGGTGATCGGCCAGGGACAGCATGTCCGCCACCAGCGCCCGGCTGGCGGTCAGGTTGCAGACCAGGGGAAAGTCGCTGACGCTGCCATCGGCCAGAACCGGCCGGTCGATCCTTACCACCGGATAGCGCCCGGCCGCGTCGAGCCCGTGCTGGAGCGCGGTAAT
>NZ_JBIMKZ010000072.1:0-15568 GCF_051860865.1 Polymorphobacter sp. | reverse complement strand
CCAGACCCCGATTATTGGGTTGATCCCGGAGGACCGTCGGCCGTCGCCGTGCGGAGACTGAATTATTGGGGTCTGGGGCCTGCGGCCCCAGCCGCCGGAGGCATCTTCCTACCGCCGGAGGCCCGCTTTGATAGCCGCTATGCCGGCACGAGGCCCTTGGTGATCGAGGCGGTGTTGTCGATGACGAATGACTGGCCGCTGATGAAGCGCGACTCGTCCGAGGCCAGGAACAGAACGAGGTTGGCGACATCTTCGACGCTGCCCTGGCTGTTTTCGGGCTTGCCGGGGCCGTTGTCGGCGAGTGCCGGGTTCATTGTTGCGGTGGCGGCGGCCATGGCGCGGACCATGGGCGTGTCGATCCGGTCCGGCAGCAGGACGTTGCAGCGGATGCCGAGCTTGAGCTGGGCGCAGTGGACGGCGACGGCGCGGGTATAGGCGTCGACGGCGCCTTTGGCGGCGGTGTAGGCGGCGGAGCGCGGGTGGCCCTGGATGGCGGTGATCGAGGCCATGTTGATGATAGAACCGCCGCCGCCTTGGCGCATGAGGGCGATGCCATGCTTGCAGCCCCAGATGGTGCCGTTGATGCTGACATCGAGGATGAAGCGGAGGTCGGCCTCGGTGATGTCCTCGGGTGTTGCCGGGCGGACGACGCCGGCGTTGTTGACGAGGATGTCGAGCCGGCCTTCGGTGGCGTGGACATCGGCCATCAGCGCGGCCCATCCGGCTTCGTCCCGGACATCCTGGGCGACGAAGCGTGCGGCGGGGCCGATCTCGCGGGCCAGGGCTTCGCCGGCGGCGGTGTCGACGTCGGTGAGGACGACGCGGGCGCCTTCCCGGGCGAGGATACGCGCATCCGCGGCACCGAGCCCGTTGGCGGCGCCTGTCACCACGGCTGTCTTGCCTTCAACCCGTCCCATGCCTGCTTCTCTCCTGCTGTCCGGTGCTTCGATCCGGGCGCGATGATGCTTGAACCCGGCGTGGCTTCTGGCCATAGTGGAATTCATAATCAGCAGAAAGCATAACGCGTATGTCTGCAAGCGCCTTTGCCGCGCAATCAGCCAAATCGGTTCTCAGTGCCAATCCTGAAAGCGAGCCGGTTTACTCGAGCGTGCCGATCCAGGAACGTCGCAAGCGGATCCTTGCCGAGGCGCGGCGGATGATCGCCCAGGACGGCATCGACAACTTCAGCATCCGCACGCTCTGCCGCAATGCCGATGTCGCCCAGCGCACGTTGTACAATGCCTTTCAGGGCAAGGACCGGCTGATCGCGCTGGCGATCAGCGAGGCGTATGAGGACGTGAATCGTCATATGCGCTACCGGACGTCGGCCGATACGCTGGAGGGCATTGTCGACCGGCTGATCTCGGTCAACACGCGCAACCTCAAGGCGCGCAACTATACCAAGGCGGTTGTTTCGCTCTATTTCTCGCCGACGATCAGCGAGGATATCTGGAATGCGCTGCGCGGCATGGCGTTTCGCAACCTGCGCCAATGGCTCGACCGGTTGGCCCGGGAGGGGGCGCTGGAGCCATGGGTGGACGTGGAGGAAGCGGCCGGCGATTTCGCCAATCTGGAGTATTCGATCATCAACGACTGGGCCGTGGGGCGGCTGTCCGACGAGGATTATGTCCCGCGTCTGATCCTGTCGGTGCTGTCGCATACCGCCGGGGTGACGGTGGGCGTCTATCGTGACGAAGCGATTGCCATGGCGCAGGCGATCCGCCGGACCGGGCATCTGCCGGAGTTTCCCAAACCGGTCTATGATCCGGCCAAGGCGGCGAGCAGCACGCTTTAGCGCGATCAGAGGAGATGCCTCCGGCGGCTGGGGCCTTGGCCCCAGACCCCATCATTGGGCCTTGGCGAGGTGACGGCCGCCGGGTGTTTGGAACGACCGGATAATCGGGGTCTGGGGCCTGCGGCCCCAGCCGCCGGAGGCTTTTACGGCCTAGGCCTGGCAGCCCATCCGGTCGGCGCAGGCCCAGGCGAAGGCCATTGCCGGTGCGTTGGTGTTGCCCGAGACCAGGCCCGGCATGGCCGCACAGTCGATGACGCGGACGCCGGTGACGCCGCGCACCCGGCAGTCGGCGTCCAGCGGCGCGTCCGGGCCGCCCATGGCGCAGCTGCTGGTGGCGTGGGTGCCGGCGCGGGACAGGCGGCGGACGGCATCGAGGATATCGGCATCGCTGGTGATGGCCGAGCCGGGGACGAGCTCATCGCCGAGCGCCGGTGCCAGGGCCTGCTGAGCGACGAAGCGGCGGAGATAGCGGACCATGGCGATCGCCGAGCGCTGGTCGGCGTCGGTCTGCAGCCAGTTGGGGGTGATGCGCAGCGGTGCGGCGGCATCGGGGGCGGTGATGGCGATGGTGCCGGTCGATTCGAGCTGGAGCATCTGGCCGTAGATGGTGAGGCCTGGCGCATCCTCTACCTTGCTGAGCTGGACCGGGAAATTGGGGTCCTGGTTACGGGCGAAGGAGAAGGCGCCGACATAGATCTGCAGGTCCGGGCGGTGGGCGCCGGGGTGCGAGCGGACGAAGGCGCCGACCTCGTAGGGGCCGGTGGCCATCGGGCCGTTGCGGAACAGGGCGTAGCGCATCAGGCTGGCGGCGAGGCCGGTCTTGCGGAAGCGGTGGTTGTTGCCGGGGTCGGCGCCGGCCAGCCGGAACGCCACCGACAGGCCGAGGTGATCGCGCATGCCGGTGCCGACGCGGGGGCTGTCGGCGATGACCGGGACGCCGGCGGCGGTGAGCACGTCGGCCGGGCCGATGCCGGAGCGCTGGAGGATGGCCGGGCTGGCGATGGCGCCGGCCGACAGGATGACCTCGACGGTGACCCCGAAGCGTACCGGACCGGCGGCGCCATGGGCGAGCACGGCGGTGGCGCGGCCATCGGTGAAGACGATGCGGTCGACCTCGAGGCCGGTGCGGATGATGAGGTTGGGGCGATTTCGGGCGGGCTTGAGGAAGCAGGTGGCGGCGCTCTGCCGGCGGCCGGCGCGGATATTGTGGGGGAAATAGCCGATGCCTTCCTGGTCCTCGTCGTTGAGGTCCTCCTTGCGGGGCAGGCCGAGCTGCTGGCCGGCGCGGATGGCGGCCTCGGCGAGGGGATAGCGGAATGTGCCGACGCTGATTGGCACCGGGCCGCCGGCGCCGCGGGCCGGGCCGGGGCCGAGCTCATGGTCCTCGATGGCGCGGAAGGCGTCGCGCATCACCGGCCAGGACCAGCCGGGGGCGGCCTCGGCCCAGCCGTCATAGTCCTCGGGCTGGCCGTGGGTCCAGATCATGCCGTTGATCGACGAGGAGCCGCCGAGGCCGCGGCCGCGCACCCAGGTCTCGGTGGCTGCGGCGCCGGGCTGGCGGGGTTGGGCCACTGGATAATGCCAGCTGTAGCGCGGGTCCTTGACCAGCCGGCCGATGCCCTTGGGCATGGCGATCATCGGGCTGGTGTCGGCGGGGCCGGCCTCGATCAGCAGCACGCGGTTGGCGGGGTTGCGGGACAGGCGGTCGGCCATCACGCAGCCCGACGAGCCGGCTCCGACGATCACATAGTCCCAGTGCTCGCCGGTTGCGCCCTCAGTCGGCATAGTCGGGGGCGATCCGCTCGACTTCGCGCAGCAGGGCGATCCAGTCGAGGCTGCCGGCGGGGTTGCCATCGATGCCGGCATAGACCTGGGCATGGACGAGATCCTGCATCGCCGGCGAGAGATGGCGGACGGGGGTGCCGCCGGCCAGCGCCGCGACCTGGATTTCACAGGCGCGCTGGGTGTACATCATCAGCCAGAAGGCCTCGCCGACGCTGCTGCCGGCGGTGAGCAGGCCGTGGTTGCGCAGGATCAGCACGGCCTTGTCGTCAAGGTCTCGGGCGAGCGTCTCGCGCTCGGCTTCGACGAGGGCCACGCCTTCATAATCGTGATAGGCGAGGCGCTTGCCGACGACGAGTGCCTGCTGGCTGATCGGCAACAGGCCATGCTCCTGGGCGGAGACGGCGACGCCGGCCGAGGTGTGGGTGTGCATGACGCACATCACGTCGGGGCGGGCGGCATGGATGGTCGAGTGAATCAGATAGCCCGCCGGGTTGATGACGCCGCCTGGTGTCAGCACCTCGCCGTCGAGCGTGACCTCGACGAGGTTGCTGGCAGTGACTTCATCGAAGAGCATGCCGAACGGGTTGATGAGGATGCGGTGGCCGGGACCGGGCAGCCGCGCCGAGATGTGCGTGGCGATGAGGTCGGTCATCCGGTAATGATGCGCCAGCCGGTAGCAGGCGGCGAGATCGCGGCGGACGCTCTGTTCGGTTTCCTCGGTGGCCATGGGCTATCCCTTCTGTCCGAGCCCGGCGAGGCTGCGGGCGATGATGCCGAGCTGGACCTCGGCGGCGCCGCCGAAGATGGTGGCGGCGCGGCTGTTGAGATAATCGGCGACCAGCACGTCGCCGCTGGTGCCGCCCGGGCGCCGCAGCGCGGCCTCGCCTAGCAGCGTGACGCCGAGCGCCGCCACCGCCTGCTTGAGCCGGCTGGCGCGCAGCTTGAGGACCGAGGACAGCGGCCCCGGCGGCGAACCGCTGGGCAGGGTGCCGATGGTGGCCAGTTCGAGCATCTCGAAGGCGTCCAGCTCCATCGCCACCTCGGCGATGCGGCGGCGCTGGGCTGCATCGGGGGGCGAGGGCAGGGCGGCTTCCACGCGCTTCATCGAGGCGCGCAGCCGGCCGCTGAACAGGCCGTTGCCGCGTTCGAGTTCGAGCAGGTACTTGGCATAGCGCCAGCCCTGGTTTTCCTCGCCGATCAAGTTGGCGGCGGGGATGCGGACATCGTCAAAGAACACCTGGTTGACGTCATGGTCGCCGCCGATCGAGATGATCGGGCGAATCTCGATGCCGGGGCGGTCGAGCTCGATGGCGACGAAGCTGATGCCATCCTGGCGGCGCGGCGTGTCGGCGGTGCGGACCAGCGCGAACATCAGATTGGCGTGGTGGGCGTGGGTGGTCCAGATCTTGGAGCCCGAGATGACATAATCGTCGCCGTCGCGGGTGGCTTTGGTCGCCAGCGCGCCGAGATCGGACCCGGCGCCGGGCTCCGAGAAGCCCTGGCACCAGTAATCGTCGCCGGCCAGCATCGGCGGCAGCCAGCGCTGGCGCTGTTCGTCGCTGCCGAAGGCGATGATCACCGGGCCGGCCAGCCTGATGCCAATCGGATAGACGATCGGGGCGCCGGCCAGCGCGCACTCATGCTCGAAGATGAAGCGCTGGGTCGAGGTCCAGCCGGTGCCGCCCTGCGCGTGCGGCCAGGACGGCGCCGCCCAGCCGCGCGCCGCCAGCTTGCGCTGCCAGGCCAGCGCGACCTCGGGCTCGGGATAGACGCCGATGGTGGCGGCCTGGCCGGCGCGCATGGCATCGGTCAGTTCGGCGGCGATGAAGGCGCGGACCTCCGCGCGAAAGGCCTGCAACGGGGCATCGAGAAGCAGGTCCATCGCTCAGGCCTCGATCAGCACGGCGCTGCGGTGATGGGCGCGGCTGGCGACCACGGTCTCGGCATAGGCTGAGGCGGGGTCGTCATGGGCGGCGGCGCGCAGCCGATAGGCCTGGAGATGGCGGAAGCGGGCGGCGATATCGAGCTCGTCCGAGACGCCCATGCCGCCGTGGAGCTGGACGGCGCTGTCGGCGACGAGGCCGGCGGCGGCGGCGATGCGCGCGGTCATGGTAATTACGGCGCGGCCGCTGGCGGCACCGGGGCCGACGGCCTCGACGGTCAGCGCGGCGAGCAGCGCGACCATCTCGGCTTCCTTGGCGGCGACGACCATCTCGGCGACGCGGTGCTGGACGACCTGCAAACTGCCGAGCGGGCGGCCGAACTGGACCCGGTCCCGCATATAGGCAGCGGTGGCATCGACGGCGCCTTCGAGGCAGCCGAGTGCCTGCCAGCCGCGAAACAGCGCGTCGACTGTCCTGGCGGCGGCGCGCTGCTGCGGCCAGTCATCGGCGAGGGCCAGCGGCTCAGGGCGCGCGGTCGTGAGGTCGATATCGGCGGCGAGGCTGTCGTCGAGCATTGGCACCGGTGTCCGATCGGGATCGCTCGCATCGGCGATCGACAGCGCGTCGTCCGCAACGATGAGCAGATGGTCGGCCGCCATGCCGCCGGCGACGGCGCGCGCCGACCGATCGGCCACGGCAAACCGCCGTTCGCCGCTGGCAAGCGCTTCGATATGACCCTCGGCGCCGCGCGTGCCGGCCAGCAGCACGCCGGCGAGCACGGCCGGCAGCACCGGCTCGACGACCAGATGACGCCCGAGCGCGCGGGCCATCAGCCCGATGCTGACGGTGTCGCCGCCGAAGCCGCCCTTCGCCTCCGGCACCGCCAGCCCGAAGCAGCCGAATTCGGCCAGCTGCTGCCAGATGGCCGGGTCCGACGCGGTGCGGGCCGTCACCAGCGCGCGGCGATGCTCATAGGAATGGCTTTTGGACAGGAAGCGCTCGAGCCCATCGGCAAATTGTCGATGCTCATCCGAGTAGCTGAGGTCCAACCTGTTTCTCCCATGGGGCCGCACCGCAGCGACGTCAAAACATATAGCGCGTATTCACATAAGCAAGAAGGGCGGGCATGATTTTTTAGTGCGCGTATCTGTTTTATCCGTTCACAAACCGCGCCGCCTTGTCTACCATCCGCCCAACGTTGCCGCTGAGCGCATGGGTGGAGTGCCGATTATCATGTTTTCCGGTCCGATCGAGGACAGGCTGGCCTTGCGTGAGCTGATCGATCGCTACAGCGACGCGGTGATCCACAAGGACGCCATGGCCTGGGGCGCGACCTGGTCCGACGACGCGACCTGGCGTTTTCGCGGTGGCGAGATCGAGGGACGCGAGGCGATCGTCGCCACCTGGACCCGGGCGATGGCCGGGTTCGACTCGGTCTGGTTCAGCGCCTTTCCCGGCCGCATCGAGATTTCCGGCGACACCGCGGTGATGCTGACCCACACGTTCGAATATCTGATGCCGGCCGGCGGGCCGCCGCGCCTGCAATCGGGCCTGTACAATGACCGCGCCATCCGCACCGCCGACGGCTGGCGCTTTGCCGAGCGCAGCTTCGCTTCCAGGGAGATGAAATTGTGACCATCCTGATCACCGCAACCATGGACCTCGACCCCGCGCATGCCGAGCGGATCATCCTCGGCGCCCGCGAGCTGATCGAGGCTTCGCTCGAAGAGCCGGGCTGCGAGGCCTATAGCTGGGCGCTCGATCCGCTGCACCCGGGCCGCGTTCATGTCTTCGAGCGCTGGGTGGACGAGGCGTCGCTGGCGCATCACTTCACCTTGCCCAATTATACCGAGATGCGCACGCATTTGCGCTCGGCCGGGCCGATCGTGTCGCGTAGCCGCAAGTTCCGCGTCGACCTCGAAGAGCCGATCTATGACGAGACCGGGACGCCGCGCGCCGACTTCTTCACGGCCGCTGGCTGATGGGTAGCGCGGCCGATCCGGCGATGGAGGTGCTGCGGCGGGAGTCGCATTATGCGCTGCGCCGCCGGACGCTCGAGCGGATGCGGTCGAAGACCACCGATCTCGATGCGGCGCCGATGCGGATCGACCCGGCCGTCTATACCGACCCCGATTACGCGCGGCAGGAGCGGCTGGCGATTTTTCACGGCCATCCGGTGGTGGCCGGGCTGAGCCGCGACATTCCCGAGCCCGGCGACATGATGCTGTTCGACGTGCTCGGCCCGTCGCTGCTGCTGGTCCGCAACAAGGCCGGAGTCGTAAATGCCTTTCGCAATCTCTGCCCGCATCGCGGCGCAAAGGTGGTGACAGATTGCTCGCGCCGCACGCGGATGACCTGCCGCTTCCATGCCTGGACCTTCGATCTCGACGGCAAGCTGATCGGACAGCCCGGCAAGGAAGGCTTTGAGGGGATCGACCGCAGCGACCTTGGCTTGATCCCGGTGCCGGTGGCCGAGCGCTATGGGCTGATCTTCGTCCAGCTGAGCGGCGAGCGGCCGGATATCGATGTCGATGACTGGCTCGGTGATTTTGCCAGCGAACTGGCGCATCTGGAGCTGGACAAGGCCGAGCCGGTCCGCCGTTCCGAGATCGGTTGCGAGGCCAATTGGAAATATGCGCTCGATACCTACGGCGAGAGCTATCATTTTGCCTCGCTGCATCCCGAGACGATCGGCCAGCTCGCCTATTCGAATATCATGATCTACGACAATTATGGCCTGCACTCGCGGCTGGCGTTCCCGCGCGGCGAATTCATGGACTATGCCGAGCGCGACGAGAGCGACTGGCCGCACACCAATTATGGCGGGCTTTACAACATCTTCCCGAACATGGTGATCAACGTCAATTCGATTGCCGGGGTGGGGCAATTCTACGGCGTGTCGCGGGTGTTTCCCGGCGATACGGTCGATAGTTCGCGGACCCTGCTCTCGACCTATCAGCCGGCCCATGCCGGCACCGAGATCGACATCGCCCGCTGGTCCGAGATGCATGATTTCATCCAGCGTGTGGTTACCGAGGAGGATTATTCGGTGTCCCGGGACGGCCAGCAGAATCTGACTTGGGCGCCGGAAGGCTATCAGACCGTGCTCGGCCGTAACGAGATCGCGTTGCAGCACTGGCACCGCAACCTCAACCGGATCATGTCCAACAAGCGTTGACCGCCGGAAAGGGCCACAGATGCAGTATATGAAGGCGGAAATCACCATTCAGCCCGGCCATCTGCCGGCGATGCTCGAGCTGTTGCAGACCCGGATCTTCCCGATCATGGAGAGCGGCACCTGGCGGCTGGTCGGGTGCTTCGTCCAGCGGACCGGGCGGCTCAACACCATCGTCGACCTGTGGGAAATGGACTCGCTTGCCGATTTCGACACCACCTATGCGATCTTCCGCGGCCATCCCGACTATCCGGAAATCCGCGTTCTTCTCGACACCTATGTCGAAACCGAAACGCTCGTCTTCATGGACGCGCGTGCCGGCCGCATCCTCCAGCAAAAAGGCTAAACCATGGATCTGAAGCTCAAGGGCCTGAAGGCCATTCTCGCCGGCGCCAGCAAGGGCATCGGCCGCTACACCGCCGAGGCGCTCGCCGCCGAGGGCGTCGACATCGCCTTTTGCGCGCGTGACCAGGGGTCGATCGATGCCACCAGCGCGGCGCTGTCGGCGCATGGCGGCAAGGTGCTGGGTGCCAGTGTCGATTTGTCCGATCCGGCGGCCTATCGCGCCTGGGTCGATGAGGCTGCGGCGGCGCTCGGCGGCTGCGATATCTTCATTTCCTTCGCCTCGGCGGGCGGGCCGCCGGCATCCGAGGACAGCTGGAAGAACGCCTTCGAGATCGACCTGATGGGCACCTGGCGGGGGATCAACGCCGCCGTGCCCTATCTGGAAAAGTCCGAGGCGGCGTCGATCATCGTTGTCGGCACCAATGTCTCGATCGAGCCGGCGTTCGGGCCGCAGCCCTATGCAGCGATGAAGGCGGCGATCACCCATCATGCCGGCGCGCTGGCGCAGCGGCTGGCGCCGCAGGGTATCCGGGTCAACACCGTGTCGCCCGGCCCGATCTTCATCGACGAGGGCTCGTGGGACAAGATCAAGCAGGGTCGGCCGGAAATGTATGACGCTACGGTTGCCAAGGTGCCTGCCGGCCGGCTGGGCAAGCCCGAGGAAGTGGCGGCGGCGATCGTTTTCCTGTGCAGCCCGGTGGTCGGCTTCATCAGCGGCACCAATCTTGTCATCGACGGGGCCATGACCAAGCGCATCCAGTTTTGATGCGCGTGCTACATTTCAATTGCAGCCATGCCGGTGCCACGGTAAACCCGTGGCGCTGAGCAGGAGGAACGGTCGATGCAACTGAGCCGCGAGCAGATCCTCGGCGCGTACCGCCAGATGAAGGTGATACGCGAATTCGAGGAGCGCCTTCACAACGAAATCCAGAAGGGCGAGATCGCCGGCTTCACCCATCTCTATTCGGGGCAGGAAGCGGCTGCCGTGGGGGTGTGCGAGCATCTGAGCGACGGCGACACCATCATCTCCACGCACCGCGGCCATGGCCATTGCATCGCCAAGGGCTGCGATGTGAAGGGGATGATGAAGGAAATCTATGGCAGCAGCGAGGGCCTGTGCAAGGGCAAGGGCGGCTCGATGCACATTGCCGATGTCGGCAAGGGGATGCTGGGCGCCAATGGCATTGTCGGTGCCGGGGCGCCGATCGCGGTGGGGGCGGCGATCACCGCCAAGCTCAATGGCAAGGGAGAGGTTGCGATCGCCTTCTCGGGTGACGGCGCCTGCAACCAGGGCACGACGTTCGAGGCGATGAACATGGCTGTGGTCTTGAAGGTGCCGTGCATCTTCCTGTTCGAGAACAACCATTATTCCGAGCATACCGGTGTCGACTATGCGGTCGGCACCGCCGGCGACATTGCCAGTCGTGCCGAGGCCTTTGGCATGAAGGTGTGGCGGGCCAATGGCTGCGATTTCTTTGCGGTCTACGAGACGATGCGCGACGTGCTCGAGCATGTTCGCGCCGGCAATGGGCCGGCGGCGGTGGAGCTCGATACCGAGCGGTTCTTCGGCCATTTCGAGGGCGACCCGCAGCGGTATCGCGGGCCGGGCGAGCTCGATCGGTTGCGCGCCGAGCGGGACTGCCTGCTTGCCTTCCGCAGCCGGGTCGAGGAGGCCAAGTTGATCGACGTTACCGACCTCGATGCCATCGATGCCGAGGTGCTGGCGCTGATCGACGAGGCTGTCGACGAGGCCCGCGCTGCCCCCCGTGCGACGGCGGCCGATGTGCTGACCGACGTTTATATCGATTACTGAAAAGGCGCACGACAATGGCGATCATGCAGCTGCGCGAGGCGATCAATCTCACCCTGCACCAGGAAATGGCGCGGGATGATAATGTCATCGTGCTGGGCGAGGATATTGTCGGCGGCATGGGCACCGCCGGCGGGCCGGAGGCGATCGGCGGCATCTGGAAGACCACGGCCGGGCTCTATGACCGGTTCGGCGCCGGGCGGGTGATCGATACCCCCATCTCCGAGGCGGCGATCATCGGCGCGGCGGCCGGTGCGGCGCTGACCGGCAAGCGCCCGGTCGCGGAGCTGATGTTCGCCGACTTCATCGGCGTCTGCCTCGACCAGATCTGGAACCAGACCGCGAAATTCCGCTACATGTTCGGCGGCAAGAGCCGCTGCCCTCTGGTGATCCGCATTGCCTATGGCGCCGGGCGCAACGCCGGGCCGCAGCACAGCCAGGCGGCCTATGCAATGATGACGGCGATACCCGGCATCAAGGTGGTGATCCCGTCCAGCGCTGCCGAGGCCAAGGGCCTGCTGACCCAGGCGATCCGCGACGATGATCCGGTGCTGTTCTTCGAGCCCAAGGCGCTTTACGCCTCGCGCGAAGAGGTGCCGGAAGAGGAATATCTGATCCCGTTCGGCCAGGCGCGTTCGGTGCGCGAGGGCAGTGACGTGACCATCGTCACGTGCGGCCAGATGGTCGGGGTGGCGGCGGCGGCGGCTGACGCGCTGGCCGCCGACGGCATTGGCTGCGATGTGCTCGACCTGCGGACCACCAGCCCGATCGACGAGGAGGCGATCCTCGACTCCGTCGAGCTGACCGGGCGGCTGGTCGTGCTCGACGAGAGCACGGCGCGCTGCGGGCTGGCGGGCGATATCAGCGCGCTGGTCGCCGACAAGGGTTTTGCCGCGCTGCGGGCGCCGATCCGTATGGTGACGCCGCCGCACACGCCGACGCCCTTCTCGGTCGAGCTGGAGCGCGCCTGGCTGCCCGATGCGGCGCGGGTGGAGGCAGCGGTGCGCGACGTGCTCGGCTACCGCGGGCGGGCGCCGCGATGAGCGGGCTGCGCGCCTTCACCATGCCCAAATGGGGTATCGAGATGACCGAGGGGACCATCGGCGAATGGATGGTCGCCGAGGGCGCCGAATTCGCGCGCGGCGATGTCGTGACGCTGATCGAGACCGACAAGATCACCAACGAATATGAGGCCGAATTCCCGGCGACGCTGGCCCGCATCCTGGTGCCGGCTGGCGAGACACGGCCGGTTGGGGCGCTGCTGGCGGTGTTTGGCGATCCGGGCGCGGCGCTCGATGCGGCTGCGATCGATGCTTTTGTGGCGGGCTTCCGGCCGGGTGGCGCCGCCAAGGAAGCGCCGGCGGCCCCGCCGCCAGTTTCGGATGCTGCCGTTTCGGCACCGGCGCCGGTGACGAGGGCTATTCCCGACGACATGGCAATCAGCCCGGCCGCCCGCGCGTTGGCCGGGAGTGCCGGCGTCGATGTCTCCACACTCGCCGGCAGCGGCCGGGCAGGGCGGATCACCTATCAGGACGTGGCTCAGGCCGCCGCGCCGCCGGCACTGCCGGTTGGCGGGGCGCCGGTGTCGATCATGCCGACGACGGGCGGGCTCGAAGGTGTCCATGCCTCGCCGCTGGCGCGGCGGCTGGCCGTGCAGCATGGCGTCGACCTGACGGGCCTGACCGGCACCGGGCCGCGCGGGCGGATCAGCAAGGCCGATGTGTTGGCGCGGGTTGAGGCTGAAGTGCCGGCTGCGGCGCCGGCGCCTGTTGCGGCGCAGGGTGTCGAGGTCATTCGCATGTCCGGGATGCGCAAGGCGATTGCCCGGCAGCTGTCGCTGTCCAAGAGCACGATTCCGCATTTCTATCTGCGCCACAATGTTCGGATCGATGCGCTGATGGCGTTGCGGGCGCAGGCCAAACGGGCGACCGGCGAGGCGCCGTCGATCAATGATTATCTGATACGCGCCTGTGCGCTGGCGCTGGCCGCGCATCCGGACATCAATGTCCAGGTGCATGGCGACGAGATCCACCGCTTTCCGCATGCCGACATTGCCGTGGCGGTCGCCACCGACAAGGGCTTGCTGACTCCGATCGTCCGCGCTGCCGAGACCAAGACCGTTGCCGCTATTTCGGCCGAGGTGCGGCAGCTGGCGGCGCGGGCGCGGGCCGGCAAGCTCGAGGCCGGGGAGTTTCAGGGCGGCAGCTTTTCGATTTCCAATCTCGGCATGTTCGGGATCGAGCAGTTCGATGCGATCATCAACCCGCCGCAGGGGGCTATCCTGGCGGTCGGCGCGGCGACCGAACGGACGTTCATCCATAATCATGCGATCGGCATGGGATCGACCATTGCACTTTCGCTGTCGGTCGATCATCGGGCCATTGACGGCGCGGTCGGCGCGCGCTTTTTGGCTGAACTGACACGCCTGATCGAAACCCCGGAAGACCTGACCCGATGAGCGCCGAATGATTGCCCGATGAGCAACGAGAAGACGCTCGGTGACCTGTCCCGGGCGCTGGCCGGGCGATACGGGGACAAGGTGGCGCTGCGGTTCGGCGGCGTCGATACCAGCTACCGGGCGCTCGATGACGCCGCCAGCCGGGTCGCCGCCGGGCTGATCGCCGAGGGCCTGAAGCCCGGGGAACGGATCGCCTATATCGGCAAGAACGACCCGCTGTATTTCGAGTTGCTGTTCGGCGCCGCCAAGGCCGGTCTGGTGATGGTGCCGCTCAACTGGCGGCTGGCCGATGCGGAGGTCGCGTGGATCATCGCGGACGCCGGGCTGCGCTGGGTCGTTGCTGCCGAGGGCTTTGCCGAGCGGCTTAGCGCGCTCGATACCGGTGCCACGATTATCCATGCGCGCGACTATCCGGCCTGGCGCGATGCCCGGCCGCTGCGTGACCCGATGACCGCGGTCGATCCCGATGACGTGGCCGTGCAGCTCTATACCTCGGGGACCACCGGGCGGCCGAAGGGGGCGATGCTCAGCCACCGCAGCCTGCTTCACTTCCGCACGCTGCCTGTCGACGAGCAGCCGGAGTGGAACCGGTTCACCGATGATGACGTCAGCCTGATCGTGTTGCCGGTGTTTCATATCGGCGGCACCGGCTTCGGTATCCAGACGCTGGCGGCCGGCGCAACAGGGCTCGTGGCCAGCGAGTTCGATGTGGGCAAGGTGCTCGCCGCCATCGCCAACGAGCGGCTGAGCAAGATCTTTCTCGTTCCCGCGGCGCTTCGGATGCTGATCGACCATCCCGATGCAAAGGGGATCGACTATTCGCGCATCCGAACCATTCTTTACGGCGCTTCGCCGATCCCGTTGAGCCTGTTGCGCGAGGCGATGGCGCTGTTCCGCTGCGGGTTCGTGCAGATGTACGGGATGACCGAGACATCGGGCACCATCTGCGCGCTGGCCCCCGAGGACCATGATCCGGCCGGCAACATTCGGATGACGTCCGCCGGTCGGCCGCTACCGGGCGTCGAATTGCGCATCCAGGACGAGACCGGCAAGGTGCTGTCGTCGGGCGAAAGTGGCGAGCTGGCGGTGCGCGCGCCGGTGCTGATGAACGGCTATTGGAATCGCCCCGAGGCGACCGCCGAGGCAATGACGCCTGATGGCTGGTTCCTTACCGGCGATGCCGGCTTCCTCGACAGCAAGGGCTATCTGTTCATCCAGGACCGGGTGAAGGACATGATCGTTTCCGGTGGCGAGAACATCTATCCGGCCGAGGTCGAGGCGGCGCTGTCGGCTTATCCGGGCATCGCCGAAGTGGCCGTCATCGGTATCCCGTCCGAGCAATGGGGGGAGGCGGTGAAGGCCATCGTCGTGCCGCGTGCCGGTGCTTCGATCAACGCCAACGCGGTGATTGCCTGGGCGCGCTCTCACATCGCCGGCTACAAGCTGCCCAAGACCATCGACATCGCTGAGGCGTTGCCGCGTGGTCCAACAGGCAAAGTATTGCGTCGGGAATTGCGCGCACCTTATTGGGCGGGCTACGACCGCAAGGTCAATTAATCGCCGACTTCGCCCAGCCCAGACCCCGGCGCAGCAGCTCATAATATTCCGGGCAGGCCCAGGCGCCGCGCTGGACGGTGGGGAACCAGTCGAGCTTCGGGTGCATGTCGTGGTGGCCCCGGCAATGGCCGAGCGCATTGTAGAGCACGGCGCCCTCGCCGATGCTGCGCAGGTACATCAGCGGCTGCCGCGAGTCCTCCCAGTGCGAGACAGTGAAGGCCGGGGCCTCGCCGGCGAAATCGACATGCAGCAGCGTTTCGATCGGGGCGGTCGGGCGGGAGAGGTAGAGCTCGTCGTCCTGCGGTTCGAACGCCGCGAGGCCGGCGACGAGCGGATGGTCGGGCGCGGTGATCTCGACCCGGAACGGGCCGACCGGCGGATGGGCGACGAAGGCGGTGCCCAGCGTTTCCATGAAGTGCGGCGCCCAGTCCGGCGCATCGACCTTGCCGTTGTCGAGGAAGCGCAGCACCGAGTTGCAGCCGTGCAGCGCCATCCAGCGCCGGCCGCCGGCCACCCAGGCGCGCAGCCGCTCCTGCACATCGAGCGACGGGGTGACGTCGCAGGTGTAGCTGACCAGCAGGTCGGCGGCCTCGATGGCCTCGATCGCCTGATAATCCTCGAAGACTCGGACCCGGACATTTTCGTCTTCGGCCAGCAGCTTCAGCAGTTCGAGCCGGGCGAAATCGATATCATGCCATTTGCCGCCGGCCACCAGCACGACATCGATGCGCCGCCTGTTGTCGCTCATGCCCGTCTCTCC
>NZ_JBIMKZ010000071.1:0-16655 GCF_051860865.1 Polymorphobacter sp. | reverse complement strand
TGGTCATCATATCAGGCGGCGACGCAGCCAGGCCGCAAGCTGGTCGAGCGCGAAGACGAGGACGAAGATGGCGATCAGGATGGTGCCGACATGGGCATATTGGTAGAGATCATAGCGGCCCTTCAGTTCCATGCCGATGCCGCCGGCGCCGACCAGGCCGATGACGGTGGCCATCCGCACGTTGCGATCGAGAATGTAGAGCGTGTAAGCGACATATTGCGGCAGAACCTGCGGCAGTATGGCGTAGCAGAACAGCTTCAGCCGGTTGGCACCGACGGCGGTGAGCGCTTCCTGCGCGCCGCGATCGGCGTTCTCGATGTCTTCCGCATAGAATTTGCCGAGGAAACCGGCGGCATACAGCGCCAGCGCGAAAATGCCCGCCACGGGGCCGAAACCATAGGCGAGCACGAAGAACAGCGCGCTGATCAGTTCGGGAATGGAGCGCAGCAGGCTGACGATGCTGCGGCTCGCGACAATCAGCAGGGGGTGTGGCGAGAGGTTGCGGGCACCGAGGAAGGCAAGCGGGGCGCCGATCAGTACGGCAATCAGTGTGCCCCAGAGCGCGATCTCGAGCGTCTCGATGAGCTTGGCGACGACCTGGCGCAGATAGCCCAAGGGTTCGATGAGCAGCTCGCGCTGCACGGGCCTTGCGACCATGCGCATGGTTTCGGGGTCCAGCGACTGGACCATGATCGTCTGGCTTTCGACGCGGGCGAACAGGGGCAGCCGGTCGCGATCGAATCCCGCAATTCGCGAAGTCTCGGTGACTTCGGCCAGTTGCGGCGGAAACATCCGGGTGAGAATCGTGCCGAAACCGCGCGCCACCTGCGACTCCCCGGGGAGGCCGACGGCCACGGCAACGCCCTTGCCGGATTCAACAACCGCCCTGCCCATCCCGACATCGGCGCCGGTGCGAAGCACGACCATCAGGGCAATGACGATGACCAGCAGGGTCCGCCAGCCGAACAGCGTTGGAAAGCGCCAACTTCCGGCCGCGGGGCCAGGCGCCATCTTGTCCATAACGGTCATGCGTGCATGACTTGCGGAGACGAACATGGTTCGGACCGGACCAGGTCGTAGATCTGCCCGAGGCCACTGCTGGCGAGGGCCTTGGGCGGGCCGTCGAACACCACCCGCCCTTCCCTCAATGCCAGGATGCGGTCAGCGAAGCGCATGGCCAGATCGATCTGATGAAGGCTGCACAGCACGGTGGCGCCGCGTTGCTTCGCCTCACGCCGGATCAGCGCCATGATTTCCAGGCTGGTCTGGGGGTCGAGGCTGGCGACCGGCTCGTCCGCCAGCACATAATCGGGCTCAAGCATGAAGGCTCTGGCGATGCCGACGCGCTGCTGCTGGCCGCCCGAAAGCGAAGCGACGCGGCGTTGCAGATGCGCCTCGCCGAGCCCGACGTCGGCGATCAGCGCGCAGGCTTTCTGGCGCAAGGTCCTGGGAAACAGACCGAGCAGCGCGCGGCCGGTCGATACCGCCGGAAGCGCGCCGGCGATGACATTGGTTGCGACGCTGGCCCGCGGCACGAGGTTGAATGATTGATGGATCATCCCGATGCGTGGACGGAGGCGACGCAGCGTGGCCGCAGCGACCTCGACGCCGCCTACGGTCACTTTGCCGCTGCCTGGTGTGGCAAGGCCGTTCACGCAGCGGAGAAGCGTGGACTTGCCGGCGCCCGAGCGCCCGAGGATGACGCAGAACTGCCCCGCCGGCACCTCAAAGCTGACGTCCGCCAGCGCGACCGTGCCGTCCGGGAAGCGCTTGCCGACATGGTCGAACACCAGGCTCATCGCTCGGATGCCTTGCGGAGAATGTCGGCTTTCAAGCCATCGTCCAGCTTCGCCATGACGGCGCCGGCCACCTCGAACTGGGCGGATGCATAGCCCGTGTCATAGCGGTCGATCTTCTTGCCGCCATAGCCGCGGATCATGTCCGGGGTGACGCCTGGTGCCTTGTCCACCGTGGAGAAGGCGTCGCGCAGTTTCGCCTTGAGCGCGGCATCGAGCCGGCTGCTCATGATCAGGGGCGGATAGGGGATGGGCGGGCTCTTGGCGACGATGCGGATCTTCGCCGGATCGACCGCATGTTCGGCAACGGCCTTGTCGAAGCTGTCGAACGACAGGGCCGCGGCATCGGCCTGGCCATGGACGAGCGCGGCCAGGCTTTCGGCATGACTGCCCGTCATGCGGATGGCCGCCAGATCGTGGACCGGATCCAGCCCGGAATCGACGATCATCGCCATCGGATAGACAAAGGACGAGGTGGAATTGACGTCGCCGAAGGCCACGCGGCGATGTTCGAGGTCGGCGATGGTGCGGATCGGCGAGACGGCGGTGGTGAAGATGCCCGCATAATAGGTGGACTGGTTGTTTTCCACACCGACGGCGAGGAATTCGGCGCAGCCCCGTTCTCGCGCCTGCATATAGGTGACGGGTCCGACAAAGGCGATGTCGGCACCGCCGTTGCACAGGGCCTCGACAACCACGGCATAGGATTGGCCGACCTTGATGTCGAAATCGAGCCCGGTCATGCGCGAGACTGCCTGGAAGATCGGCTGATAGTCCGCCTTGGTGCCATCCTCGGTGCCGCCATCAGCGGGAATCAGGATGACCCGCAGGGTTTCGCGTGCAGGCGTTTCGACCTGCGAGCAGGCAGGCGACATCAGCAGAAGTGCCGCCACACCCCAAAGCAATCGCATGATCGACTCCTGCCGCAGCGACGGCTCGAATCCGCCATTGGAACCGTCGCATAGGGCAGCGATGTGACATATTCGTGAAACAATCTGCATTTGCAAAATCGAATAATTGAGATTATCGCATATCTCTCATGAGCCTTGATCCGAGCCGCGCGATGCGCGCAGCCCTTCTGAACGACCATCATGACACGCGATCGTCAGCCGGACGCATGGCCTGCGATGAGGGTCCGATCAGGCTGGGCGACCATTTCATTCTCGACCTCGACGGCACATTGCTGCGGGGCGGTCATGCGACCGAAGGCGCGCACGCCTTCCTGCGCGCCATCGAGGGTCGTTTCGTGCTGCTTTCGAACAATTCGAGCGAAACCAGCCGTTCGCTCAGCGGAAAACTGCGCCGGGTCGGTTTCTCCATTCCGGCCGAGCGCATCATCCTAGCGGGGGAAGAGACGATCGGCTTTGTCGCGCGCCAGTATCCGGGCGCACGCTGCCTGATCGCCGCCTCGGAAGTGCTGCGACGCTGTGCGCGAATCCATGGGCTGGTGCCGGTGAGCGAAAACGCCGATGTCGTGGTCCTGGGACGTGATACCCGGTGGACCTATGCCCGGCTGACGCTGATCGCCAATGAGGTGCGCCGCGGCGCGGTGCTGGTCGCCGCCAATCCGGACCTTACCCATCCGGGGAATGATGGCCTGGTCGTGCCGGAGACGGGGTCGTTGCTTGCGGCCGTCGAGGCGGCGGCGAGCGTTGCCGCGCGGCATGTGATCGGCAAGCCTTCTCCGACGCTCTTTGTTGCTGCCCTCGAGCGGCTTGGATCGACGCGCGGCGACACGATCGTGATCGGCGACAATCCGCTGACCGACCGGGTCGGTGCCAGCGCCCTGGGGTTGCGCTCGCTGATCGTCCACGCCGATCGCCACGGCGGGCATCCCAATCTGGCCGACCTGTGTGGCCGGCTCAATAACGCTTGAGTGATAATATCTCGAACGAGCGCCGCAGCACCTCGCTGGACGTCTCATGGTCCTCCAGCGCGATGCAGGCGATCAGCGCATCGAGGATCGCGAGCTGGCCGATCCGGCTGGTCATCGCCTCGGTGCGAAAATTGGTCTCGCGCGCCACGGTGAACAGCACGATGTCGGCATAGGCCAGGATCGGCGACTTGCCGTAGTTGGTGACGACGATTGTCCGCGCTCCGGCTTCGCGCGCGAGTCGTGTGGCTGTGAGCGTCTCCTGGCTCGATCCTGAATGCGAGATGGTTAGGGTGGCGACATCCGGCCCAGTGAGGCTGGCGCCGATCGCCTGGATATGGCTGTCAACCAGCACCCTGGCCTGAACCCCGATCCGCATCAGCCGATAGCCGGCGTCCTCGGCGACCGAGGCCGCAGAGCCGATGCCGTAGACCTCGACGCGGCGGGCGGTGCGAATCGCCTCCGCCGCCTTTACCAGGGCTGGAATGTCGAGGCTGGCGCGGGTGTCCTGCAGGGCCTGGATGTGGCTGGCGAAGACCTTGCGGACCACGGTGTCGGCGTGATCGCCAGGCTCCAGATCCTCGTGGATGAACTGGACCGGGGCCACCAGATCCTGTGCGAGCGCGATCTTGAGCTGCTGGAAGCCGGTGTAGCCGAGGGTTTTGGCAAGGCCAACGACGCTGCCTTCCGACGAGCCGGTCTTTTCCGCCAGCTCGGTCACCGACATGTGGACGACCTCGCCGACATTATCGAGCACGAACTGTGCGATTCGCCGGCTGGTCGCCGGCAGGCTCGCCGCCATGCTCTGAAGCCGGGCGGCTGCCGGCTGAATAAATTGTCCGTTGGTTCGGGGCGGTCTGGACATGCCGCCGGGATAGCCCGGCCCATGACGGCCGGGAAGCAAATTCAGGGCCATCGGCTGCGATAATCGCCAGAAACGTCATTGGCGGAGCGAACCAGGCGCGAAGCGAGATATGCATGTCTCAGTTCTAGACGACATATTTTGAGAGTAGTTCATTTGCCTGTCATAATCCCTGCCTATGGACTGCCTCGGATCAACCGGACCTGCTGGGCTCCAGCCAGCGTTCCGTCACCAAGGGGCAAAGGGAATGAGCGCTTATAAACTGTCGCTGCTTGCCGGGCTGGCAAGCTCGGTGTTGGCGATTTCGACGGCGCAGGCACAGGGACTTCCGTCGTCAAGTGCAGCAAGCGCGAGCGGTGAACTGGATGATGCCGGCGCTATCATCGTCACCGGCTCCCGGGTTCCGCGGCGCGAGCTCGAATCGGCGATGCCGGTGAGCGTGATGGAATTCGAGGAAATGTCGACCCTCGGTCGTCTCAATGCCTATGATGCATTGCGGCTTGTCCCTGCCCTTTCGCCCGGAACCGGTGCCTATGAATCGGGACGCTCGGACAGCCAGGCCGGCGCCGCCTATCTTAACCTGCGCAATCTGGGCACCAATCGGACGCTGGTGCTCGTCGATGGCCAGCGGCAGGTGTCCGGCACGGTGACCGCATCGCAGGTCGACATCAACATGATCCCGGCGGGGATGATCGACCGGATCGAGGTCGTCACCGGCGGCGCCGCCGCCATCTATGGCGCCGACGCGGTGACCGGGGCGGTCAACATCATTACCAAGAAGAATTTCGAGGGCTTCCGGATCACCGCGCAACAGGGCCTTTCCCAGCGCGGAGATGCGCCGGAAACCAATGTGTCGGTGCTGGCCGGCGGCAAATTTGCCGACGGCCGGGGATCCGTCACCATCGGTGCCACCTATCTCAAGACCGGCAATGTGTTGTATTCCGATCGCGAACAAACATTCAACCATCTGTCATTCTGGCCCAATCCGGCAAACACCGGACCCAAGGACGGCATTCCCGACAATGTCAGCTACAATCGTTTCTACCTTCCATACAATTCCGATGTCCCGGCCTTGTATATTCCGAACAACGATACTTTTTATACTTATTACCAGGGACAGTTGCAGCCGCTTCTCGGGGAGCAGAAGCTCAGCACGGGTGAATTCGCGCGCGTCAACGGCATCAACAATCCCGATGTCATCAGAAGCTATGAATATTATTATCCAATGCGGCTTGGCCAGCGAACGATCGCGGGAATGGCCAATTTCAGTTATGAACTCACCGACGGGATCACCTTCGGCGCACGGTTTGCCTATGGGCGTACGCAGCCAAATGGCCAGATTTCCCTTTATCGCGAAGATTCCCGGACGCTTTTCGCGGCGCCCTTCGGCGGCGCGGTGGCCCGCATCGACAACCCTTACATGCCGGACAGCGTCCGGGCGCTGCTGACCAGCTTCGGCCGGACCCAGGCCAACATCTCGCGCTACTATGAAAACTGGCCGAAGATCGAGGTCCAGGAAGATCGTCAGACGCTGACCACGTCCCAACAACTGAGCGGACGGATTTTCGACTCGGTCAACTGGCAGGTCTATTATCAATATGGCCGTACCACCCAGGATATGACCGTGCCCAATGTCCCGCGGACATCGCGCTGGGTGGCGGCGCGTGATGTCATTGCCGATCCGGTCACCGGCGTGCCGGTCTGTCGTGATGCGACGGCGCGCGCGGCGGGTTGCGTGCCGTACAATATCTTCAGCAACGATCCGATGACCCAGGCGCAGCAGGACTATATCCTCACCACCGTTCGCGGCCGAAGTGAAATCACCCAGAATCTGTTCGGGGCCGATCTGAACGGTACGCTGTTCCGGCTGCCGGCGGGTGACGTTTCCTTCGCCGCCGGCGTGGGTCGTCGCACCGAGACCGCCAAGATGACCGGCGATCCGTTGACGCTGAGCGGCGACGCCCGGCCGGGCGGCTTCGAAGGCGTGGTGCCGAGCACCAACGCGCAGGGTTCGCTTGGCGTGACCGAAGCGTATGGCGAACTTGTCGTGCCGATCCTGCGCGACACGCCTTTCTTCCAGCGGCTCGAGGTCGAGGGCGCCTATCGCTATTCCAGCTATCGGGACCTCGGCGACACGCACACATGGAAAGCCGGTGCAATGTGGGAGCCGGTGGACGGGATGACGATCCGCGGCACACGGTCCCGCAGTGTGCGCGTGCCCAATTTTGGCGAGCTGTTCTCGCCAGTCAACATCGGCATCACCGGCTCGATCAGCGACCCCTGCCTGTTCGTGAACTATAATGCCACCGCCACGCGCGCCGCCAATTGCGCGGCGACGGGCGCCCCGACGCCGCTGGCCAATTATTCGGACAATGTGATCGTGCAGAGCGGCGGCAATCCGGACCTGACCCCCGAAATATCGAACAGCTATACGATCGGTGTGGCCCTCCAGCCCCGCTTCATCCAGGGCCTAGGCATCACGATTGACTATTGGAACATCCAGATCAAGGACGTCATCACGACGTTCCCGCTTCTGCAGATGCTGAATTATTGTGTCGATCTGCCGAGCACGGATAATCCCTTCTGTCCATATGTTCAGCGCGGCCCTGACGGCAAGGTCACCTTCGTCTCGACGCAGAATGTGAACGCAGCCAGCCTGTCGGTTCAAGGTATCGATATCGGGCTGAAGTACCAGCTGCCGCTCGGTAGCGGTCAGCTCAACTTCGCGTTCAACGGCAGCTATCTGATCCAGCGCCAGATCGAGGCGGTTCCCGGCGAGCCGGCTTCCATCATCAAATATGCCGGCGGTTTCACCGATCCCCGTTTTCGCGGCTATTTGCTGACCAGCTTCGACACCGAAGACTATACCGTCTCACTCGGCACCCAGTTCATTAGCGCGGCCAAGGTCGATCCGAACGTGTCCGAGGAATTCTACGACGACAACGACATCCCGGCGATGGTGTACAACGATATTCAGCTGACCCGCCGCTTCGCCAATCGACTGGAGATTGGTGCCGGCATCAAGAATCTGCTCGACACCAAGCCGCCCTACAATCCCCGGACCTATGCCGGTGGCGGCGGCCGTTACGATCCGATCGGGCGTGCCTTCTTCGTGCGCGCCGCGTTCAACTTCTGATTGCAGAAAGGTCCTTTGCGATGGCGAACCACAGGCGCGATTTTCTGAAGGCGGTCGGCGCGTTTGGCGCCGCCGCCGCACTGCCGGCGAGCATCGACCGGGCGTTCGCCGTGCCGGCGCGGCGCGTGACCGGCACGATCAAGGATGTGAAGCATATCGTCATCATGATGCAGGAGAACCGCTCCTTCGATCATTATTTCGGGACGATGAAGGGCGTGCGTGGGTTCGGCGATCGCCATACCGTGCCGCTGCCCGACGGTCGCTCGATCTGGCAGCAGCATAATGGCGCGCGGGTGCGTCCGCCCTTCTGGCTCGATACCGCCAAGACCAGCGCAATGCGCGTGCCCGACACGCCACATACCTATCCCGACACCCAGGCGGCGTGGAGCCAGGGCCGCTCCGGCGCCTGGCCCAAATTCAAGTCCGATTACTCGATGGGCTTCTACCGGCGATCGGACATCCCTTTCCAGTTCGCGCTCGCCGAAGCCTTCACGGTCTGCGATGCCTACCATTGCTCGCTGATGACCTGCACGGATCCCAACCGCATCGTCTTCTGGTCCGGCTCCAATTTCGATCCGGCCTTACGGGCCCGCGGGGTCAATTGCACGGAGGCCAACGCCGAAATCTACAACGTGCGCTGCCATGTCAAAGGCGCGATGCCCGATCCCGGCTATAGCTATGACGGCAGCGCCTTCGAATGGGAGTCGATCCCCGAAGTGCTGGAGAAGAGCGGGATCGACTGGCGCATCTATCAGGATCCGAACGACAATTGCTCGGGCCTGTTCCATGGTGGCCTAGCCTTCAAAGGCTTCCGCGACTGCAAGCCGGGTGACGCGCTCTACGAACGCGGCATGCGGCACTGGTCGCTCGATCATCTCGCGCGGGACGTCCGCGAGGGGACGCTTCCGGCCGTTTCCTGGATCCTGCCGCCGGCCGATTGGTCCGAGCATCCCTCGGCGTCGACCCCCATCGAGGGTGCCGAATATACCGCGCGCGTGCTCGATGCCCTGACGGCCAATCCGGATGTCTGGGCGAGCACAGTGTTCTTCCTCACCTTCGACGAAAATGACGGCTTCTTCGATCATGTGCCGCCGCCGGCTCCGCCCTCTTTCAACAAGGACGGCACGCTCGCCGGCAAGGCGACCTTCGATCTGGCGGGCGAATATTATGACGGCAGCGACGGCAAATGGACGCTGCCTGAAGATGATGTGACCGGGAACATCCGTCCCTGGGGCCTGGGGCCGCGCGTGCCGATGGTGGTGGTCTCGCCGTGGAGCAAGGGTGGCTGGGTCAACTCCGAGACATTCGATCACACCGGCATCGGGCGCTTCCTCGAAAAGCGGTTCGACATTTCCGTTCCCGCGATCAGCCCGTGGCATCGCAAGATGTGCGGCGACCTGACGTCCTGCTTCGATTTCAGCATGAATGCAGACCGTGATTTCCCCCGATTGCCCGATGCCAGCGGCTCGCGAGCCGCGCTTGCTGAACAGATGCGGCATTTTCCGATCATCCCTCATTTCCAGTCGAAGGGATTGCTGGTTCAGGAAGAGGGTCTGCGCTTTTCCCGCGCCTTGCCGTACAAGCTCCATGTCGATGCGCGGATGCGGCAAGAGGCGGTGACACTTGGTTTTGTGAACGAAGGCACGGTCGGCGCGACCTTCCATGTCTATGACAGGCACCATCTCGACCGAATTCCCCGCCGCTATTGTGTCGACGCCGGCAAGACGCTGGAGGACCAATGGGCCATCGACGACAAGGGCTTCGATCTGCTTGTCTTGGGGCCCAACGGCTTCATGCGATCATTTAGCGCTCCGGCCGGGACGCCGGTACCGGCGCTGGTCGCGCGCTACGCCGCACGCCACAAGCAGCTCGATCTCGCCATCGACCATGCTGGGCCGGCGCCTGTCGACATCGTCATCGAGCAGGATCTTTACGCCGGGAACGAGCCGCAGCGCATCGCGCTAGCCGCCGGGTCGAAGGCGAAGGCACGCTGGTCGGCCGAGAAGAGCCATGGCTGGTATGACTTCGCCGTGAAAGCCGGGGATTTCGAGATGCGCCTTGCCGGGCGGATCGAGGATGGAAAACACGGTCTCAGCGATCCGCTGATGCATGTTTAGGGTGGTATCAAAACACCCTGATCCGAGCGGGGGAGGGGCTTAGCCACACCGGTGACCGAGCGAACAGGTCGGCGGCAGGGACCATCTTCCCGCCGACCGACAGGCTGGTATCGCCCCACCATGACGGTGGCGGCACGGGGGCGGCGGTGCCGATGACCGGCGCGGCGCAACGCAGCGCCACCGCGCAGATCAGGCGCGATGGTCGGTGGTGCCGCTCGAAGGCCAGTATGTGGCGTGCCCGCGCTCCGGTGGCGGTGATCGGCGTATAGCCGCCTTCGGCGAACAGCGCCGGATCGGCGCGGCGCATCGCGAGCAGGTTGCGGATGAGCGCGAATTTGTCGGTTGCGTCGCCGTTGAGCATCGCTCGCCGGCGGTCATAGTCGACGGGCCGGCGGTTGTCGGGATCGACCAGGCTCAGATCGAGCCATTCTGCGCCTTGGTAGATGTCCGGGACGCCGGGGACGGTGAAGTGGAGCGCCGTCTGGACCAAGGTGTTGGCGTCGGCTGCTGGTCGCGTGAATGCGACCAGTTTTGCCATGGCGGCCGGAAATCCGGTGTGCGGATCGAGCAGGCGGTCGACCAGTGCCCGCGCGCGCGCTTCATAATCCTGATCGGGCGCTTCCCATGACGAGCGCAGCTTGGCTTCGCGTAGCGCCTTTTCCTGCCAGCCCTTGACCCGCTGGGCGAAGGTGGCGAGGCCGGTTCCGTCGGTGGCGGCAAGCCCGTCGGGCCAGGCCCCGAACAAGGTCTGGTAGAGCATGTAGCGGTCGGCCGAGTCGATGCTGTCGTCGGCGATCATCTGCTCCCATGCTGCGACATGGTCGCGCCAGACATCGGGGATTTCGCTCAGCACGGCGAGGCGGGCGCGGACATCCTCGCCGCGCTTGTGATCGTGGGTGGCGGTGGCCAGCATGGCGCCGGGGAAATCCCTGGCGCGGGTCGCGGCGGCGGCATGGAATGCCTCGATCGGCATCGAGAAGCACGCGGCGTCGAAGCCGACATCGTTGCGCGAGAGCAGCCGGCCGTAGCGGTAGAAAGCCGTGTCCTCGACCGCCTTGGCGGCGATCGGCGCCGACAATTGCTGGAAGCGGCGGACGGCGTCGGCGACCTGCGTCGCGTCCCCCGGCCCGGTGCCGGCCAGCCAGCCAAGCAGCGCATCGATCACCGGGGCTTCCCCCGGCGGCACGAAGCGCGCGACGCGGCGACGGGCCTCGGCGCGGATCGCCGCGTCACTCACGGGCGCATCGCTGCCGGTGCCATAGGTGCGGTAGACAGGGAACACCCACAGCAGCCGCTCGATGGCGCGGCGGACCATACCCGATGTGAACCCCAGCGGTTCGGCAAGTGGCGCGAAGGCCGAAACGCAGCCTGAGAGCTGGCCCTCGAAATGCCATGACAGCATGTCCTGGCGCGCCTGCAATTCCTCGGGGGCGAACGCCGCGCTTCTCCCGCTGATGGTTTCCCACAGCGTGCCGAGCGGGTCTTCGCCCTCGGGGGCGTGGAGAAGGGCGGCGACTTCTTCCATGAAGTCGTAGCCGCTGGTGCCGTCGATACCCCAATCGGTCGCCAGCGGCTCACCGGGGCCCAGGATCTTTTCGACCACGATATAAGCGGGGCCGGCCGGGGCGTCCGCCGGTCGTTCGATCGCGTCGAGCCGGGCGCGCAGCTGCCGGCAATAGCGGGCCGGGTCGGTGAGGCCGTCGACATGATCGACGCGCACGCCGTCGATCAGGCCCTCGGCATGGAGCCGGAAATAAAGCTTGTGGACGGCCTCGAATACCCGGCGGTCTTCGATCCGTACGCCGGCGAGATCGTTGATCGTGAAGAAGCGGCGCCAGTTGAGCTCGTCATTGGCGACGCGCCACGAGGCGAGGCGGTAATGCTGGCGATCGAGCAGGGCGGCGATGTCTGTCGACGCATTGAGCCCGGGCTGATCCTCGGGGCGGAGCGGCAGGCGGCGCTCACCATAGGCGGATACAAACCATTGGTCGCCATCGCGCTCGAGGCTGATGTCGCCCTGGGCCAGTGCGGTCGGCAGCGGGGCACCCAGGATCGGCAGTACCAGCTTCTGGTGCCAGTCGATGTCGAACACCCCTGCGTGCTCGCTGTCCGGCCCGCGAGCGAGCACGTCGTTCCACCAGCCATTGCCGCCGCCGGCGACGCCCATGTGATTGGGCACGATGTCGATGATGATCCCCAGCCCGTGCGCCCGTAGTGCCGCGACCAGGCTGCGAAAGGCGGCCTCGCCGCCCAGTTCGGGATTGATCCGCGTCGGGTCGACGACGTCATAGCCATGGGTCGATCCCGATCGGGCGGTGGTGATGGGGGAGGCATAGAGGTGGCTGACGCCCAGATCGGCGAGATAGGGGACCAGCGCCTCCGCATCGGCGAATGTGAAGTCCTTGTGGAACTGGAAGCGGTAGGTGGCGCGCGGGATCATGGGTTTCTTTGCGTGTTCAAGGCGGCGAGCCGCGCGGTGACGGCGGGGCGGTCGAGCAATGTGTCGGTCGCTGCCGGCATGCGGCGGCGCCAATTGGGGTGCTCGTCCATGGTGCCGGGCAGATTGGGTTGCTCGACGACGCCGACGACGTCCTCCATCGGCACGATCGCCAGAGCCGAGGGCGTGCGGCCGATGAAGGCCAGGGCTGCATCGACGACGGGACCGGCATTGTCGGTGGCGGGCTGCGGCCCGTGCGCGTCGCCCGACGCGATGAGGGTCTGCCACAGTGCGGTGCGTTCGTCGGCGCGCGCGGCGCGGTCGGCGGCTTCATCGGCGGCGCGCGAGGTGCGGCCGAGCTGCCATTGCCAGTCGATATCGCGTCCCTGCCACCAGCCGGCGACGGTGGGCAGGTCATGGGTGCCGGTCATCGCCACCGCGTGCCGCGAATAGGCAGGGGCGGGCAGGAAGCCGGCCTGCTTGTCGCGCTCGAACCACAGGACCCGCATGCCCAGCATCGCCTTGTCGTCCATGGCCGGGCGGAACCCCGGGGGCACCGTGCCGAGATCCTCGCCGATCACCACGGCGCGGGCGCGATGCGATTCGAGCGCGATCAGCCGGAACAGATCGTCCATCGGCATTGTCAGATAGGCGCCCTCGGCCGAGGAGGCGCCGTCGGGCACCACCCAGAGCCGGCGCAGTCCCAGCGCATGGTCGATGCGGATGCCGCCGGCATGGTCGAGCGCAGCGCGCAGGGTGGCGATGAACGGGGCGAAGCCGGTGCGCTGCAGGGCCAGCGGCGAGAAGCCGGTGATGCCCCAGCTCTGTCCGTCGGGGCCAAGCAGATCGGGGGGCGCGCCAATCGACAGCCCGGTCAGCAGGTCGTCGGGGCGGCTCCAGGCGTGGCTGCCGCCGGCGTCCATGCCCACCGCCAGATCGGCGATCAGCCCGAGCGCCATGCCGGCATCGATGGCTGCGCGCTGGGCGGCGTCGAGGCTGCATTTGGCCAGCCATTGCAGGAACAGATAAAAGCCGACCTCTTCGGCATGGTCGGCGGCAAACTGCGCGACGGCCGCGCTGTGGGGGTCGTGATAGGCGGCTGGCCAGTCCTGCCAGCCGCACGCGCCCGACTGTGTGAAAAAATGGGCGTGCAGCGCGTCGAAGCGTGCATGGCGTTTGAGATCATCGCCGCCGATCGCCGCATGGGCGGCGACCTCGTGGTGGACGGCTTCCGACCGATGGTCATAGGTGTGGCGCAGCGCTGCCAGTCGCGCCGGGATCGCATGCTCCCAGTCGATGAGGTCCGCCGCGGGCGCCGGGGCAGGCGTGCCGCCGGCCAGGGCTGGGTCGGCATAGAGGATGTTCAGGAACAGGCGTGTCGAGGGCGCATAGGGGCTGAACCGGCTGGCATCGGCGGGGAACAGCGCATGCACCGGGCTGATGGCGATTGCGTCGGCGCCGCGCTTGGCGAAGGCGCGGGCGGTGTGCGCCAGGGTCCCGAAGTCGCCGAAGGCGCTGGCGCTGTCGTCGCGAAGCGCGCCGATCTGCACCGCTGGGCCCCATAGCCGCCGATCGCCGACGGCATCCTCGACCGAAAAACAACGCGGCGGCGCAATCGCGATGCTGATCTCGCGGGCGCCAAGCTTCAGGTGATGATAGCCGATGGTGTCGATCGCGGGGACGCGCAGTCCGGTATCGATTGCCTCGACGACGATGACGCGGTGGCTGCCGTCTTCGAGGAGCAGCTCGGCCGGCCCCGGATCGCCGCAGGCCGATGGCAGCATCAGCGCCTCGCCCGCCACGGCCGACACGAAGCCGCAGGCGATGTCCCGGTCATGGGCGATCCGTGCCATGCTGTCGGCAATCGTTGCGGGACTGTCGGCGGCATAGCCCAGCGCCTTGAGGATGGCGGCCAGCGAGCGATCGGACACGCGCTGCGCCGCGCCGAGCGCGTCTTCCCAGTCGATCTGCAATCCCGCGGCTTCGGCCAGCCTGTGCAGCGTGCTCATCGTTCGATCCACGCGCGGAAACTGCCGGGAGCGCCGGCTTCGCCCCGCGCGAACAGCGGGTCGGCGATCTCTGGAAAGGCCACGCTGTCGTCGGCCAGATTGATCGCGAGCGTCAGCCTCGCGCCGTCCCCCATCCGCCAGCGTGCGACCACCGCGCCATCGCCGATCGCCTCAGCCCTGATCGCGCGCGCACCCATGAGGCGCGGAACGATCGCCTCGTGTCGCAACGCCAGCAACTGGGCATGGAGCGCCCGCCATGCACCGGCCTCCGGCCCCGGCGCCGGCCGCGACTGCACGAACGTGGCCTCGGCATTGGGATCGGGGATCCGCTCGCGCGCGGCCGGATCGGCGAATGCCGGGAATTTGGCGAATTCCTTGCGCCGTCCTTCACGGACGGCGTCGGCGAGGTCGTCATGAAAGTCGGTGAAGAACAGGAAGGGCGATTGGCTGCCGTCCTCGTCTCCCATGAACAGCAGCGGGATCTGCGGCGACAGCAGCAGCAGTGCGGTTGCCGCGCGGAGCTTCGCGGGGTCGGCCAGCAGAGTCAGCCGCTCGCCTATAGCGCGATTGCCGATCTGGTCATGGTTCTGCAGGAACGAGATGAAAGTGGTTGGCGGCAGGTGCGCGCTGGGCTTGCCGCGCGGCGTGCCGCCATGGTTGGGCGATCCCTCGCCCTGGTAGATGAAGCCCTCGGCCAGGCATCGCGCCAGCCGATCTGCGGGGCGCTCGGCAAAATCGGCATAATAGGCGCTGGTCTCGCCGGTCAGCAGCACATGCATCACATTGTGGAAATCGTCGTTCCACTGGGCGTCATAGCGTTCGGGGCTCAGCCGGTCGGAATCATTGCGCTCATTCTCGAGGATCAGATGGAGATGCCGGTCAGGCCCGGTCGCCGCGCGCAGCTCGACGGCCAGCTGGTCGAGAAAATCATCATTGCCGATGGCATGCACGGCGTCGAAACGGAGGCCGTCGAAACCATAGTCGGTCAGCCACATCAGCGCATTCTCGCGGAAGAAGGCGTGGACGGGGGGCTTGTCGACAGCGACCGCGCCGCCCCAGGGCGTATCGATGCCGGCATGGAAGAAGCCGCTGGCATAGGCGCCCAGATAATTTCCGTCGGGGCCGAAATGATTATACACCACGTCGAGGAACATCATCAGCCCCAGGCCATGGGCGTAGTCGACCAGCGCCTTGAGGTCATCGGGGCTGCCATAGCTTTCGGCCGGCGCGAACGGCAGCACGCCGTCATAGCCCCAGTTGCGGTTGCCGCTGAAAGCATTGACCGGCATCAGCTGGATCGCGGTGACGCCGAGTGCCGCCAGTGCCGGCAGCGTTTCGGCGACGCCGGCAAAGCCCCCCAGCGTGCCGACATGCACCTCCTGAATGACCGCTTCCTCCCACGGCCGTCCGCGCCAGCCAGTGTTTTCCCAGCGCCAGGCGCTTGTGTCTTCGACGACACTCCAGCCATGAACGCCCCCTGATTGACGGCGTGAGCCGGGATCCGGAACTGCCAGTTCGGCATCTAGCCGGAAGCGGTAGCGCGAACCGGCCGCAGCCGCTGTTTCGACCTCGAACCATCCGTCCGCCGCGCGGGTCATCGGGGCCGGGCCGGCCCCGTCGCGCTCGAGCGTCACGGCGGCGCGGTCGGGCGCCCAGAGCCGGAAGCGGGCGCGGCCGGGCGCCACCAGCGCTGGCCCCCACACCGTCATTCGGCGGCCAGCTTCCAGGTCAGCAGGGCCGCGCCCTGCGGGCCGACCTCATAGTGGCCGGTGACCTCGGTGACGGGTTGATCGGGCCGGGCGCTGTCGATCATCACCATCCGCGGCCCGTCGGGGGGCGGCAGCCGGAACAGGATCGGTTCGGGCGACGCGTTCAGCAACAGGGTGACGGATTCGATCTCGCCGGTTTCCAACTGCACCGACCGGCGCATGACAAGGGCGCGGCCTTCGGGATTGTCCCAATCCTCCGACGACAATTGCTCGCCGCGCTCGTCCCACCATTCGAGATCGTCGATCCCCCGTCCGGGCGAACCTTCGCCGTAGAGGAAGTTGCCGGCGCGCAGCATCGGGTAGCGCCGTCGCAGCGCGGTCAGCCGTGCGGTGAAGTCGATCAGCGCCTCGCCCTCCGGCGAGCGCGCCAGATCCCAGTGGAGCCAGCTGGTTTCATTGTCCTGGCAATAGGCGTTGTTGTTGCCATTCTGGGTCCGGCCGAACTCATCGCCAGCCACCAGCATCGGCGTGCCGAGCGAGGTCAGCAGCGTGGTCAGCATCGATCGCATCACCCGCGCGCGTGCTTCGTTGATATCGGGATCGTCGGTCGGCCCCTCGGCGCCCCAGTTGCGCGAATAATTCTCCGAATGGCCGTCGCGATTGTCCTCGCCATTGGCTTCGTTATGGCGTTGTTCGTAGGCGACGGTATCGGCCAG
>NZ_JBIMKZ010000070.1:0-17072 GCF_051860865.1 Polymorphobacter sp. | reverse complement strand
CCCTGTCACCCCCCCCCCCATACCCCCCCCCGCCCCCTCGCCGCTACCGCCCCTGGTGGGGGGCGGGGGCCCCCCCCCCCCCCGCCGGAGGCCCCTCTTCCTTACAAGGGCGCCGTCGCCGAGGCGAGCCAGGTGGCGGTTTCCGAAGGCAACAGCGGGGTCAGCGTGGTGCGGACATGGGCGTGGTAATTATCGACCCATTGGCGTTCGGCGGGGGTAAGCAGCGCGAGGTCGATGAGGGTGCGGTCGAGGGGGGCGAGGGTGAGGGGTTCGAAGCGGAGCATGGGCTTTTCGGCGCCGGGGATATCGGTGGGGGTGACGAGGACGAGGTTTTCGATGCGGATGCCGTAGGCGCCGGCCTTGTAGTAGCCGGGTTCGTTGGAGAGGATCATGCCGGCGCGAAGCGGTTCGTCGCTGCCGGCGGTGGCGATGCGTTGCGGGCCTTCATGGACGGCGAGGTAGCTGCCGACGCCGTGGCTGGTGCCATGGGCGTAATCGAGGCCGGCGGCCCAGAGTGCGTGGCGGGCGAGCACATCGAGCTGGCCGCCGCGCGTGCCATCGGGGAAGACGGCGTTGCCGAGCGCGATATGGCCCTTGAGGACGCGGGTGTAGCGGTCCTTCATTTCGGCGCTGGGGGTGCCGATGGCGAGGGTGCGGGTGACGTCGGTGGTGCCGTCCCGGTACTGGCCGCCGGAATCGACGAGGTAGAGAGAGCCGGGCGCGAGCGGGCGGTTGGTGGCGGGACTGGCGCGGTAATGAACGATGGCGCCGTTTGGGCCGCTGCCGGAGATGGTGTCGAAGGACAGGTCTTCGAGCTGGTTGGTCTCGCGGCGGAGCGCGTGGAGATGGTTGGAGGCCGTGAGCTCGTCGATGGTGCCGTCCTGGGCCTGGGTGGCAATCCAGTGGAGGAAGCGGGTGACGGCGGCGCCGTCCCGGACATGGGCGGCGCGGCTGCCGGCGATTTCGGTGGGGTTCTTGATGGCCTTGGCGAGGATGCAGGGATCGCGGGCCTCGATGATGGTGGCGCCGGCGGTTTCCAGCGCCTGGAAGATGGCGGCGACGGCGCCGGCGGGGTCGGCGACGACGCGGCGGCCGGCGAGGCTGGCGAGATGGGCGGCGAAATTGGTGCGGGGGTGGCAGCGAACGGCGTCGCCGAGATGGGCGCGGACCTCGGGGGTGAGTTTTTCGGGGGCGACGAACAGGTCGACGCTGGCATCGGCGTGGACGAGGGCGAAGGCGAGGGCGACGGGGGTGCGGGCGACGTCCTTGCCGCGGATGTTGAGCAGCCAGGCCAGGGAATCGAGGGCGGTGACGACGAGGGTGTCTGCCGGCTCGGCGCGCAGCGAGGCGGCGATGGCGGCGCGCTTGTCGGCGGCGCTCTGCCCGGCATGGGCGAGATCATGGACTTCGAGCGGGGCGAGCGAGGGGGCCGGGCGGCTGGTCCAGACCGTGTCGACAGGGTTGTGAGTGACGGTGATGAGGGTGGCGCCGCGGGCGGCGAGGCGGGCGGCGGTGTCCCGGGCCCAGGCGCGGGTATGGAGCCATGGATCATGGCCGATCTTCTGGCCGGCAGCCGCGTTGGCCTCGAGCCAGCTGGCCGGGCTGGTGGCGGGGATGTCCTCATAGGCAAAGAGGCTGGCGTCGACCTGGTCCCGGACCTGGAGCGTGTAGCGGCCGTCGGTGAAGATGGCAGCCTTGTCGGCGAGGACGACGGCGCTGCCGGCCGAGCCTTCGAAGCCGGTCAGCCACTGCAGGCGCTGGGCATAGCCGCCGACATATTCGGACATGTGTTCGTCGGTTAGGGGAATGACGAAGCCATCGAGACCCTGTTGCGCCATCGCGTCGCGCAGCGCGGCGAGGCGGGCATGGCTGGACATCGGGGGGTTGGTTGCTAGGTCTGTCATCAGGCACAGATAGCGGTTGGGCCTGGCCGGCGCCACCCGCAGCGAGGTGGCGTATGATGTGGCGGATGGCGTTGGTGGGAGTGTTGATGATGGCAGCGGCAGGGGCAGACATGGGTATGGCGACCGGGAGTATGGCAGCCGGGCGCCCGCCGGTGGCGGGGGAGCGGCCGTCCAGCCGGGTGTGGCATGGCGAGACCGTCTCCGACCCCTGGGCGTGGCTGCGCGACCCCGGCTATCCGAAGGTCAGTGATCCCGAGGTGCTGGCCTATCTGGAGGCGGAGAACCGCTGGTACGAGGCGCATATGGCGCCGCTGAAGCCGCTGGTGGCGACGCTGTTCGAGGAGCTGAAAGGGCGGGTGACGCCGGACGAATCGAGCGTGCCGGTGAAGGACGGGGCCTATGAATATTGGTGGGCGTTCGAGACCGGGGGCCAGTATCGGCAATGGTGGCGGCGGCCGGTTGGGGGTGGGGTGGACGAGCTGCTGCTGTCCGAACCAGCGCTGGCCGCGGGCAAGGATTATTTCCGGCTGGCTGGCATCAAGGTGAGCCCGGATGGGCTGTTGCTGGCCTATGCCTATGACGACAATGGCGCCGAGCGGTTTACGCTGAAGGTGCGCGATATCGCCAGCGGCGCCGATGTCGCCACGGTGGCAACGACCAGCATCGGTGTGCCCGAATGGACGGCGGATTCGCGCGCGCTGGCCTGGACCGAGGTCAATGACAACTGGCGGTCATTCCGGATCCGGCTGCACCGGCTGGGGGCCGAAGGGCCGGACAGGACGCTGTACGAGGAGCCGGACCAGGGGTTTTCGGTCGGGGTGGGGACCAGCCAGGACGGGCGCTGGCTGATCATCGCGGCCGGCGACAAGGTGACGAGCGAGGTGCGGCTGATCCCCGCCGATGCGCCGGAAACGGCGCCGTTGCTCGTTCGGGCGCGCGAGGTGGGGCATGAATATGATGTCGATGTGTCAGGGGATACGCTTTATGTCCGGAGCAACGACAGCCATCCGAACTTTCGGGTTGCGACGGCGCCGGTACGTGCGCCGGGAGAATGGACGACGCTGATCGAGGGCAGCGATCGCTTTTATATTCGCGGGATCAGCGCTTTCACCAGCTTTCTGGCGGTGACCGAGCGCGACCGGGGGCTCGACCAGGTGCGGCTGCGATTCGCGGACGGGCGGGAGACGCGGGTGACCTTCCCCGAGGCGAGCTATACCGCCGAGATCGGCGACAACCGCGAGCCGGACGCGCCCCTGCTGCGGATCGGCTATGCCTCGATGGTCACGCCGGCGACAGTGTTCGATTATGATGTGGCGCGGGCTGTGCTGGTGACCCGCAAGGTGCAGCAGATCCCGTCCGGTTATGACGTCTCGCGCTACGAGACCGAGCGGCTGATGCTGCCGGCACGCGACGGGGTGATGGTGCCGGTGTCGGTGGTCTATCGGAAGGGCTGGCCGAAGGATGGCAGCGGCGCGCTGCATCTCTATGGCTATGGCGCCTATGGCTATGCGATTCCACCTGGCTTCTCGGCCAGCCGGCTGAGCCTGCTCGACCGAGGCGTGGGTTTTGCCATCGCCCATATCCGCGGCGGGGATGACCTGGGCCATAACTGGTACCTCGACGGCAAGCTGGAGAAGCGGACCAACACCTTCTACGACTTCATCGACGTGGCGCGCGGGCTGGCGGCGAAGGGCTATGGCGCGGTCGGCGGGATCAGCGCCAGCGGCGGGTCTGCGGGCGGCGAGCTGATGGGGGTGGTGATCAACGATGCGCCCGAACTGTGGCGCGCGATAGTGGCCGATGTTCCGTTCGTCGACGTGCTCAATACCATGCTCGACGACAGCCTGCCGTTGACGCCGGGCGAATGGCCGGAATGGGGCAACCCGATCACCGACAAGCGGGCGTTCGACCTGATCCGCAGCTATTCACCCTATGACCAGGCGAAGGCCGGGGCCTATCCGCCGCTGATGGTGACCGCCGGGCTGAACGACCCGCGCGTCACCTATTGGGAGCCGGCAAAATGGGTGGCGAAGTTGCGGACGCTGAAGACCGATACCAACCCGCTCATCCTGAAGACCAACATGGGGGCGGGGCACGGCGGCAAGTCCGGCCGCTATGCGGCGCTGGAGGAGCTGGCGGAGGAATATGCGTTCCTGCTGCAGGCCCATGGCATCACGGCCCCCGAATGACGGGGGCCGTGGGGCGTCAGTTGCGAATTTCCGGCCGTAGCAGGTAGCGGCCGTCGACATAGGTGGAGAACATCTGGGTGACGGCGGGGTGCTGCACAGGCTCGCCATGCGCATCGAGGATCAGGTTCTGCTGGCTGACATAGGCGACATAGGCCGCGTCCTCATTCTCGGCGAGCAGGTGGTAGAAGGGCTGATCCTTGCGCGGCCGGACGTCCTCGGGGATAGCGGTCCACCATTCCTCGGTATTGTTGAAGACCGGATCGACATCGAAGATAACGCCGCGGAACGGGAACAGCCGATGCTTGACGACATCACCGATGGTGAACATCGCAGGCGTGGGCGGGGCACCGGTGGTGGGCGCGGGGGCATCGTCGGGGGAGGTTGTGGTCATTCGGCTGTCCTTGATCTCCTCGTGGGTACGGGAACGGGGATGGGTGAACTGAATATAGGCATGCTTTGGCATTCGTGAAGGGTCGCGCAATCCAAGGCTTGGCAAGATGCGGTTGCATCGGCTATCGCCGCTCTTCGGCCGGTGTCGCGCAGTGCGTGCCATGCCCTCGCGGAGAGGTGCCAGAGTGGTCGATCGGGACGGTCTCGAAAACCGTTGTGGGTGCAAGCTCACCGTGGGTTCGAATCCCACCCTCTCCGCCACGGCCTTTGGCTGGCTGATCCAAACGGTGATACTCGGTGATCAGCATCGCAAAATTTGGAAGGCGTGTTGCTGGCGCGTCCATGCGTTTGAGCGATGTTACCCGCCGCCGCTGACCACCAGCCGGTAACCAACGCCGGGGTCATTTTGGATGAGTTTGGGGCGCGCGGGGTCGACTTCGAGCTTGGCCCTGAGGGCACGGATTGCCACGCGCAGATAGGCGACATCTTGGGCATGGGCTGGACCCCAGACGCGGGTGAGCAGATGGCGGTGTGTAAGAACGCGGTCATGGTGCCGGGCCAGTTCGAGCAACAGGTCGAATTCGCGCGGCGGGAGGTGCAGCGAGTTGCCGTCGCGCCGCACGTCCCGCGACGCCAGATCGATGCGAATGGCGCCGGCCTCGACGATCTCGTGCCCGGCCGTGGCGCGGGCACGATTGCGTAGCGCCACCCGGACGCGGGCGAGCAATTCTTCGCTGTCGAACGGCTTCACGACATAATCGACAGCGCCCAGATCGAGTGCGGCGACCTTTTCCGCGGACTCGTCGCGGGCCGTCAGCACGATCACCGCATGGTCGCGGGCCAGCATCGGTACCAGTTCGAGGCCATCGCGATCAGGCAGGCCGAGATCGAGCAGAATAAGGTCGGGCTTGTCGCGCCGGGCGGCGGCCATCCCGGAGGTGGCCGTATCGGCCTCGGTGGCTAGGAAGCCGCCCCGCTCGAGGGCGCCGCGCAGCAGCCGACGGATCGAGACTTCATCGTCGATGCAGAGAATGCGCGCGCTCACGCCGCAGCGTCCTCGCTGGTATGCACCAGGCGGGCAGCCGGGAAGCCGAGCGTGAAACGGGCACCGCCCTGCGGCCGGTTGGCGGCCATGGTCACAATGCCGAGCGCGTCGCCAAAGCCGCGGACGATGGCAAGGCCAAGGCCGGTGCCGCCGGTGCGATCCGAAACCTCACCGCGCTGAAAGCGGTCGAAAATACGGTCTGCCAGCGCCGGCGGCAGCCCGGGGCCATCATCGTCGATCACCAGTTCGAGCATACCCCCAGTTGTTAGCCCCGCTGTAACGCCGACCCTGGTGCCCGGCGACGTGTAGGTGGCCGCATTGGAGAGAAGGTTGATGAGCATATGGTGAAGCAGCCGCGGATCGGTCTCGACCAGCGGGAGATCGGCCGGCACGGCGATCTCGAGCCGGTGGCCGGCGAGGTCGGCACCGGTGTCGGCGAGTGCCGCCGCCACGGCGTCGGTGAGATCAACCGGTTGAAGCTGCGGTGCGAGGGCGCCGGCCTCGACGCGGGTCATGTCGATCAGGTCGGCGAAGAAGCGGTTGAGCCGCCGGGTCTCGACGCGGAGCAGCTCCATTGTCGGTCCCGAAACGCCTTCTGCCTGCAGCGCTTCCACGGCGCCGACCACCGCTGTCAGGGGTGTGCGCAGGTCATGGCCGATCGAGGCGAGCAGGGTGGAGCGGAGCTCGTCGCGGCTGCGCAGTTCCGCCACCCCGCGGGCGTCGGCCTCCAGCCGGATGCGTTCCCAGGCCAGCGCGGCCTGGCCCACGATCGTGGTGAACAGCAGCGCACGGTCGGGCGCCAGGGGGGCTCCGCCGTCGGGCTTGGTGATCCCCACCACCGCCAGAACGCCGAGCGAGGTGGCAAGGGGGTGGAACTGCCAGTCACCTGCTGACAGCGTATCGGTGGATGCGCCCGAAGCGGTCCCACGCTCCAGCGCCCAGCTGGCGGATGCCAGATCGATGGCGTCGAGCCGAATCTCGGTCGCACTGGCGGCGACCTGGCGCAGGCTGCCGCAACCATCGGCCACCAACAGGACGGTCACGACATCGAAAAGCCTGGCCAGTTCGCCTGTGATCGTCTCGGCCGTGTCGACTTCGCTGGAAAGGGCCGCGAGGCGCTGGCCGAACGCCGCCAGCGCCGCATTCTCCCGTGCCTGGCGACTGCCGATGCTGGCGCGCGTGGCAAGGCGACTGGCGAGCTGGCTGACGACAATCGCGACGAGTGCCAGCAATACGACGGTGGCGACATTGGCCGGGTCGGCAATGGTGAAGGTGTGAAGCGGCGGGACGAAAAAATAATTATAGCCAAGGGCCGATGCGAAGGAGGCGGCGAGACCGGCCTGCAACCCGTGCCAGCTGGCGGCCAGCAGCACCGGCAACAGGAACAACAGCACGACCGCGCCACTGCCGATCAGCGGCGCCAGCGCCAGCCCGAGAACAACCGTCAACACCGATGCGGCGATACCAAGGCCGATACCCCTGCCATCGACCTTTTGCCGCTTCAATGCGTCCGGCGGGACCGGCGCGGCGGCGAGCGGCACGACGTGCACGGAGACTCCAGCCGTCTCGCGCACCAGCCGATCGACGACCGATCCATGGCGCAGCTCGAACCACCAGTCACGCCGGGACTTTCCGAGCACCAGTTGCGTCACCCGGTGCTCGGCAATGTGCGCCGTCAGCCCTTCAGCCACCGTTGCCGCCGGTTCGGTGGTGATGACGCCGCCCAGCGTGACGGCGAGTTGCAGGGCTTCGGCCAGGCGCTGGCGGGCTGGGCCATCCAGCCCGGCGACGCGCGGCGTTTCGACGACGATGGCGGTCCATGGCGCTTTCATCGCATCGGCCAGCCGCTTGCCGGCCCGCACGACCTGGTCCGATCCCGGTGCATCCGACACCGCGACCAGCAGCCGTTCGCCGGCGGGCCATTGCCCCGGCACGCCGCTGGCGTTGACCTGATCGAGCATCTGGCGGTCGACGACCTGCGCGGCGCGGCGCAGCGCCATTTCGCGCAGCGCCTGGAGATTGGTCTTGCGGAAGAAATTGCCCAGCGCCCGTTCCGCCTCTGGCGGGGCATAGACCTTGCCGGCCTTCAGCCGGGCGATAAGCTCGTCGGCCGGCAAATCGACGACCTCGATCTCGGCATCCTCGAGCACATGATCGGGCACGGTCTCGCGCACCCGCACCTGCGCGAAGCTGGCAACGATATCGTTGAGGCTCTCGACATGCTGGATATTGAGCGTGGTGATGACGTCGATGCCGGCATCGCGCAGTTCCTCGATATCCTGCCAGCGCTTGGGGTGGCGACTGCCGGGCGCATTGCTATGTGCGAGTTCGTCGACCAGCGCCACCGCCGGTCGCCGGGCGATGAGCGCATCAAGGTCCATCTCGCCCAGCGCATGGCCTTCGTGCAGTTGTTGCCGGCGGGGCACGATTTCGAAGGGGGCCAGCATCGCCGCGGTCTCGACGCGGTCGTGGGTTTCAACCAGCCCGACCACCACGTCCTCGCCGCGCTGGAGCCGTTCGGCGCCCTCCCGCAGCATCTCATAGGTCTTGCCGACGCCCGGCGCTGCGCCGAGCAACACCTTCAGCCGCCCGCGGGCTTCGCGGGCGGCCTGCTTCAAAAGCGCGTCAGCTTGAGGACGGTCCGGTTCAGCCACTCGTAGACTTTAGCGGAAATGCCGTATCGAGGGCCATATTTGTGGCCAATACGTTGATCAGCCGCACGGCAAGTAGCGGCCCGCCCGGCGCTTCGACCTGCCGCTCGATGACGGCGCGAACCGCCGCTTCCGGCGCACCGCGCGCCTCGGCAATGCGCGGCACCTGCCAGAGTGCTGCTTCCAGCGTCACATGCGGATCAAGCCCTCCGCCTGAGGCCGTGGCCAGCTCCTGGGGCAGCGGTCGATCGGCTGTCGCACCGTAGCGCATCACATCGGCTTCGGCCCGCTCCCGCAGTTTAGGGTTGGAGACAGCGAGGTTGGAGCCGGCTGCGGCGGCGCCATTATACGCCGCTGCTGACGGGCGCGGCCAGAGATAGGCCGGCGAGGTGAAGGCTTGGGCGATCTGCCGGCTGCCCACGACCTGCCCGCCGGCGCCGCGCAGCAACTGGCCGTCGGCGCCAGCCGGATTGGCCAGCTGCGCCACGGCCAGCACAGCGAGCGTGTAGAGCCCCGAGCAGATGAAAAGGGTGAGGCCGAAGAGACGCATGACAGAGGAAATCAGCATTTCGCTCTCCAATCAGGACGCATGGGCTGACAGCTGCTCGGCGATCGGGCCGAGCGCTGCAGCGGGCAGGAAGGTGAGGGCGCCGAAGATGATGATGGTGACGCCGAGCATCAGTGCGAACGTGCTGCTTTCCGGGGCCAGCGTGCCGTCACCCTCGGCGGCACGCGGCTTGGCCATGAACGCACCGACGATGGCAAAGGGCAGGACGATCGGCAGGAAGCGGGCGAACAGCATGACCAGCCCGGTGGCAATGTTCCACGCTGGCGTATTGTCTCCCAGCCCCTCGAAGCCCGAGCCGTTGTTGGCGGCGGACGAGGTGAACTCGTACAGGATCTGTGAAAACCCGTGCGGGCCGGGATTGAAGGTGGTGCCGGCACCCAGGCCGGTCGCCGCGAACAGCGCCGTACCGCCCAGGATGAACAGCGCATGGAACAACAGCGCCAATATCGCCAGCCGCACCTCGCGGGCCTCCACCTTGTGGCCGAGATAGGCCGGCGTTCGCCCGATCAGCATGCCGGCGAGGAACACCGCGACGACGAGATAGAGGAACATGTTGATCATGCCGACGCCGATGCCGCCGAAGGTGGCGTTGAGCCACATGTCGACCATCGGCAGGAGCCCGGCCAACGGGTTGAGACTGTCGTGCATCGCACCGACCGAGCCGTTGCTGGTGGCCGTTGTCAGCACCGCCCACAGCGGCCCCGTGGTGGTGCCGAAGCGCAGCTCCTTCCCCTCCAGATTGCCGGCTTCTGCGGTGATCGGCAGGCCGGCAAAGGCGGCATTTGGCGCTGTCTCCGCCCAGACGGCAAGGCCGACCTTGACGACAAGGAAACCGAGCATGACCCCGAACACCAGCTTGGCATGTCCGATACGGCCGAGAATGCGCCCGAACAACCAGACGCACGCCATCGGGATCAGCAGGATGGCGATCATCTGCAATATGTTGGTCCAGAAGTTCACATTCTCGAACGGATGGGTCGAATTCGGCCCGAAATAGCCGCCACCATTGGTCCCCAGCTGCTTGATGGCGACAAACGCCGCCACCGGTCCTCGTGCGATTATTTGCTGCGCCCCCTCCAGCGTGACAGCCTGTGCCGCGCCGGCGAAGGTCATCGGCGTGCCGAGAAGCGCCAGCCCGATTGCCCAGACGAGCGCCACCGGCACCAGCACCAGAAAGGTGGCGCGCGCCAGATCCATGAAGAAATTGCCCATGTCGGTGCGTCCCGCCAGGCCGCGCGCTAGCGCCACAAGTGCTGCCAGCCCGGTCGCAGCGCTGACAAACTGCAGCCACATCAGGCCGCCGATCTGCGCCAGATAGCTGAGCTGCTGCTCGCCTGAATAATGCTGGAGGTTGGTATTGGTGGTGAACGATGCGGCGGTATTGAATATCAGATCGAGCGACAGGGCTCCCTTGCCGTCCGGATTGAGCGGCAAATGCTGCTGCACGGCCAGGATCAGGAACACGAAGCCGAACATGGCGGCGTTGAAGGCCAGAAGCTGGCCGAGATAGGGTCTCCAGCCTTGTCCGGCGACGGCACCCTGCCCCAGCAGCCGGGCAAGACCGCCACCGACGCGTGCGGCGCGCGCATCGCCCGCAGGCGGGTCCATCGCCCAGGCCAGATAGCGCCCGAGCGGCCATGACAGCAGCGCTGTGCCACCGACCACGATGATGATGAGCAGAACGGCTTCGATCATGAGCCACACCTTCAGAAACGGGTTGAAATGCCGATGTAGCTGACCAGATCGGGCGTGGTGCGATTGAGCCCGATGTTGGCGCCGGCATCGAATTGCCAGTTGGGCGTCGGCAGCCACGCCAGTGCCACGTCATAGCTCCACTGGCGCACTGTCCCCGACGGATCGAACGCCTGCGAGGTCCAGATTTCGTTGTAGAGTGTGAACGGGCCGAACTGCTTGGCAAGGTTGACGAGGCCGGTCACACCGACATGGTGTCCGTCTCCGTCACTGTCGGCCCGCACATCGAGCTGCGGGCCCAGTGTGACCGTCCAGCCGCCATCGATGCTGTAGTTGACGGGCAAGGCGATGCCGCCCTCCACCTTGCCATTGCCGATGCTTGATGGCGCCGTGGGCAATTTGATAAAGGGCAAAAGGGCAAGCTGGAAAGGGCCCTCCGGCGCGGTCAGCCGTTGCTTGTAGCGCACGGTCAGATCGCCGATGCCCTGGTTGATGCTGACACGGCCGGCGGCGTCCCGGCTACGGGCGCGCGCATAGGGTGACCAGTTGAACTGGAGGTCGCTGCTGTCCGACAGGCCGAACTTGAGGGTGGGATTGCTGAACACCAGCACATCCGCTCGCTCCCCGCCCCCCTGACCGTCTTCGCTCTGCGAGGTCTGCCAGCTGAAGAGATCGGTCTCGATCTGCACCATTCCCTTGGGCACGGTGCAGGCAAAGTTGCTCTTGGTCGGCCGGTCCGTGCAAATGGCGGATTCCGCAGTGGAAGCCGTAGGCACGGTCTGGGCCGAAACGGGCGCCGCCATGAGCATCAGCGCGGGAACAGTGGCACGCATGGTGTTCGCTTTCACACGAGGTTGAGGGTGGTGATGACGATGTCGATCATCTTGATGCCGAGGAACGGAACGATCAGCCCGCCCAAGCCATAGACAGCCAGATTGCGGGTCAGCAGTTCGGCGGCGGGCGCGGGCTTGTAGCGCACCCCCTTCAGCGCCAGTGGCACCAGCGCCGGAATGATCAAGGCATTGAAGATGATGGCGGACAGCACGGCGGATTCCGGGCTTTCAAGGCGCATCAGGTTGAGGGCGTCGAGTCTCGGATAGATGACGATGAAGATCGCCGGCAGGATGGCGAAATACTTCGCCACGTCATTGGCCACCGAGAATGTGGTCAGCGCGCCGCGCGTCATCAGCAATTGTTTGCCGATCCCGACCACCTCGATCAGCTTGGTCGGGTCATTGTCGAGGTCGATCATGTTACCGGCCTCGCGCGCGGCTTGAGTTCCGGTGTTCATGGCCACGCCGACATCGGCCTGGGCCAATGCGGGCGCGTCGTTGGTGCCATCGCCGCACATTGCCACCAGTCGGCCGCCTGCCTGTTCCTTGCGGATAAGAGCCAGCTTGTCCTCGGGCGTTGCCTCGGCCAGAAAATCGTCCACCCCGGATTCGGCTGCGATGGCCGCCGCGGTGAGCGGATTGTCTCCGGTGATCATCACCGTGCGAATGCCCATGCGCCTGAGCTCGCCGAAGCGCTCGCGGATGCCGGCTTTCACAATGTCCTTCAGGTGGATCACGCCCAGCAGTTCGCCATTCTCGGCCACTGCCAACGGGGTCCCACCACCGCGGGCAATGCCGTCCGAGATGGCCTTCAGATGCGTCGCGTCTACCCCACCGATCCGGCGCAGCACGGCATCCACCGCGCCTTTGACGATTTCGCGGCCTTCCAGCGTCACCCCCGATACCCGCGTGGCGGGCGAAAACTCGATGATCTGCGCGTTTGCCGGCAGCGCGTCGCCGTCGCCGGCCAGCGCCACGATTGAACGGCCTTCCGGCGTCTCGTCGGCGAGGCTCGCCAACCGTGCCGCCGCAACGAGTCGCGCACGCGCCATACCCGGGACCGCAATGAACTCGGTCGCCTGACGGTCGCCGATGGTGATGGTCCCGGTCTTGTCGATGAGCAGCGTGTCAACGTCGCCGGCTGCCTCGACCGCTCGACCGGATTTGGCCAGCACGTTGAAACGCACCAGCCGGTCCATGCCGGCGATCCCGATGGCCGACAGCAGGCCAGCGATTGTCGTGGGGATCAGGGTGATGAACAGTGCTACCAGCAGCGGCACGGAAATCGCCGCACCCGCATAGGCGGCAAACGCCGGCAACGTGGCCACCACCACCAGAAAGATCAGCGTCAGACCGGCAAGCAGAACGGTCAGCGCAATCTCGTTGGGCGTCTTCTGCCGTTCCGCGCCTTCGACCAGCGCGATCATCCGATCGAGAAAGCTTTCCCCCGGACCCGCCGTCACCCGCATCACGATAGTGCCGGCGAGCAACCGCGTGCCGGCCGTTACCGCCGACCGGTCACCGCCGGCTTCGCGGATCACGGGCGCCGATTCACCGGTGATGGCCGCCTCATTGACCGATGCCGCGCCGGAGATCACCTCGCCGTCCGCCGGAATCAGGTCTCCCGGCTCGACGATGACCTCCTCGCCCACCTTGAGCGTCGTCGCCCGCACATATTCCCAAGCGTCCGCCACGCCGACCAGGCGCTTCGCCATCAACTCCGCGCGTGTCGCCCTCAGCGAGCCGGCCTGCGCCTTGCCGCGCCCCTCGGCCACGCCCTCGGCAAAATTGGCGAACAGAACGGTCGCCCACAGCCAGCCGACGATCTGGCCTTCCAGCAGTGGCTTTCCGCCACCGCCTGACCAGCCCACCAGCCACAGCACGGTCGCCAACAACGCCGCCAGCGCTGTGACGGCCATCACCGGATTGCGCACCAGCTGGCGCGGATCGAGCTTCACGAACGCTTGCCTCGCGGCACTTGCCGCTAACGGCCAGGTCAGAAGCGGCGGCGCATTGACGGCCGCCATCTCAAAAACGCTCCGGCCGCAACAGCACGGCCACCAGATAGACAAATGCGACAGCTGCCGCTGCCGCACCAAGTGCAAGATCAAAAGCCATGACGTTGCTCGACTCCGCAAGGATTGCGACGTCGTTCAAGCAGTTACAGGCATTACCGCGCGATGTGCTTGGCGAGGCAGAAGCATAAAAAGGCCATAAAAATTCCGCGCCGTCTGCCCGGCTGCGACCTTGGCGCGGACATTGTCAGGCGCGGAAAAATGTCGTGGCAAACCGGCGATCGCGGATTTCCACAGGGCGATGCAAGAGCATGTACTCGCCTGACGATTGCGCTGCAGAGCCAAGCGATGACGTTGGCCATGATCGTCCGGGGGTGACTTGAATCAGGAGTAGTTGTTGTCGACGCAGTGGCCTGGCGGCCGCAGCGCGGCTCAGGGTTGAACGGGTGTGGTCGGTGCTGTCAGGCCATAGGGGGCGAAGTAGCCGTCTATGGCCGGGCTGCGACGACGTGCTTCGGCAAAGTCTGTCGCGGCGCCGCTGCTATCGCCCATGGACTGCCGCACGAGACCGCGACCGAACAACGAGGCAGGAATGGGCTGGCCGGCGATCACCTTGTCATATTCTGCCAGCGCTTCCGGCAAGCGATTCAGGCGAAACAGCAGGAAAGCCCGGCTGTCGCGGAATGCGCCGACTTCAGCCGACAGGGTCATCGCCCGGTCGCAATCGGCCATGGCCGACTCGAGGCGCACCCTCTCCGTTGCCTTTTCCCAACACAGATTATTCCAGTAGGTCGCATTGGTCGGATTGCGGGCGACTATGTCGGCAATAGCATCAACGGCTTGCTCGGGCGTAAGACGCTTCATTGCCTTCAACTGGTAAATCCGGATGAAGCGGATCTTGGCATCTTCCGGCTTGAGCCGCACGGCTTCATCGAAGGCGCGAACGGCGGCGTCGAGGTTGCCGGCGCGCTGCTCCATGACGCCGCGCGCAAGCGCAACCTGGCCGACGACATCCGGATCGAGCGTGCCGGCGCGATCAAAGTCGGCGGTCCATGCCGCCCGGTCCGTCGCGGGCCTGAGCTGCGCCCGCTCAAGAAGCAGCGCAGCCCGAAATACGTCTGGCGTGCTGGCAGCGTTGATGGCGGCCTCAAGATCAGCGAGGGCGCCGGGTTTGTCGCTCGCCCGCAGCCGGAGATGGGCGCGATCGCGCAGCAGCCGGTGGTTGCCAGGATCGGCCGCGATCAGCGTATCGAGCTGCTTTCTGACCGAGGCGTCGTCCCTGGTGGCAAAGAAAGATTCCACGTTGGCCGCCGCCTCCGGATTGTCGCTGCGGGCGGCCACGTCGCGGGCGATCGCTCGCGCATCCTCCTTGCGACCCAGCGCCATTAACGCCGCGATGCGGCCATTTTCGGCATAACCCCAGCGCGGCTGGGCTGCCATGGCGGCCGCGAAGTCCCGTTCAGCATCAGCCGGCCGTCCTTCGGTCATTGCCAGTGCGGCACGAAATGCCAGTGCATTTGCCTGGGCAGGGTCGATCGCCAACGCCTGCTCGGCAAGCGCGCGGGCACGTTTCGGATTATCGACCCTCAGCCAGGCGGCGAGCTTTCCCAGCGTGTCGGCACGGCCGGGCTGCAGTTTCAGCGCGGCTTCTCCATCTGCTGCCGCGCTTGCGGTGTCGCCAGCCGACTCGAACAGCACCCCGCGCCGCAGCAACGCTTCCACCGTGCCGGGTGTATCGGCCTTGAGCGCCGCGATATCGGCCGCCGTCGGAACATAGCCATCGGACGCACGAATATGCAGCTGTTCGTTTGCGAGCAGTCGATAATCCGTTTCAGCGGCGCGGGCGGCGACCGCCGGGATCTCGCCGGCGAGCGACCGCATGCTGCCTTCGAAATGAAAACGATTGCCCTCGAGCGTTGCCTTGCGCGCGAAGGCGTGGATACCGACCGTTCGATCATAGTTCTTGCCGCTATGCTTGAAGCCTCGGCCTTCATGGGGAAGAAATATGGTCTGGCTGCGAACCGTCCACACCGGATGCTCGAATCCAAAGGGCGCATCGTTGAAGGGCCCTTCGTCTCGGCGAATATTTATCTCGAAGCCCAATGTCGACCCATCCGTTTCGTACCAGGCGGGCTGCTCATTACCCCAGTCCATGCGGGCCATGCCCTTCATGCTCAAGATCTGGTCGCCGCTGGCTGGATCCTCCTGGCTGTCGACGCTACTGGGTGTGATGAAATCATGCTGCTTCTGCCACATCTGGCGAAGGACCTTGATGCGATCTGCCGGGGAAAGTTGCCTGAGAGCGAGCCGCCAGGCGACGGCGCCCGGACCCGAAAGACGCATTTCGGCTTCGGCAGGCGCCGGGGCCAGCAGGCCCGCGCGGGCATCGATATCGAGCCGCTGGCGAACATCGGGAGTGCTGGCAACAGGCTCGGGGATCGAGACCAGGGCGGTAGTGCTTTCCACCAGCGGCAGGCCCCAGCGGAAGCGAGGCGGGCGGAGACGATCGAGCCGCGTCTCCCCGGCCTCTGTCCCGTCCAGCCAATAGTGCTTTCCGGCAATCACGGCCTCGACGATTACATGGTTGAACATGGCAACGCGCGGAAGTGCTTCGGGCACTGCGTCTCCCAACATGGTATTTACGAGCAGCGGACGCGCCTCGATCCCTAATTCGGTCAGCAGTGCGAGCAGCAGCACCGACTTGGCCTTGCAGTCGCCGAGCCTGCGTTTCCAGGTCATGTCTGCCGAAGCGGGGCGATAGCCGCCACCATCCAATGTCAGCAGCAGGTAACGCACCTGGTCCTGCACCAGCGCCAGCGCCAGGCCCGCCTGTGTGAGCGGATCGCGTGAGGCCTTGCGGATGCGGACGACCTCGGCTTTCAGCGGTGAATCGAGGTCAAGCCGCGCCGCCTCGGCATATTGGCCGGCAAAGGTGCGCGCAATGTCTGACCAGCTGGTTGCGTTGGTTACCTCCAGTCCATTAACGAGGCCGAAGCGAGGCGGTGCCGCGCGGGGCGGTTCGGGCGCCACATGGTTGGTTGCGTCGAACAAAAGCTCCTGCCGGCCATTTCGCTTGCTGGTTTTCAGCGCGGGAAGGCCAGGGAAGATCCTGCTCCTGACGGGCATGTCATCGGGTGCCAAGATGCGAATGCGGGCGCGGCCGATGGGCAGGCGTGCCGGTATGGCCGCCACATGTTCGGCACGCCCGGTGGTCGAGGGATCGGCCCGGCGGATGGAATAGGACAGTTCGACGATGTCACCGACGCGCACGTCGTCGGGCTGCAGGGTGGCGGTCAGCTGTCCATCGATCGCGGCCTGTTCCAGGTTGGTTTCTCGCCTGAGCACAACCAATTCGCTGCCGTCCTTCAGCAAGTCGATCGGTCTGCCGTCGCGGACGAGCCGATAATGATGAACTGTCGTTGTTTCCAGCGCCGGATCCCAGGAAAGGCCGAGCGCTGCAGCCTGGAGCGCCTGTGCGGACCCGATACGAATGGCGGTGGCGATATAGTTGGTTGTGGCATTGGCCTCGAGCCTTGTCTGTTGGTCCATCAGCAACAGAACGACGGCTGATTCTCCGGCCTGCGGCGGCGCTGGCGGTGTGGTAGCGGGCAGCACCCAGCTTGCCGGGGCGCCGACAAGGGGTCGGGCCAGTGCAGGGTCGTTGGGCGGTGATTGGACCGCTTGGGGCGGAACGGGTATTGCCGGCTGCGCCGCGGCTGGCGCGAGCAGTCCCAGCAGCAACAGGGCGGAATATCGTACCACCAAGACCAACGTCGCCCCCATGT
>NZ_JBIMKZ010000069.1:0-17238 GCF_051860865.1 Polymorphobacter sp. | reverse complement strand
GCTCGGCGGCGCTGGCGGCGGCGGCCAATGCGTTGACGGTCGGCGATGTGCTGATCGAGGCGATCGGCCAGGGCGGGGCCGGCGGCGCGGCGGGCAGCGCGGCCTTTGGGCTGGCGGCCGGGGCCGGCGGGCGCGGCGGCAATGCCGTTTTCGGGCTGGCGCGGCTGCAGGTGTTCGGCGGGACGGTCGAGACGGGCGGCGTGGCGCTGCTGGCCGATGCCTTCGGTGGCGCCGGCGGGCTCGGCACCTTCGGCGAGGGCCTGGGCGCAAACGGCGCCGGCGGCGTTGGCGGCGACGTGTTGTTCGGCGGCGAGGGTGCGGGGGCATTCGTCGACATCCGGACCGGGCTCGATGATGACGAGACGGTGGCCGAGGTGTCGCTGGCCTCGCTGGCAATGACGGCGGATGGCTTTGGCGGCACCGGCGCCGACGACGGGTTCGGCAACGGCCTGCAATCGCTGCGCTCGCTGGGTGGGACCGGCGAGGGATCGACGGTATCCCTGACGATGACGGCCGCAGGGGGCAGCCTCGATATCGCCGGCGATACGCGGCTTTCGGCCGAGGGCCGGGGGGGCGCTGGTAACGGGCTTTCCGGCAGCGTCGAGGCGGCGCAGAATGGCGCCGGCGGGATTGTGCGGCTGACGGTCGATGGCGGCGCGATGACAGTGGGTGGCGGGCTCGACCTGCTGGCCAATGGCATCGGCGGCGCCGGGCTGGTGGACCAGGGCGGCGAGCCGCAGGGGGCGGGCAGCAATGGGCTGGTGACGCTCGATGTGCGCGGCGGCAGCTTCGAGGCGCTCGGCGCGGTGCGGCTGGAGGCGGCGGCGCTGGCCGGGGCGGGCACCGGCGCCAGCGCCGGCATCGTCTCGCGCGGTGGCGTGCAGGTCGGTGTCGGCAGCAGTGCCGCGACGGCGGCGCTGCGGCTGGGCGCGGTCAGTATCGATACGAGCGCGGTTGCCGACGCGGCGCGGGTGCAGGGCCGTGACGGCGGGCGCGCCTTGGGCAGCGCCGCCAGCGTCCGCGTGCAGGAGCGCGGGGCGGTGCTGGTAACAGCATCGCTGCGCGTCGACACCCAGGCGATCGGTGGCGCCGGCGTCGACGGCAGCGATGGGGTGACGACGGTGTCTGCGGCCTTTGACGGGACGGCGGGCGGCGATGCGACGGCGGGGGCGATCTCCTTCCTCACCACCGCATCGGCGGGCGGCGTCGGTGAGGCGAGCCGGATGCAGCTGGGTGATGTGCAATTGGTCGCCGAGGCGTTGGGCGGGGCCGGCGGCAATGGCGGCAGCGCGGTGGACACGGCCTTTCCCGATGGCGGTGATGGCGGGGCTGGCGGGGCGGCGCTGGGCGGGGCGCTGACCATCGAACTGGTGGGCAGTGAATTCCGGACGACGGCGATGACGGCCGGGATGCGCGCCATCGGCGGTGCCGGCAGCACGCCGGGGCTGGCGGTGATCGGCGGCGCAACCGGAGTCGGCGCGGCCGCGGGCGGCGCCGAGGGCGGCAGCACCAGTTGGCAGCTGTCAGCCGGGTCGGACGGCACGACGCCCTTTGCGATGGCGCTCGGCGCGTTGGGCATCGATGCCAGTGCCCGGGGCAGCGTGGCGCAAGGCGGATCGTTGCTGGTCGGCGGCGGCCTGTCGCCGCAGGCCGGCGCGGGAACGATCAACGTGGCGTCGATGTTATTTGCCGGCAACGCCGAAGGCGGTTTCTTCCCGGCTTCGCAGACCGGCGGGGCGGCGACAGGCGGTATGGTAGCGATCGACCTCGGGGCGGCGACGCTCCAGGCGACCGGCGAAATCTCGTTCAGCGGCGCGGCACTGGGCGGCGCCGGGGCGCCGGGCTTCGGCGGTTTCGCCCGCGGCGGCGGGATGACTTTGGCCGTGGGCAGCGGGCGGATCGAGGCGGCGGCGCTGTCCATGGTGGCGACGGCGGACGGCGGCACCGGCGGCGGTGCCGAGGGCGGCTCCGTGCAGCTGCAGGTAATCGGCAGTGGCGGCATGGAAGTTGCCGGGCCGGTAACGATGGTGACGGCGGCGGCAGGCGGCTTTGCCAGCGGCGGCGCCATGACCCTCGACGCGGGCGCCGGGTCGATCGTCATCGACGGCGATGTCGGGCTCGACGGGCGCGCCGTTGCGGAGGCATTCGCCCTGTCCGGTTTCGCGACGGGCGGCATGGCGGCAATGCAGGTCGCCGGCGGCACGCTGTCGGTGGGCGGGACGACGCAGATGCTGTTGACCGCTATTGCCGGTGACGGCGCCAGCAGCGCGCCGGGCGGCGAGGGCCGTGGCGGCCAGGCGATGATCGGCGGCGCCGGCGGGACGATGACCCTCGGTGACGTGCAGGTGTTTGCGGCCGGTTCCGGCGGTGCCAGCAGCGCTGGCGCGGGCGGGGTTGGCCGTGGCGGCGTGGCGCGGATTCTGGCCGAGGACGGCAATACGCTGACGATGGGCGCGGTGTCGCTGCTGCTCGATGGCAGCAGCGGCGTCGGTGGCAGCGGGCAGCCGGTGACGCCGTCGGTGGCCGGGCAGGGCACGGTGATTGCCGATGCGGCGAAGATCGACATGGCGTCTTTGAGCCTGGTGGCGGCGGGCGACGCTGGGCCGGATGTGGTCGGGGCGCCGCTGGTGGCGTCCGGGCTCGGCGGGCTGGGCGGCCAGATTGGCGTGGCTGGCGATGTGCTGGTGCAGGTGGCCGGGGATGCGGCGCTGGGGATGGGGGATGGGCTGATCCGCATCGGTGGCGACGCCGAGGTGCGCGGGGCCAATATCCTGCCGAGCCTGTCCGGCGCGGTGCTGGCGGTGCCGGGGCGGCTTGAGGTCGGCGGCACGCTGGGCCTGTTCGGGCGCGATATCTACAACCAGATGGCGCTGGTGGTGGCCGGGCTGACGACGATTCAGGCGGCGAATAATCTGCGGCTGGGCGTGGTCGATGCGATACTGATTGCCGACCTGGTGGCGGGCGGCTCGGTGACGCTCGATGCCGATGTCGATACCGACGGGGCGATCTCGATCACGGCGGGGACGGGAATTGCGACGCAGGGTCTGACGGCGGCCGGCGATGTGACGCTGGCGGCGGGGACGGGCATTGCCACCGGCGATATCGACAGCGGCGGGGCGATCCGGCTGGAAGCGGACGGCGGCGATGTGGCGGCGGGCGATCTGCTGGCGGTCGGCGATATCAGCGTGATTTCGGCCGGCGCGATTTCGGCCGGGGCGATTGCCACCGTTGCGGAGGTGTTGCTGGCCTCGACCACCGACCTGCTGCTCGGCGATATCGACACCGGCGCGTCGTCGCTGACGCTGGAGGCGCTGAACGGGCGGCTGGAGACCGGCGATGTGACCGTTGCCGACGGGGCGCTGGTCATGCGGGCCGGGGAGAGCATCGATGCCGGGACTTTGCTGGCCGGCGGGGCTGTGCTGATGCAGACGCTGGGCGCGGTGCGGGCGGGCGATGTGCGCGGCGGCGGTGATGTGACCGTCGAGGCCATTGGGCAGGTATCGCTGGGCGGGGTGCGTGCGAATGGCGATGCGCTGCTGCGCAGCTTCGACGGCGACTTAAAGACAGGGGCCGTAAGTGTTGGCGGATCGGTATCGCTGCTGGCGGAGACGGGGTCGCTGACAGCGGGCGCCGTGGATGCGGGGATCGTCGATCCGGTAGCACGGACAAATGACTATGAGGTCGTGGTGGTGGCGCGCGACGGCGTGGTGCTCGGCGATCTCGACGCGGCCGGGGACATTTATATCGAGCAGTTCGGGGCCGGCGGCGGGGTGCGCGCGGGTAATATCATGACCGGGGAGTCGCTCTATCTGCTGGCGGACGGTGATGTGGCGACAGGGTCGATCATGACCGATGGCGAGGGCGGGGCGCTGATCGCAGGCGTGGCGATGCTCGACACGCCGTTCGGCGAGCGGACCGAGTTGTTCGGGCGACCGGCGGCGCGGCTGGACGGGGATGTTGCTGTCGGCGGGGCGGTGGAGACCGGGCTGCTGATGGCGGCTGCGGCCGGTGATGTCGGCTTCGGCGGGACGATCGACGCCTTCCGGATCGGGGTAAGCAGCGGCGGGCTGGCGCGGTTCGACGGCGCGGTGACGGCGGGGTCGGCGGTGGTGACCTCGGCCGATATCGCGATTGGTGCGCGGTTCGGCGGGTTGCAGGCGGAAACGCTGCGGTTCGAGATCGAGGCCGGGGTGGATTCGGTGGTGCTGGGCGGCGGGACGGCCGATGCGGACTGGTGGATGAGCGCGGCCGAGGTGCAACGGTTGCAGGCGGCCGATATCAGCGTGGTGGCGCTTGGGGCGGCGCCGGCGGCGGTGGACGTACTAGGCTTTGCGCTGGTCGGCAGCCGCGGCGCAGTGCCCAATTTGACAGGATCGAGCTTCGAGATCGTGTCGGCTGGCGATATCGTTGTGACCGATCCGGTGACGGTCAGCGATGCGGGCACCGACGATGTGCTGCGGCTGGCGGGCGACCGGATTCTGGTGGTGTCCGACGAGGGCGGGCAGCTCGGGGTGTTTGCCGTGGGCGGGGCCCCCGGCGGGCGGTTGCGGCTGGAGGCGCGGGACATCTTCGTTGGCGAGCGGGCGCTGGTCTCGAACCTGTTGCTCGACGGCAATTTCAGCGGGCGCAACGACCGGCTGAACGGCGTGCCGGTGGCGACGATTCCGAATGCCCAGCAGCTGATTGGCGGGACCATCGACGTGGTGATCGACAACAGCTTCCTGGTGCAGAACAGCAGTCGGGGCAGTGTGCGCGCCGGCTTCGATGCCGGGGCGTTGACGATTACGCCGCGGCTGCGGCCGCTGGTGGATGCGCAGGGGGTGCCGGTGCCGGTGGGCGGGGCGGTGGATGTGGTGATCAACGGCCAGACGCGCGGGGCGGGCGGGCCGGTGACCGGCAATTTCACGCTGGAGACGGTGAGCTTCACGGTGCTGGGCAATGGGCGCGGGTTCACGGCGACGAGCCAGGTGAATGGCTGCGTGCGCGGAGCGCCTTGCGTGGTGGAGCCGGAGCCGGAGCCGGAGCCGGAGCCCGAGCCGCTGGTGCCGGAGGCGGTGATCGAGGCGGTGCAGCCGATCGGCAATGACGTGCAGCAGCTGACCGAGGACGGGGGCATGCGGCCGGAAACGGCGGGCGAGGGCACCGACCTGCCGCCGGCGTTCCGCCAGCAGCAGCTGATCGGCACCGGGCCGGTGGACGACCCCGAGATCATGGACGAGCCGATGACGGGGACCGGCAATGCCGGGCAGTTCATCGGTGCCGGGCGCGGAAGCGGGATCGGCGTCGGGGTTGGCGTGGGCACTGACGGCGGCGCGATGCCGACCGGGCAGGGCAATGAGGGTGCGGCGGCGGAGGAGCCTGAGGACGACTCCGACGGCGTGCCGGGCGACAACCGGCCGGAGGGGCAGTGATGGGGCGGGCTTTGAGGCTGGCGCTGCTGGCGGCGGCGACGATGACACTGGCCGGGCAGGCCGGGGCGGTGACGCGCAGCCTGAAGACGGAATCGAGCTTCCGGGTCGGCGATGCCGGGGTGTTGTGCACGGCGCAGTCGCAGGGGGTGGCGCCGCTGCTGACGTCGATGTTCGACCGGGGCTATGCGCTGGTGTGCCGGGATGCGGCGACGCAGGTGGGGCAGCTCTGGGCGTTGCGGTCCGGCAGTGGCGCGGCGGCGACGGGGCTGTTGGCCGGGCGTGGCGGCGGGGGCTGCGGGGCGACGTCCGTGGTGGCTTTGGGCGGAGTTTCTGGGGTTTCCCGGGCGCTGTGTGCGGGGGCGGCGGACGGGCCGGCGAAGGGGGTGCCGCAGCTGGTGCTTAGCATCGAGCGCGGCGGCGTGTTGTATGTCGCCGAGGGGCTGGTCAGCTATGAGACGGCGCTGGCGCTGGGGCTGCAATCGATGGTGCTCGACCGGCCGGTGCCGGGCGAGGTGGTGGCGACGACGACCGGCCTGAGCGATCCGACGGCGCTGGCGCGGGTGCAGGCCGGGGTGCTCGACCCCGAGGCGGCGCTGGCGGAGGGGTATCTGCGCAACAATGCCGGGGCGTTTGCCGAGAGTGCGGCGTTCTTCGATGTGCTGATCGAGCGGAGCCGGAGCGGCGACGCGGGCTTTGCGCGAACGGCGGAATATCTGGCGAACCAGGGGTTGCAGCAATCGAACCTCGGCAACCGGGCGGCGGCGATCGACCTGTTCGACCGCGCCGCGCGCGCCCCCGATGCGATCGACCCCGTGCAGCAGCGGCGGCTGCGGAATTTCCGGGCGATCGATGCGCTGAACAATGGCCAGGCGGTGGCGGCGCTGGCGATACTGGCGGCGCCGGTGTCTGCGGCAGGGGAGGGCGGGCTGCGGCCCGAGGACCTGGCGGCGGGGCGGATCGAGCGGCCGGTGGCGCAGCGGCTGAATACCGACGCCGGGCGGCTGGCGCGACTGGCCGGTGGCGACCTGCGGCTGAGCGAGGGCGAGCGGGTGCGGATTCTGGACGCGCAGGCGCTGTATTTGACCGGGGTGGCCGAGCGGGCGCGCGGGCGGCTGGGGCCGGCGAAGTCGGCGCTGGGCGGGGCGATCGACGGGATCAACACGATCCGGGGCGGGCGGGTACGCAGCCTCGGCTGGCTGAACGCGGCGAGCTATACCGAGCTGGGGGCGATTGCCGAGGCCGAGGGCGACCGGGCCGGGGCGCGGGCGCAGCTGGAGGAGGCGGCGCGGCTGCTGCAGATCGAATATCCGGGATCGGCGGCGCTGCTGGCGGCGCGGGCGCGGCTGGCCGGGCTGCTGGAGCGGCAGGGCGACGGGGCGGCGGCGCGGGCGGCGTTTGCCGCGGTGGTGAAGGCGGCGCCGGCGACGCCGGGGGGCGACCAGGCGATACGGCCGATGATCGGGCCGTATTTTGCGCTGCTGGCGCGGGGCGGGTCGGCGGGCGATGTGTCCGACTTCTTCATGGCGGCGCAGACCCTGGTGCGGCCCGGGGTGGCGCAGACGCAGGCGGTGCTGGCGCGCGAGCTATCGGGGGGCAGCGACGAAGCGGCGGCGCTGTTCCGCGAGGCGACGCGGGTATCGCGCGAGATCGTGCGGGTGGAGAGCGACATCGGGCGGCTTTCGGCGATGACGGCGCTGACGCCTGACGAGGAGACGGCGCTGGCGCAGGCGGGGAGCGAGCGGGCGCTGCTGGCGGTGCAACAGACGCAGTTGCTCGACCGCTTGTCGGCGTTTCCGCGCTACCGGGTGGTGTCGGCGCAGACGCTGGGGCTGGCGGATCTGCAGAAGGTGCTGCGGCCGGGCGAGGCCTATTACAAGCTCGCGCTGGTGGGCGAGCAGCCCTATGCGATGATGATCGGGCCGGACAGCGCGCGGGTGCTGCCGGTGCAGGCGCGGCTGGCCGAGCTGGAGGCGATGGTGGCGCGGCTGCGCGATTCGATCGTGCGGATCGAGGACGGGAGGACGGCGACCTATCCGTTCGATGCGGCGACGGCGCGGGCGCTGTATGCGCTGCTGTTTGCCGGGCTGGACAGCGAGGTGGCGGCGGCCAGGCACATCATCTTCGAGCCGGACGGGCCGCTGCTGCAGCTGCCGCCGAATTTGCTGATTGCCGATGACCGGGGGATGGCGGCCTATCTGGCGCGGGTGGCCGATATCCGCGCCGATGCCTATGACATGCGCGGCATCAGCTGGCTGGGGCGCGAGCGGATGCTGACGACGGCGGTGAGCCCCGGGGCGTTTGTGGAGCTGCGCGGGATTGCGGCGAGCCGGGCGATGCGGCCCTATCTGGGGCTGGGGCAGAACAGCCGGCCGCCGGCGGCGATGTCGGCGATTCCGCGCGATGCCTGCGACTGGCCGCTGGCGGCCTGGGGCAACCCGATTTCGGCCGACGAGCTGCAGTTCGCGGCGCGAGCGATAGGCGGGACGGGGGCGGAGATCGTGACCGAGGGCGGGTTTACCGACTCCGGGCTCGACGGGCGCGACGACCTCAACCAGTATCGCATCCTGCATTTCGCCACGCATGGGCTGGTGACGGCGCCGGCGCCGCAGTGCGCGGCGCGGCCGGCGCTGCTGACCTCGTTCGGGGGCGCGGGATCGGACGGGCTGCTGAGCTTTGCCGAGATTTTCGACCTGCGGCTGGATGCCGAGACGGTGATCCTGTCGGCGTGCGACACGGCCGGGATGGCGACGGTTTCGGCGACGCGGGAGGCGGGGATTGCGACCGGGGGCAATTTCGCGCTGGACGGGCTGGTGCGGGCGTTTGTGGGGGCGGGATCACGCACTGTGGTGGCGAGCCACTGGCCGGTGCCGGACGATTATGGCGCGACCGAGCGGCTGATCACCGGGCTGTTCCAGGGCGGGAATGAGGGCGGGACCGAGGCCGGTGTGGGCGAGGCGATGCGGACGGCGGCGCTGCGGCTGATGGACGAGGCGGATACGTCTCATCCTTATTATTGGGCGGCGTTTGCGATTGTGGGGGATGGGGCCCGGCCGTTGCGGTGAGCGGGTGACGGCGGTTCGGACTGTGGCGTGACATGGACTACGGTCTTGTGAGGTGCGACGGTGGAAGAAGCAAAGGAGAGCGGGATGCTGTCGATTGCCGGAATCGACCATGTTGTCCTGCGCGTTCGCGATCTGGATGCGGCCATCGCATTCTACGCTGGGGTGCTTGGATGCGCCATCGAGAAGCGTAACGACGCTGTAGGTCTCATCCATCTTCGAGCAGGCACCAGCTTGATTGATCTTGTTCCGCTCGATGGAAAACTGGGATCGGCAGGCGGCGCCGGACCAGGTGCCGAGGGCCGGAATGTCGATCACATCTGCCTGCGCGTGGAGCGCTATGTTGCCAGCGACGTGATGAAGCACCTGGATGCGCACGGCATTGTTTATGAGGCCCCGGCAAGCCGCTATGGTGCTGGCGGTGTCGATATGTCGATCTATCTCCGTGATCCGGACGGGAACGGTCTGGAGCTTCGGGGCTGAAAAGGGCCGCTGGAGCAAGGACGATCGTGGGATGGTGGTCGGCGAGGCAATGGGCGGGCCCCCGTTTTTCATGCATCACACGTATGAGGTGCTCGCACACACGGCGATTGCGTGACGCGCTGGCTACGGAATGTCCGAGCCAGTAGGTTGGACCAATGCTTCAAATCGCCGGCGCAATCTGTCTTGCTGTGTCTCATCCATCGGTGCCCTATGACGGCGAGCCGCCGCGCTTGCGCGCGGCCTTACCATCATTGCCGGCGTCTGCCGTATCGGCGGCCGCCTTCGCGCCGCCCGGCTGGGATGTGGAGATCGCAGTTGAAGGCGACTTGAACGGGGATGGGCAACCGGACCTGGCAGCGGTCCTGAAAGGCGCTGATCCAGACTGCATCGTCGAGGTTGAAGGCGTCACCACTCCGATGGATACCAATCCTCGCCTCTTGCTTGTCGCGTTTCGTCGCAAGACCGGGTTTGACTTGCAGGCGGCGAATGTCGCGGTGATTCCCCGTGCAGATGATCCCTACATGGATGATCCGCTAGATGCTGAGGCGCTGGCGATCCGTCGAGGGATTCTCTCATTGGGACTGATCTATTGGCGAAGTATGGGGGGATGGACGTCCTACAGTTCCGTGCTTTCGTTCCGTTGGAACGGGAAGCAGATGCGTCTGATCGGCTTCGACCGGGAGACGTTGCAGCGAAACAGCGGCCAGACTGAAACACTGAGTGTCAATTTCGTCAGCCGACGGGCAAGCCTTGCGAACGGGTCGATAGAAGAGGACCCTGACCGTTTGAAACGCTGGCAGCGCATCCCGGTTCAGGAGCCACAGGCCCTCGAAACGATCGGCGACGGCTTGGCCTATCTCCCCAAGCTGCAAGCCAGCAAACAACGTTGATCATCGGGCCGCGAGTTTCCGCCACAATTTGTCCTGGGTCTGGGGCCTGAGGCCCCAGCTGCCGGAGGCTGTTTTGCTGCTTCTCTGACGCTGCACTTTTGACACGCGGGGCTGGGGGGCGCAGGGCGGGGGTGGGTGGCTGGTGCGCATCCTGGGAGCTGGCATGGTTGCACATGGTGAAGATTCGATTGTGTGGAGTGCCTTGCATTTGCGGCTAGCGATCGAGGCGGCGCAGGTGGCGATGTGGCGCTGGGAGGTTGGTCGTAACCGGTTCACGATGGATGCGCGGGCGTTTGCCTTGTGGGGGCTGGACTGGGCGCGGGAGGTCGATTTCGAGGATCTGTCGGCGAAGGTGCATCCTTCCGACCGGGACCGGGTGCGGGAGGCGTTTCTGGCGACGCGGGCCGTGGAGGGGCCGTTCGAGATCGATTTCCGGATCATGATCGAGGATGAGGTGCGCTGGGTATCGGCGCGGGGCGTGGGGGCGGATGCGAGTGTTGTCGACGGGGCGACCTATGGGGTTTTCCTCGATGTGACCGGGCGCAAGCAGGCGGAGGAGAGCAACGAGCTGCTGGCGGGCGAGATGAGCCATCGGGTGAAGAATCTGCTGTCGGTGGCGATGAGCCTGACGCACATGAGCGTGCGGTCGGCGGGCAGCGTGGAGGAGATGGCGCAGGGGCTGACGGCGCGGCTTTCGGCGCTGGGGCGGGCGCATGACATTGTGCGTCCGTTGCCGGGCGAGGACGGGCGGGCGGCGTTGCTGGGCGATCTGCTGTCGGTGTTGCTGGCGCCTTATGACGACCAGGGGGCGTTTGCCGGGCGGGTGCGGGTGGCGGTGCCGCGGATCGGGGTGGGCGAGCGATCGACGACGACGCTGGCGATCATGTTCCACGAGCTGGCGACCAATGCGGCGAAATATGGGGCGCTGTCGGCGTCGACGGGGACGCTCGACGTGGCGATGCGCGCGGAGGAGGAGCAGCTGGTGCTGACCTGGTCCGAGACGGGCGGGCCGGCGGTGGCGGGGCCGCCGGCAGCGCCCGGCACCGGGCTGCGGATGGTGGAGCGGACGCTGCTGCGGCAGTTCGGCGGGACGCTGCACTGCGAGTGGCCGGCGACCGGGCTGGTGGCGACAATGACGCTGCGCCGGGACAGGCTGGCGGTTTGAGGCGGGCGTCTTTTAGGACGCGCTATTTTTCGAGGGTGGCGACGAAGCGGTCCAGCTGGCGGGTGCAGCCGGCCTTGATCAGGGTTTCGGCGTCGGCGGTGGCGTCTCCGGTGGGGGCGGGGATTTTGGTGAGGGTGAGGGTTTGCGTCTGGGCTTGCCCGGGGCTGCGGAGCGTGTAGCGGCCGGGGACGGGGAGGGCTTTGGGCCAGCGGGCGCTGGTGGCGCCGGCGGCGAGGGTGAGGGTGGCGGGCTTGCCGCTGGCGGGCTCGATGGTGAGGGTGCGCGGGGCGGTGGCCTCGGTGCGGCGCAGCTGGGTGGTGGCGGGATCGACGACGCATTGGGTGGCGGGGGTGGCGGGGGCGTCGAGGTCGATGTCCCAGAGGCTGGGGCTGTCGATGGCGGGGACGCCGCGGACGGTGCCGAGGCGGGGCTTGCGCTCGGCGGCGCGGCTGTTGAGGGCGGTGGCGGCCGAGGCGAGGGTGGTGGTGGCCTGGGCGGCGCGGCCGAGATCGAAGGTGCCGGGGCCGCGGAAGGTGCGGGTGGTCTGGCCATCGAGGATGGTCAGCATGTCGCCGGGCTTGAGGGCGATGGGGGTGCCGGCGGTGATGGTGCGGCCGACGGGGAAGGCGGCGGCGCCGGTGCCAACCGAGCGGACGACGAGGGCGGCGTTGGCGGCCGAAGCGAGGGTGGCGGCGAGGGTGGCGGCGGCGAGCGCGGCCGTAACAAGCTTATGAGATGTCATAGGACGCTCCAGGGTCGAGGGATTCGAGGCGGCTGACCATCTTGGCCAGAACGATATCATCGGGGTGGGAGGCGGCCAAGGTGCGCAGGGCCTGCAGGGCGGCGGCATCTCCGGATTCGAAGCGGCGCCAGAGCGCGTTGTGCTCGGCGGCGGCGGCGGCGTCTTCTATGGGCTCGAAGACTTCGAGGGGCTCCTTGCGGCCGCGGAGCGTCAGGCGGCCGAGGCTGCGGCAGGCGGCATCGGGGATGGTGGCGATGGCATCGCGGCTGACCAGCGTGTAGCTGCCCATCGCCTTGTTGGCGGATTCGAGGCGGGCGGCCGTATTCATTGCGTCTCCGAGTGCGGTGTACTGGATCCGGTCGGTGCCGCCGAAGTTGCCGACGACGGCATTGCCCCTATGTACGCCGATGCGGGTGCGGCCGATGCGGGCGGTGGTGGAATCGCGGTTCCTCGCCAGCATGTCCGTGGAATAGGCCTGGATGGCGCGGGCGGCGGCGAGCGCGCGGGCGGCGTCGTCCGGGCGGGCGACGGGGGCGCCCCAGAAGGCGATGACGGCATCGCCGACGAACTTGTCGATGGTCCCGCCATGGCCGAGGATGATGCGGCTGATGTCGTCCAGATATTCGTTGAGGATGGTGCCGAGCTGCTCGGCCTGCAACTGATCCGACATTTTGGTGAAGCCCTCGATGTCGGTGAACAGGGCGTAGATGCGGCGCTTTTCGCCGTGCAGCGAGAGCTTTTCGGGTTCGCGGATGATCATTTCGGCGATGTCCGGCGGCAGATATTTGCCGAGCGCGGACTGGGCGAAGGCGCGCTGCTCGACGCCGATCGAGCGGGCCGAGGCGGCGGTGGTGGCATAGGCGATGATGAAGCCGATGGCCCAGCCGCCGGCCGGGAGGCCGATGGTGTCGATGCCATTCTTCTGGAGCAGGAAGGGGGTGCCGATGAGGGCGAGGACCTCGAGCGCGCCGATCAGCGCGGTGAGGGTGGCGCCGAGCGGCGAGATGCTGGTCAGCGCGCCGGCGATGACCACGGCCAGCGCGATCAGCCAGTAGGACCAGCCGGGGAGGAGGGTGAGGCGGCCGCCACCGTCGCGGCTGTCCAGCCGCTGGGCGAGGAGGTGGCCATGGACGGCGACGCCGGGCGTGTCCTCGCCGGTGAGGCGGGTGAGGGGGGTGGCGAAGCGGTCGACCATCTGCAGCTCGGCGCCGATGAGGACGAGACGGTCCTTGACCAGCGGGGCCATGGCGCCGGCGAGTTCGGGGATGGCGAACAGGTCGATGGGGAGCATGGTGAAGACCGGGTGCTCGTTGTCGGCGGCGCGGCGGAAGGCGATGCCGCCCTGGTAATCGCGCATCGGGGTGCCGCCCCATTTCGCGTCCTCGGCCATCAGGTCCATCAGCAGGGGTTTGGCGCCGGGCAGCTGGGCGGGGAAGCGGCGGATGACATTGTCTGAATCGACGTCGACGCGGACATCGCCGCCGCCGACATAGGGCGTGGCGATGCGCTTGTGGAAGGCGCGGAGGAACTGGTCCTGCCAGGGCGGCAGGGTGGGGACGGCCTCGTTCTCTGCGACGGTGGCGAGGCGGGTGGCGGTGGTGAGGCGGCGGAAGGTATCGACGAGGTAATCATCGTCGGGCTGGGCCTGGTCGATGAGGATATCGATGCCGATGGCGCGGGGGCGCATGGCGTCGATGGTCTTCAGCGCGTCGGCGAGCAGGCGGCGATCGAGCGGCGAGCGCTTGCCGGTGGCGGCCAGCGTCTCCTCGGTGAAGACGATGATGGTGATGCGCGGGTCCTGGGCGACGACGGGGGCGGCGAGGAACTGGCGGACATCGTAAAGGCCGCGCTCGGTCTCGGTGAGGACAGGGATGGTCCAGCTGTAGCGGGCGATGGCGAAGGCGGCGACGAGGATGAGCAGGGTGACGAGGCCGCGCGCCAGCCCGACGTTGGAGACGAAGCGGCGAACGGGGGTCAGAAGCGTGGTCATGATCGGTTTTGTGGCAAGAAGCGGGCCCCCTCCAGCATCTGCAATGGTCTATTGGGCGGAGCGCGTGGCGCCTGTCCAGTGGTTTCAGCTACGGGCGCCGGCCGGTGTGGACGCAGCGCCGGGGTTGCGCCATTCTGGGTGGCAGGAGGACTGGCGATGGTGAAGGCGTTGCTGCTGGCGATGATGATGCAGGCGGGGGTGGCGGCGCCGCCTGTGGTAGCCCCTGTTTCGTCTCTGCCGCATGTGAAGGTGGTGACCGGGGCGGGGGAATTCACGCTGCGACTGGAGCGGGACAAGGCGCCTCTGACGGTGGCCAATTTCCTGCGCTATGTCGACCAGAAGCGGTTCGACGGGACGGTGTTTTACCGGGCGATGATGGTGGGGGAGGCCGGGCAGTTCGGGCTGATCCAGGGCGGCACCCAAGGCAATTCGAAGCGGGTGCTGCCGCCTGTGAAGCATGAGCCGACGAGCGCGACGGGGCTGTCAAATACCGACATGGCGATCTCGATGGCGCGCGGGGCGCCGGGATCGGCTAACGGCGACTTCTTCATCATCATCGGTGACCTGTCCTCGCTCGATGCGACCGAGGCCGACCCGGGCTTTGCGGCATTCGGCAAGGTGGTGGCAGGACGCGAGGTGGTGAAGGCGATCCAGGCAGCGCCGGTGTCCGCCACGCTGGGCGAAGGGGCGATGAAAGGGCAGATGATCGAGAAGCCGGTGCCGATCGTGCGGATGGTGCGAACGCTGCCGGTACCCAACGCGGAGCCCGATCTGGTGCCGGAGGCCGCGTCGATAGCGGCCGAGCCGGCTGCGGCGGATTAGCTGGCATCGACGTTCAGCCGAAGTGCGCCTCCGGCGGCGGGGGCCGCAGGCCCCAGACCCCGATAATCCGGCCTTCGTATTGCGACGGCAGACGGTGTTGCGGGAATGACTAATCTATCAGGGTCTGGGGCCTGCGGCCCCAGCCGCCGGAGGCCCTTTCCTTAACCCCCGGAGGTCATTTTCCTGTGTCGATGCCGCCTAGGCTTCTTCCTCGACCGGGGTGGGGTTGAGGTCTTCGGCGAGGCTGGCGGCGACGGCAATGGCGGTGGCCTGGAGGGGGGCAAGGAAGCGTTCGACGGCTTCGTTCATTTTGATGGCGCTGACGAAGAAGGGGAGTGTCAGGCAGCCGATGATGTCGTTTTCGCCATGATCGCGCATCAGGATGGGGACGGCGATCGACGAGGTCTTGCCGGGGTTGAGCGTGAAGGTGTTGAAGCTGCGCTGGGCGTGGCCCTGCTGGCGGATCTGTTCGGCCAGTTCGCCGGTCTCGAACATGGCGATGATGTTGGTGTTGGCGGAATCGGGGAGCAGCTTGAGGGCGTTGAGCAGATGGGCGCGGGCATGGGGGCCGAGCCAGGAGAGATAGGCGAGGCCGGCGGCGCATTCGAGGATCGGCAGGGTGTAGCCGGGGTAATAATGGCTGAAGGTAAGGGTGGTGAGCGAGTGCGTGCTGTCCCGGATGACCATCGAATGGCCGACCTGGGTGCTGAGCGAGATCGGCCAGCCGAGGCGGCGGGTGAGGGCGACGATGTGGGGGCGGGCGGCGGCGACGAGGCGGGCATCGCCCTGGAAGCCATGCGCCAGTGTCTGCACCAGCGCGGTGGGGCGATAATGTTTGCGGGCGGGCTCGCGCTCGATCAGGCCTTCGTGCATCAGCGTCTGCACGAGGCGGCAGGCGGTGGGATAGGGAACCTGGCTGAGGCGGGCGATTTCCATCATCGAGACGGTGCCGCCGCGGTTGATGGCCTGCAGCACGGCGATGCCGCGGCTGAGAGCCCGGATGGGGACGCCTTTTTCCATGCGCGGACAATGCCATGGCGGCGGGCCGGCGCAACGCTTTTCTGCCCGACTGGTGGACAAATGCGGGTGGCTGGTTATCCGACAGGTGGGAAGCATCGAATGCGCTGGTGACCCGGCCGGGTGATGTGCTGATATGCGGGCGAGAGAGCGGGGACGCGTGGCGGAAGCATCGACGGAACAGACGCGTTGGCCGGCCCGCGAGATGACGGGCGAGCCGCTGTCGCTGAAACTCTATATCGGCTGGAGTCTCGGCACGCTGGGGCTGACGGCGTTCATGGTAGGCAGCTATCTGCTGCTGCGCTTCATGACCGATTACATGGCGGTGCCGCCGGCGGTGGCGGGGCTGATCTTCGCGCTGGCCAAGATCTATGACGGGATCGCCGATCCGATCTTCGGGTCATTATCCGACCGGACGCAATCGCGCTGGGGGCGGCGGCGGCCCTATCTGCTCGGCGGCGCCTTTGCCTGCGGGCTGACCTTCATGCTGGCGTTCAATGCGCCGGTGGCGGCGACGCAGACCGGGGCGATCATCATGCTGGCGGCGCTGCTGATATTGCACGCGACCTCCTACGCGATCTTCGCGGTGCCCTATATGGCGATGCCGGCCGAGATGACCGACCGGCCGCACGAGCGATCGAAGATGATGTCGTTCCGGGTGGTCAACGGCTCGCTCGGCAATCTGCTCGGCGGGTGGGCTACGGCGACGCTGATTGCCTATTTCGGCGGCGGGCTGGTGGGGCACCGGATGATGGGGATCATCGTCGGGCTCGTGATCTTTGCGGTGCTGATGAGCTGCTTCTGGCTGACGCGCGGGGCGCGGCTGAGGGTGGTCGATATGAAGACGCACCCGCCGTACAAGGCGCAGATGAAGGCGGCGCTGCGGAACCGGCCGTTCGTGATTTTGCAGTCGGCGAAGCTGATGCTGCTGTCGGCGGCGGGGATGCATACGGCGTCAGCGGCGTTCTTCGTGCAGCGGCGGCTGGAGATGTCCGACGCCTGGCTGGGGACGATCTATGCGACGCTGACCATCGGCACGATCGTGGCGCAGCCGTTCTGGCTGTGGCTGGCGCGGCGGCAGGGCAAGCGGACCGCCTATACGCTGGGGGGGCTGTATACGGCGCTGGTGTGGCTGGCCTGGTTGCCGTTCGGGCCGGGGACGGCGGAATGGATCATCATCACCATCGGGCTGCTGGCGGGGCTGGGCAATGGCGGGATCGTGATGATCAGCCAGTCGATGCTGCCCGACACCATCGAATATCAGTATCGGATCAGCGGGCAACAGATCGAGGGGAGCTTTGCCGGGCTCTATATCATGGTCGAGAAGCTGGGGCAGGCGATCGGGGCGTCGATGGTGGGGCTGGTGCTGGGGCTGTTCGGCTATATCGAGAGCAAGGCCGGGGTGGCGGTCGACCAGCCGGCAAGCGCGATTACCGGAATTACGCTGGCGTATTGCGTGTTCTCGACCGGGTTTTTGCTGGCGAGCGTGGCGGTGATGCGGTTCTATCCGCTGGATGAGCGAACCATGGCGCTCAGGGGGGCGTGAGGAAGGGGCCTCCGGCGGCTGGGGGCTAAGCCCCCAGACCCCTTGAGGATGGATCGCCATAGCTGTGCACATTTTGTCCTTGTATGGTGCAATTACCGGGTGCACATTAATCT